>CAYODS010000005.1:41012-54204 GCA_964402765.1 uncultured Halobacteriales archaeon
TATCGAAGTGTCGGCGGTTCCCCTCTCTCCCCTCTATCGAAGTGTTCCGCGGTGGCCCCCGGCTCCACACACACCCCTCTATCGAAGTGTCGGGGTCTCGTCGATGTGTTCTGGATCCGGACGTCGAGTTTCGGTCACTCCCGGGCCAGGCGGTCGTATGTCGCCGCGTTGCGCTTGCGGTCGAGGGCGGCGAGGTCGCGGACGGCGTCGCGGCGCCGTTCACCCTCGGTCGACCGCGCCAGCGAGTGCAGGCGTCGCCACTCCTCCGGGGGCACCCCGGACGTGTCCCCGTCGGTCTCGTCCGCCGCGGCGAGGTCCCCGAACGGGACGGCCACGGACTCGAAGTAGGCGGTCACCTCCGCCGCCTCGACGGCGGTCGCGTCGACGGCGATCCGCTTGAGCAGCGACCGGACGGGGTCGTCGGCGTAGTCGAGGCGGACGCCGTTGCCGGCACACAGCAGGACGGCGACGTTCAGTCCGGTGCGCTTGTTGCCGTCGACGAACGGGTGTTCCGCGACGAGACGGCGACACAGCACGGCGGCCTTCGCGTGGACGGACTCCGGCACGCGCCCGAAGTGGCCCTCGGTGACGGCGGTCACGGCGGACTCGACCGCCCCCGGCGTGCGGACGCCCGGCTCCGAGTCCGCCCGTCCCGAGACCACGTCCTCGTGGACGGCGATCACCTCCGCGGGCGTGGGGACGAACACCTCTCCAAGCACGGTCCTCCCGACTACGGCGGCCAGACGGACACCGCTTGTGGTCGTCCCCCGCGATGCCGATGGACGACCGAGCGAGGCAACGGGTCCGCCCGCGGACCGTGTCCCGCTCAGTCGCCCCCGGCCTCCGGGTCGCGGGGGACGACGAGGTCGTGGTCGTCCCGGACGGCGAGGCTCGCCACGGGGTCGTTCTCGTACACCGCGACACCGTCCCGCAGACCGAGGACGTAGCCGTCGTGGTCCGTCTCGACCGTCGCGCGACGCTCGCCGACGGCCGTGACCACCCGTGCCACCGTCTCGCCCCGCTCGACGGCGTCGCCGGCGGCGACCTCGTGCCGGCAGACCCCGGCCGCGTCCGTGCGGGGACCACGGTGGCGCCGCACGGGGAACTCCACCGGGGCGGGTCGGGAGACGTCCGCCACGCCGGACGGGAGCCCGTCGAGCACGCCGAGTTCCACCGCGGTCCGGCAGACGGCGGCCAGCCCCAGTCGGCGGTTCGGCTCCTCGACGACGCTGTGGCTCCCGAGTTCCAGGGTGAGCGCGGGGATCCCGGCGGCGTTCAGCGCCGCGCCCGCCGTCGACCGCTGGAGCGACCGTCCCGTGTACGCCTCGGCGCCGTACTCGGTGACCACCGGCAGTCCCGTCGCCCCGGCGAGGGCGGCGAGTCGCTCCGCCAGGGCCGTCGCGGTCGTCTCCTCGCGGCGCTCGCCGTACAGCACCCGGTCGCGGATGACGAACGGCATCGACCCGACGGTGGCGGTGTGCAGGTCGAGCAGCGCGTCCGCCGGCGCGGTGTCGGTGAACGCCTCGAACACCCGCTCGCTGGCGAGTTCCTGCACGCTCGGCGGCTCGAAGCGGTCGCCCTCGGGGTCGGGGAACGTCCGGTTGGGGTCCTCGCCCGCGTAGTACGAGGTGCGCGCGTTCCGACGCAGTCCCGCCGGGTTCAGCGTCGGCACGGCGACGACCGCCCCCGCAACCGCCGCGGGCGACAGGGCGTCGACGAGGTCCTGGGCGACCGCCAGGCCCGTCGCCTCGTCGCCGTGGATCGACCCCGTCACCCACAGCGTCGGGCCCTCGCGGTCGCCGTTGACGACCGCCACCGGCAGTCGCTCGCCCGCCCCCGTCGGGAGGTTCGTCACCCGGTGTTCCCCCCGGACCGTCTCGCCCGGTTCGGCCGCCGCCGACCCGACCCCGATCTCGTCCATACCGTCCCTGTGGCCCGGCGGCACATCAACCGCCCGCCCCCACCGGACCTTTCACCGCTCCGCACGAGGGCGATCCCGTGCACCGTTCGACCCTCGCGGGGCCGTCACCGACCGGCGACGGCGTCGCCCGCCGACCGACAGTGCCGCCGCCACGGACCCGACGACCGCCCGGCGCCGACGGGGACCCCGGGACCGATGAGTGAGCCAGACGACGCCGCTCCCGACCGACGGCGGCTCGACCGCACCGTCCGGGTCCGCCGGCGTGGCGACGCCGACCGTGACCTGCTGCTGGTGCTCGGGTGGGGGAACCGCCCCGGTCACCCTGCCGTCGACTGGCTCGTCGACCGCCTCGCCACGGACTGGACCGTCCACGCCGTCGCACTGCCGGAGAACGGCACCGACTTCGAGCATGACTACCGCGACCCGGTTGCCGGGGTCGCCGACCGCGTCGATCCGGACGCACGCGCGGGCCACAGTCTCGGCGGCCTGGTGCTCGCACACCTGCCCGGCGACGGGCCGCGGGTGTACATGAGCCCGTTCTGGGGGCTCGCGACGAGCGGCCTCGCGGACGCCCTGCTGCCGGTCCTCGCTCGCCTGCCGGTCGCGCGTCGGGTGATCCCGGTCGACTCGGACCCGGCGGCGCTGGGCGCCCTGGCCGACCCGGACCGGGATCGTGCCGCCGACCGCGGCGTCTCGCCGGCGTGGCTCGGGGCGGTCACCCGCGCCCAGCGCACCCTGCCCCCGTTCCGGCTGGGGAGCGTGGTGCACTGCTCGCTGTCGGACCGGGTCGTCAGCGTGCGAGCGATCGGTGACCACGCCCCGAGTGACCGCGTGCGGCTGTACGACGGCGGCCACGAGTGGTTCGCCTCGGAGGGTCGGACGGCCACGCTCGCCCACGTGCGGTCGGACCTCGACCGGGTCGCGGCCGCGGACTGACGGCGTCGGGTCAGCGGTGGTGGGGTGCCTCAGGCACCGACCGGCCGTCGTCGCCGCCCGACCCGAAGCGGTTCCGGATCGCCAGCAGGTACAGCAGACTGACGGCGTCGATCGCGAGGACGACCGTCTCCAGGCCCCCGACCGAGGCCGTCAGGTGCTGGTGGACCCCGAGCAGGGTGTTCAGCCCGAACACGACCGTCCCGAGCACCCACCCGATCCAGCGACCGACCCACAGCGCCGCCGCCACGAACAAAAGCAGGAACGACAGCGCCCCGGTGATCAGCCCGACGACGGCCGCGAGACCGCCGGCACTGCCGCCCGCCGCACTCCCGAGCGCGAGCAGTGCCCCCGCCCCGAACAGCCCGAGCAGTCCCCGGGCGACCGTCACGATCGCGAGGACGACCACCCCCGCGGTCCGGTCCCTGTGTGCCATCAGCGACCACCCCCGTACGCCGCAGTCGTCTGGCGCTCCCTGCCGCTGTCGGTTTCTGTCAGAGGCATATTATCCGAAAGAATACGTGTATTATTAAGTTCAATCCGGTACTACAGATACTATCAAAACTAACGGGAGTGTCTTCGCGGGAGACGGCGTCGTCGCTACCGGATGCCGCCCTCGACCCTGCGCCAGAGTTTCCACTCGCCGTCGACCTTCCGGAACTCGTACCGGACGGTCTCCTCCGCGGTGTTGCCCCCGCCCCGGACGCTGACGGTCACGTCGGCCGTCACCGCCGTCTCTCCGTCCTCGACCACCTCGAAGTCCACGAGTCGCGGCTCGAACACCGATAGGTTCCTCACTTCCCGCCGACCCCACCGCTCGATCTCGCCGTCGTCGGCGATCTCGTCGTTCACGCGCTCGGTGTCGTCCTCCCTGATAGCCGCCAGGAACCGCTCCATGGCCCGCTGTGCGCCCGTCTTTTCGTCGCCGCCGCCACCGAGCCCGAGGCACCCTGCGGCCGCCCCGGCGGTCAGCGTCCCCGTGGCGGCCACGAACTCGCGTCGTCGCACACCGGTCGGTGCACCCGACGACGAGTAAGCCCCCCGCTGTGTCTCAGGCGCTGCGACCCCGCTCGTGCCGGCGGGTCAGTCCGCGGAGCGACCCTCGATCACCCGTGCGAAGGCGACGTTCTGCTGGACCTCCTCGATCTCGACGGTGGGTTCGTCACCCGGTCTGGCGTCGGGGACGATGACGACGTACCCGCGCTCGACCTTCGCGATGCCGTCGCCCTGGTCGCCGACGCTCTCGACGACCACCTGGCGCACCTCGCCCTCGTCGACCGGCGGCGTCGGCGCGCCACCATCGTTCGAGTCGCTCGTCGACTCCCGTTTCCCCTCGGCGGCGCCGGTCCCGTCGGGCGTCTCGACCAGCGCGACCCGGTACCGCTCGCCCACCGCCACGGCGTCGTGTTCCACCTCGCTCGCCGGCACCTCGATGACGTACCGCCCCTCGCGCTCGTGGACCGTACCGGTGAACAACGACCGCAACTTCTCGGGGATCTCTATCATACGGTGGATCCAGCGGTCGGTGACTTAGTCTCTCGGACCTGACCGGGGGAGTCTGACCGCTCTTGTGTAATGCTACTCGCCCGAATCGCGGGCGAGAATTACACAAGAACTCGACCGGCGGACGATTTTTGTCGGTCGTCCGTCTCGTAGGTGTATGGCACAGCCAGCGAGGTCGCGTCGGTCCGACTCCGGGTCGGGAGTCCCGATCGCGGCGGGGGCGACGACGGGTGCGGTGGCCTACGTCCTCAACTACGTGGTGACGTTCGCGTTCGTGATGGTCGAGAACGACGGTGGTTCGTTCGACACGAGCGACTACCTCTTCGAGGTGGTCGGGTGGGTGATGTACAACGCTCACTTCGTCTCGACGGAGTCCTCGGCGTCCGGGGGGCGGCTCTCGGCGTCCGGGACGGCGAACCTCCTCGCGGAGGCACCGAACCTGACGATCCCGCGACCGGTGTGGACGCTGGCGGTGATCGTGGTGCTGGTGGTCGCCGGTTACGTCGTCGCCGGCCGGAGTTCCGGGTCGGGCCAGGTCGCCGGCGCGGCGGTCGCCGTCGGCTACCTGCCGCTGGCGGTCGCCGGGACGTTCGTGTTCCGGGTGAGTCGCTCGGGCTTCGGCACGAGCGTCACCGTCGGCCCGGAGACGTTCACCGCGGTCGCCCTCGTCGGCGTCGCCTTCCCCGTGATCTGTGGGGCGATCGGCGGTATGCTGAACTCCGGCGGGGACCTGTAGGTCCCCACGCTCCGGCGCTGCGAAAGGCCGGTCCCCGTCGCCCGACCCTCGCCGCCGTCGGCGCACACGCCGAGGTTACTGCGAGTTCGCGGCCCATACTGAAGTGTCACTCCGTGCGACACCTTGACATGACTGGCAGGGAGACCCCCGGGTCAGAGACGACCGACCTCGGCAGTCTGGAGGAGGAGTATCAGGTCTACCGGAACCTCGCGGCGGGCGAGCGCGTGCCCGCGACGGTGACGGACGTGGGCGTCACCAGCGTCGACCGCGTGCTGGTGGAACTGTCGCCCGTCGAGGGCACCACGTTCGTCGTCGGCTTCGCGATCGACCGCGCAGGGCTCGGCGACCTCCGCCGACTGTACGCCGCGGTCGGGCGGCGCCTGGCCCCGGACCTCGGCCGCATCGTCGGTGACACCGTCACGATCGCCTTCGAGAGTCCCAGGCTCCGGCGGCTGTCGGTGCCCGAGGCTGGGCTGTCGGACCTGGTGGTGGCGCCAGTGTCCCGGGTCGACGAACGACGGCTCGACCGCCACCTGCCCGAGCGGTACGTCGTCGCGCTGCGGCGGGTGGAGACCTACGAGTCCGACGACGAGGACGACGACGCGGAGCCGCCGCGAACGCCCTGTCGGGTCCCCATCGAGAGCGTGGCGTCCGGGGACGG
Organism: uncultured Halobacteriales archaeon; assembly: GCA_964402765.1. GTDB lineage: Archaea > Halobacteriota > Halobacteria > Halobacteriales > SW-7-71-33 > SW-7-71-33. The sequence continues at coordinate 46,767 of CAYODS010000005.1, forward strand.
CACCCTCCACATCGAGCTGGACCTGTGTGGCGAGCCGTGGACCGGGCCGATCGAGGTGCCCACCCCCGACCGGATCGACGGCACGGCCTACGAGCGGGTCGTCGAGGAGGTCGGCCACGGGAGCGTCACCCAGGTCGAGGACGGCGTGATGTACGCGGTGCGCGACGCCGACGTCGAGCGACAGCCACGAGAGACCTTCGGGTCGGTCTCGGACGCCTTCTCCGAGTGGCTGCTGTTCACCGACCGCGACGCGGCCCGCAGTGCGCTGCCCGACCCGGAGACCACCGCCCCCGACGTGGCTGAGACGCGCGGCGTCCCGCGGCGCCTCGTCACGCGACCCTCCGGGGCGCTCTCGCTGTTCCTCGTGGCCGGGGGCGTGCTGACCGTCCTGGGCGTCGCCGGGGCGCTCACGTCGGTCAGCACCGCCGCCGTCGTCCCGACGGCGTGGACGGCCGGACTCGCCGTGCTCCTCTGTGGCGTCGGGGCACTGTCGGTCCGCGAACTCCGCTCGCGGTCGTAGCCGCCCACCGGGCGGCCCGTCGGGACGCCGCCGGCACCCTGTACCGACGCCGGCGAACCGGTCAGGTCACCTCGCCCTCCGGCGCCTCGTACCGCTCGTACACCCCGTCGGCGACGACCGCCCGGCAGTGCTCGACGACCTCGTACACGTCCTCGAAGCCGACGTACAGCGGGTGTGGCGCCACGCGGACCACGTTCGGCGGGCGGAAGTCCACGACGACCCCGCGGTCCCGCAGCGCCTCGCTCACCCGGGCGCCCTCGGGGTGTTCCAGCGCGACGTGCCCGCCACGGCGCTGTGAGTCCCGGGGGGTGCCGACGTCGTACTCCAGCTCCGCGAGTCGCTCGTCCGCCAGATCGATCAGGTACTCCGTGAGGGCGACGGACTTCTCGCGCACGCGGTCGACACCCGCCTCGTGGACGACCTCCAGCGCACCGTAGATCGGCGCCGCCGACAGCACGTTCACCGTGCCGATCTGGAAGGCGCCGGCCGACTCCGCCGGGGTGAAGGTGGGTCGCATGTCGAACATCGTCTCCTTCTCGTGGCCCCACCACCCCGGCAGCGCGGGGGTGACGCCGAAGTGCTCCTCGGCGAGGTACAGCCCCGCCACCGCACCCGGCCCGGCGCCGATGTACTTGTAGTGACACCACACAGCGAAGTCCGCCCCGACCGCTCGCAACTCGTGGGGAACGACGCCGACGGAGTGTGCCAGGTCGAACCCCGCGTAGGCGCCGTGCTCGTGGGCCGCCTCGGCGAGTCGCTGCAGGTCGAGCAACTGGCCGCTGCGGTACAGCACCGACGGCAGGAACAGCACGCCGACGTCCTCCTCCGCGAGGACCGCCCCGACGTCTCCCTCGTCGATCGTCCGGCCGTCACGGCTCTCGACGACGTGGAGGTGCTCCTCGGGGTCGTACCCCCGCGCTCGCAGTTGGGCGCGGACCGCGTAGTGGTCACTCGGGAAGTCGAGATCGTTGACGAGCACGCCCGGCGCGTCCGCCTCCTCGAGGAACGTGCCGACCAGCGAGTGGACGTTCACCGTCGTGGAGTTTGCGACACACACCTCCTCCGGGGCGGCGCCCACGAGCGGCGCCAGCCGCGCCCCCAGGTCCTCGCCGTAGTGCCACCAGTCGGGATCGGCCTCGGTCCAGGCCTCGATCCCCTGCTCGCGCCACTGCTCCAGCGCCCGCTCGACGGCAGCGGCGGCCGCGTCGCTCACTGGCCCCAGGGAGTTGCCGTCCATGTACAGGTCCGCCGGCACGTGAAAGCGGTCGGCGAACCCCGATAGGGGGTCCTCGGCGTCCAGCCGGCGCGCCGCCGCCCGCGTGTGCTCGGTCATCCGTCCCCGCCTGTGGGCGCCGCACACGTCGGCCTTTGGGTCCCGGCTCCCGATCCGTCTGCTCGCCGCGGTGTCGGGTGGCTCCCGGCGGGTACTCCGCCGCCCCGTCGGCCCGCCCCGGTGCCGGGCGGCCTCCACGGGCAGAACACTCAAACCCGATCTGCGTGTATATTTCAGCGCGTATGGTCCCCGGAGAGAACCCCTCCACCGACGAACGGCAACGGAACCACGACGGCGTGACACGGCGGTCCGCGCTGCGGGTCCTGGGCGCGGCGACGGTCGGACTGTGCGGGACGGGCGTGTCCGTCCGCGGGGAGACGGTGAGCGACGCGGGCGACACCGCCGCGGCGACGGACGGTGCCGCCGTCCAGTCCGGCGACACCCTCTCGCGGTCCGGCGTCGTCCTCGCCCCAGACCGCGCCGCCGGCGACGCGTTCGGGCGCGACGTGGCCGTGACGAGTGGCGGCGACACGCTGCTGGTCGGCGCCCCCCGCGACGAGCCCTCCGGCGACGGCGCGGGGTCGGTGTACGTCCTCGACGCCGCGGCGACGGGTGAGGCCGCGGCCGACCCGACGCCCGTGAGGGTCACCGGCGACCACCTCGACCCGACGGTCGACCCCCGCGAGTCGGGAGCGGTGTACGTCGGCCAGGTCGTCGAGCTGACGGCGTCCGGGTCCGACCTGTCAGACGGGGACGTCGTCAACCTCGTGGCCCCCGACGGGACACTGCTCGCGCAGCGAGTGGTCCAGGGCGGTCGGGTGCGGCTCGACACCGGCGCCGTCGGCGACCTCGTGCCGGCCCCGGGCTACGCGCTTCGAACCGGAGCCGACACGATCGTCGAGTTCGAGGTCCTCGTCCAGGACTACGCCGTCGGCCCGGACGCCGTCACCGTCGGCACACAGGGGTCGGACACCACGGTCGAGATCCCGGTGACGTCCTCGAACCGCGTCGGACACACCCACGTCGTCTCCGCGGCGGCCGGTCTCGCCGGCGACCTCCAGTCGGCGCTCACGCTCGACGGCGTCCAGGGGACACGCGAGGACGTCGACGGCGACGGACTCGACGAGCTGGTGTTCCCCGACGGGTCGACCGAGGACGTGTTCACGCTCGACGGGACGGAGTTCCCCCTGGGAACCTACGACCTGGTGTTCGGGGCGTTCGACACGACGGCCGCGGACGACGTCTCCGTGGGCGTCGAGTTGCGCAACGGGCCGTACCGCGAGACGGCCACGCTCGCGGCCGACGACGGCGCTGCGGGCGACCGGTTCGGCACCGGCGTCGCCCTCGCAGACGACGGCGGGACGGCGCTCGTGGGCGCACCGGGAGCCGACGGCGACGCCGGCCGGGCGCACGTGTTCGAGCGCCGTCCAGACGGGTGGACCCAGACGACCACGCTCGTTCCCGACGGTGCCAGCGCCGCCGCCCTCGCCGGACTGTCGGTCGGACTGTCCGCGGACGGCACGGTCGCCGCGGTCGCCGCCCCCGGCGGCGAGGGGTCGGTGGCGGTGTTCACGCGGTCCGGGTCTACGTGGAGCCAGGAGGCCACGCTCGCCTCGTCCGACACCGGCTCCCTGGGCGCCTCGCTCGCGGTCTCCGGCGACGGGCGGACCCTCCTCGCCGGCGCGCCCGGGACCGAGACGACCGACGGGGAGAGCGCGGGGTCGGCACACGTCTTCGTCCGGGCGGGTGACTCCTGGACCGAGACGGCAAGGCTCGCGGCCGACGACGGCGCTGCGGGCGACCAGTTCGGCTCCGACGCGGCACTCTCCGCGGACGGGACGAGGGCGCTCGTCGGCGCCCCCGGGTCGGTCGCCAGCGACGACTCCGGCGGCACCGTCCACGCCTTCGAGGCCGACGGTGACACCTGGGCGCGGACGGCGACGCTGCGACCGGACGGCGTCTCGCCCGAGGACCAGTTCGGTGTCTCCGTCGCGCTCTCCGGCGACGGTGACACGGCCGTCGTCGGCGCCACGGAGTTCTCGACCGCCCGCCACTCCGACACCGCGGCGTCGCTCGTGTTCGGGCGCACGGCCGACGGCTGGCGGCAGGTCGGGTCGGCCGGCCTCCGCCGGAACGTCGGCCGGAACCTCCAGTACGGCGCGAGCGTCGCCGTCGGCGGCGACGGCGTGTTCGTCGGTGCCCCCACCGCCCTGAACACCGGCCTGGTGTACCTGTACGACACGCCGGGCCGTGGCTCGCCGCGGTTCGACGACGGCGACGGCGAGATCGACCCCCAGGAGGTGCTCGCGGTGATCGAGGCGTACAACGACGACGCGGACCTGTCCGCTCCCGACGTTCTCTCGGTGATCGAGGCGTACAACGACGGCGACTCCTGGGACACCGTCGGGCTGGGCGACTGACACCGCGGTCGCCGTCGCACGCCCCGGCGGACCAGAGGTGCCGATCTCGCCCGTCGGCCCGCCCCCGCGCCGGCCGGGTCGTCCCCCGTCACCACGTGTCGCTGCGCGCGAGACGATGAGTGGCAGTTTTGAGCCTCCACGGTCGACCCGGACGCGATGACCGGTCCGGGCCCGTCGAGCGCGGGACGCCGCCGCTCGCCCGTCGTCGCCGTGGCGATCGTCGCCTGTCTCGCCGGGGTCGCTCTCACGGTGCCGTTCGTGGCCGCCGGCGCCGCGGCGGTCGACGGCGAGTCGGCACCGGGAGAGACCGCCGGGTCGGCCGCCTCGCCCACCGACCGCAGGGCGCTCCAGACGACCGTGACGAGGACGGCGGGACAGTCCGACCCCGTCGTGGACGCCGCCTACACGTACCGGCGCCTGCCGGACAGACCGGGCGTGGTCGGCGTGACGATGCACCTCCCCCGGACCCCGGCGGTCGACCGCTTGTCGGTCGGCTTCCGCGAGGAGGTGACCGTCGTGGACACGACGAACGTCACGCGGGCGGGTGAGCGGTACGAGTGGTCGGGCCAGTCACCGGCCGAGATCGCGTACCGCGTCCCGATAAACTGGACCTACGTGGGCAACCGGGGCGACGCCTGGACGCTGGTCCAGCACCGCACGCCCCGCGTGGACGCCACGCAGTCGGTCGACCTCCGGGGAGCCGTCCGGGTCGACGGCGAGGGCTACGTCGGCAACACGACGGTCCTGCTGGGCGCACACGACGTGTACGAGCGACGGGCCGCCGGGCAACGGGTCCGGGTCGTCGTCCCGGCCGGGGTGGAACTGAGCACCGGTCCCCGCCGGACGGTCGAGACGCTCGCCGGGGCCGCACGGTCGCTGTCGATCGGCGGGCGCGACGAGGTTGTCCACGGGTTCGTCACGCCGCAGATCGAGATCGGTGCCACGCGACTGGAGCAGCCCGGATTCGCGCTCGACGGCACCACGCTGCTCGTCGACGCCGACTACGAGATCGACACCTGGACCCACGAGTACGTCCACACCCGCCAGGAGTTCCCCGAGCCCGACGGGCTCAGGTGGCTGACCGAGGGCAGCGCCGAGTACTACGGCTGGCTGCTGTCGATCGAGCAGGGCCACGACGACTGGGGACCGCTCCGGGGAGCGTTCACCCGCGGGAGCACCGACGACAGCGTCCTCGCCGACCCCGACACCTGGGGCGGCGAGACACAGTACGACAAGGGTGCGCTCGTCCTGGGCGTCCTCGACAGGGAGATCCGGCGAGCGACCGACGGTGAACGGACCGTCGCGGACGCGATACGGCGAGTGAACGGGGCGGAGGACCCCACACTGGAGACGTTCGTCGCCGCCGTCCGCGACGCTGGCGGGCCCGACGCGGCGGCGGCCGCCCGGCGGTACCTCACGACGGGCGCCGCACCGGCGTACCGGCCGGACGACGAGGTGCTCGACGCCGTGTACGGGGTCTCGTCCGACGACCTGGAGCGGTCTCCCGAGGTCCGGGTTCGGGTCCGCGACGTGTCGGCGACCCGCCCGAACGGCTCCCGGACGATCGCACCGGGCGCGGAGACGATCACGCTGCGCCAGGGCGAGACGCTCCGCGTCGAGGCACGGGTCATGAACGACGGCGAGACCGGCGGCCTGGCGAGCCTGGTCGTCCGGCGATCGGTGGAGGGCGGCCCGAGCGAACGAGTCGCGACCCCCTGGGTCGGGTGGGTCCCGCCGGGCGAGACCGTCACCACGAACGGGACCCACGAGTTCGCCCGGCCCGGGACGTACGAACTCTCCTGGGGTGACCGACGGTACACCGTCCGCGTGGCGCCCGACCGGGAAACGGCGTCGGTCGTCGACGTGACCGCCACGCGAAACGACACCGACGGTCGGGTGCTCGTCACGGCGAGGGTCCGGAACGACGACCCACGACCCACGTTCGTCGAACTCCCCGTCTCGGTCGCCGGCCAGCGCGTCTCGACGCAGGCGGTCGTCGTCGACGGGACCACGACCCGGACCGTCACCGTTCGCCTGAACGTCTCGGAAACGGCTCCGTTCAACGTGTCAGTTGGCGACGTTGGAACGACCGTCCAGGCGGCCGACCCCGACGGCCCGACGCGGGCGCCGCCGGACCTGTTGGTGGTCGGGCTCGGCGTGGCGGGCCTGGTGGTGCTTGCGCTCGTCGTGGGCCGTCTCGCTCCGACCGACAGAGACTGATCCGGTCCGGACCCGTCGGTCACCGGGGTGGCGAGAGGCCACTCCGACCTCGTCGAGCGGTCGTCGTCGGTCGGGAGTGAACGGAGTGTTGGGTCGTCGCTCACCCCCGTCCCCGGGTCACTACGAGCCGTCGAGACGCTCGTGCAGCGCGTCGGCCCGAGTGATCGCCTCGATCACCATCGAGGCGAGGTCGTCCACGTCCTCGGCGTACGCCTCCGTGGCGTCGGCCACGTCGTCGACGCTCTCGGAGGTCTCGACCGCGCTGTCGGCGATGGCCTCGAGGTCGTCGACGGTCTCGGCGATCGACGCCGTCGCCTCGTCCGTCCGCTCGTCGACCGCCTCGATCTCGGTGATGATCTCCTCGGCCTCGGACTGCACCTCCTCGACTATCGCGCCGATCTCGGTGACCTGGTCCTGGGCGTCCTCCGCGAGTCCCTTCACCTCGTCGGCGACGACCGCGAACCCGTCACCGTCGTCCTCGACGCGGGCAGCCTCGATCGAGGCGTTCAGCGCCAGCATGTTCGTCTGCTCGGCGATGTCGTCGATTATCTCCCGGATCGCGTCGATCTCGGCGACGGTCTCCTGTAGCGCCTCCAAGCGCTCGCGCGCCGTGGCCGCCGCCGCCTGTGCCTCGCCGATGTCCTCCCGGGCCCGTCGCGCGGACGACCGGGCGGTCTCGGCGCAGTCCACGGTCTCCGAACTCGACCGGTTCGCCTCCGCTGCGCTCCGTGACAGCGACTCGATCACCTCGCTCGACTCGCTGAGCTCGGTCCCGATCTCCGACAGCAACTCGGCGTGCTCTCTCGCGAGTTCGGCCGGCTCTCGGGCGTCCCCCGCGGTGCCGTCACCGCTCATGACTCGCGCTCGCCGGTCGGTTCCTGTGTGTCCATCGGCCTGTGTGTCGTCATCGCACATTCAGTTTGGATACTTAAACGTTTGCGACAGACGGTGGGGCAGTGTTCAGTTAAGCCGATTCCAGCAGACGGCGAAGGCTTGCAGCCACGA
>CAYODS010000006.1:0-29223 GCA_964402765.1 uncultured Halobacteriales archaeon
CAAGTCCGCCCACCTCTCGGAGTATCTGGCCACCCCCGAGGCGCAGTTCGTCGGTATCCGTCCCCGGGACATCGTCGAGTACGACCTCCCCACGGACCCGCTGTCGGACTCGGACGTGAACGCCCTCGAGTCGGAACTCGAGGATCCACGCTTCGACACCGAGTTCTGGCGCGAGCAGATCGAACTCCAGTTGGACATCGGGAAGAAGGCCGAACAGCAGTCACTCGCCTCCCGGGGCCTGGACTTCGTCACCGAGACGTACCTCCCTGAGCGGCTCGCCGAGATGGACGTGATCTGACCGCGCGGCTCAACCCTCCACCCTGACGTCGCCGACCCGTACGCTGACCAACCACCTCGTCTGCACCTCCGAGGGTGCCTTCCCGACGTCCAGCAACAGCACGACGTTGTTGCGGTCGGTGCCGCCATCGTTGTCGTCGACCTCGACGACAGCGACGACCTCGTTCTTGTCGAGGTCGAGTTGCTGCTGTCCGTCGCCGTCGAAGTCGGTCGTGAGTTCGTCGGGGATCGCGGTGGCGGTGCCGTTCTGCCACCACCACGCCGCGCCGGTCGGCAGGTCCGAGCCGTTCGTGTAGATCGTCGCGCCGGTCGACGAGGCGTTCACCCCGCCGGGCGCGGTGCAGCGGGCGATCTGGTACTCCTTCGAGGCGTTCCACGAGGGGGCTATCGTCGCGCCAGTCGTTGTGTTCGCCGTGCAGTCGTACACGCGGGTCTGGTTGACTGTGAGCGCCTGGCCGTCGTCGACACCGAACAGGGACGGCGAGAGGTCCTCGGGGGTCTGGACGTTCAGTCCGGGGCCGGTCGGCGTCGCCGAGCCGACCCAGGGCCTGACCGTGTTCGGACCGACGCCGAGGTCGACGACCGTCGGCGTGTTGACGACGTACCGCTCCGGTACGCGGGTCTGGGAGACGTCCCGGTAGATGTCGTCGAAGACGCTGGGCAGGTCGGCGGCGGTCGGCGCGTGGTACTCGTTGCCGCCGGTCTGGTCGGCGATCTGCTTCGTGACACGCCGGTCGGCCCCGCCCCCGACGGCGACGGTGTACACCGGGATGCCGCTCGCGTTGGTGACCTGTGTCTCGTTCACCCAGTTCGTGAAGTCGGGACCGGAGTCGCCGTGGGCCACGTCCCCGCTGTACGGGACGTTCGGGGGCTGGTCCTCTGTCGGCTTTCCGTCGGTCAGCAGGACGATCACCTGCTTGTGGGAACTGTTGCCGTCGCGCTCCAGGAGGCGACGGGCGTCACGGAGTCCGGCGTCGGTCGGCGTGGCGTAGTCCAGCGTCCCGGAGTTGCGCACCTGAGTCTTCGCACCCGAGAGGTTCTCGGTGAGGGTGAAGTGCGTGACCGCCGGGTCCAGCGGCCCGGAGTAGGTGGCATTGTTGTGGGCGTGTTTCCCGGGGAAGCCGACCGCCGCGACCCGATGGTCGACCGGGTCGCCCTGCAGTTCGTCGATGAACTGCACCGTCGCGTCCTTGGCCTCGTGGATCGGCGTCCCCGAGGGGTGGGTCGTGTCGCTCGGGCACCCACCGCTGAGCATCGAACACGACTCGTCAATCACGAAGACGATGTCGACTGGCGTCGTCGACACGTTCGAGGTGACGTTGATGTGCGTCTTGTTGTAGCCGTTCTCGGCCGCCAGCAGTCGCGTCGACACCTCGTAGGTGTTGCCGACACCCTTGTCGACCCGCACGCCGTTCGAGAGCAGTTCTCCGGTGTCGCTGTCTCCGTCGGTGAAGTCGACGACCTTGTTGCGGTCGTCGTCCGCCCGTCGCGGGAGTTCGTCTTCGTCGAGTTTGAGCGTGACCACGTCACCGGTCCGCGTGACCGACGCCGAGTCCGGGAACTCCGCCTCGAAGTGCTCGCGCCACTGGCCCGGGAACTGGCTCTCGACCGAGACGGTGATCTCGTCCGGCCTGGTACACCCCGGCTTCGCGAACAGGCGCTCCATCGCCGTCCGGGTTCGCTCGCGAGTCCCCGTCGCGTTCTCGACGGCGGTGAACGTCCCGTCGGCGCCGCCGCCGCTGACGTTGAACGTCGTCACGCTCAGCGTGCCGTTCCGGTAGCCCACCGCCGGCGGCGACACCGTCGTCGGCCCCGACTCGGTCACGGCGAACACCCCACCCGCCTGGTACACCAGTTCGGGCCCCTCGTCGACGTCGTACCGGATACTGTCCAGCGCCAGCGTTCGCGTGCAGGTGCTCGTGCGCTGGACCGACACGGTCACCCGCCCGCCCGTCGTCACCGACGTCGACCCGTCCGTCCCGAGAGACGCCGGCACCGACTGCCGGTTCGGGCTCACGATCACCGACCGGAGCCGCCCGTCGAGTTCCTGGATCGACTGCGTGGCCCGCTCGGTCGCCGCCTCCTCGGTCAGTTGCCCGCTCACCGTCGACCCCCCGACGTAGATCGCCGCCGCCCCGGCGACCACGAGCCCGAACAACAACACCACCCCGACCACCTCCGTCACCCCCCGTCTCGGCCTCGCGTCGGGTGTCTCTCTCAAAAAGTACTCACCTGTATAACCAACTAAACCCGAATAAATTAAATTTTGCCCCAGTTAGATTCATCTATTGCAAACAGCAGAGAAGTAACGGCTCCCGCCGAGGGAGGACGATCGCGCCGTCTGCCGAGGGCACGACGGGGTCGGCGGTCGACTGGAAGAACTTTTACCCGAGAGGTCCGGCGGGGCGTCCGTGAGTGACGGCGCCGGCGGCACGGACGGTCACGGCGGCAAGGGGCCTGACCGTGCCGGGGAACGAGCGGGCGAGCGCGAGCGCGAGCGGCGCCGGGACAGTCGCCGCCCGCCGCGCTCGTTGCAGGTCGCGGTCGCGGTCGGACTCGGACTCGTCCTGGTCGCCATCGCCGCGCTCGGGGTCGCCGTCTACCTCGACGGCGCCGCGCCCGGCGGACTCGACGTACCCCGGGCGGAGTTGCAGTTCTCGTACGACGGGGAGACGGGCACGCTCGCCGTCGAGCACGTCGGTGGGCCGGCGTACACCACCGAGAACACCGCGGGGCTGTACGTCGCGGTGAACGGCACCGCCCGCGAGACCGTCACCCTGCCGTTCGGACCGGGCGAACGCCACGTTCTCGAGGACGTCCCCGCCGGCCAGGAGGTGGCACTCGTGTGGGTCGCGGAGGGCGGCGAGGAGGAACGGACCGTCAGCTCGACCGTCGTGGGCGAGAGCGAGTGAGGCGGTGTCCACGCGATCGGCCACCACCGGCACAGGGCAGGCTCAGCCCGACTCCCCTCCCGAGACGGACTCGGGATCCGGGTCGGCGCCCGGCTCCGACGCTTCAGAGTCCGGGGCGAGTTCGTCCCGCAGTCGGCGGAACTCCTCGCGGCGCTCCGCCAGGTCGAGGTCGTCCGCGGCGTCGATCCGCTCCAGAGCGCGCTCACACCACTCCCGGGCGGCCTCGTCGTCGCCGGACTCGCGCTCGAGGTCTTGGAGACGCTCGACGGTCTCGAGCCCCTCCCTGACGGCGCCCATCCGGTCGTAGCGGTCGAGTGCCTCCTGTAGGTGCTCACGCGCCCGTTCCGTGTTCCCGCGCCGTTCGGCGACATCCGCGAGCGTACCCAGGGCGTTCGCCTCGCCACGGACGTGCCCGATCTCGACGAACACCGACTGTCCCTCACGGGCGTACTCGCGGGCCCGGTCGAGGTCATCCTGCAACACGGCGACCTTGCCGAGGTTGTTGAGACAGCCCCCGACGGACTCGGGGTCGCCGAGCCGCCGGTTCTCCGCAAGTGCCCGCTCGAAGAACTCCCGCGCCCGGTCGAGGTCGCCCTCCTCGCCCGCCACCATGCCGAGGTTGTTGAGCGCTCCGGCCACGCCGTCCCGGTCGCCGATCGTCTCACAGAGGTCGAGCGCCCGCTGGAACTGCTCTCGCGCCCGGTCGTGTGCGCCGCGGTCGAAGGCGACGTTGCCCAGGTTGTGCAGGGCGATGGCCTCTCCCTGGCGGTCCCCGAGGGCACGGGCGAGTTCGAGACCGTCGAGGTAGTGCTCCCGTGCGTCCTCGAGGGCGCCCTTCATCCGCTCGACGGTGCCCAGGTCCGTGAGGATCCCCCGCACGGAGCGACGGTCGCCGGCTTCGCGGGCGATCTCCAGGCTTCGCCGGAACCGCTCGCCCGCCCGGTCCAGGTCGCCGCGCTTCCTGTCGACCCAGCCGAGCTGGTTCAGACACTCCGCGACCCTTCCCCGGTCGTCACCCCGTCGCGCCCGCTCCAGTGCCGTCCGGGCGTGCTCCTCGGCGGCGTCGTAGTCGTCACGGGCGTGTGCCACCTCCGCGAGCCCGAGCGGCCGGACCACGCCCTCGTCCGGCAGCGACTCGAACGCCCGCTCGGCGCGCTCGGGGTCGCCACGGTTCAGCGCCGCCCGGCCGAGCCAACGGTCCAGGTCCGCCTCCGTGACCCGCTCGCACGCCGCCGGTAGGTCGACGCTCGCGCCGGACGCGCCGAACAGCGGAACCACCTTCGGGCGCTCCCGGGCCAGCGAGAACAGCGCCTCGGCGGTCTCGTCGGCCCACTCCGTCGGCGCCGCCTCGACCCGGGGCAGTGCCGACGCCTCGGTCTCCTGGCGGAGCCGCTCGCGGCGCCGTGGGTCGTCGGCGAGCGCGAGCAGCCGCGAGATGGCCCGGCCGAACCGCTCCGTGGCCCGCTCCGCGTCCGCGGCCGCGGCGAGAAACGCCGTCGCCCACGCCTCGTGGACCGTCCGGTAGGTGCCGTCGTCGCCCACGCCGAACAGCAGTCGACCGTCCAGCAGGTCGACCGTCCGCTCGGCCGTCTCCTCGCCCGGCTCGGCCAGCGCGTGGAGGTGTCCCGGCCCGAACGGCACCCCGGCGGCGGTCAGCGCCGCCGCCGTCGTCGCCACGCTGACGGAGTGTTCTTCCTCCGAGACGCGCTCGCGGAGCCGCTCGACGGCCTCCTCCAGCGTGGTCGAGTCCTCGGCCAGCGGGTCGGCGTACAGCGCCAGCCGGTGGGTGAGCAACAACACCTCGTCCGGCGCCGCCCCGTCGCCGCCGGGGCCCCGGTCACCCTCGATCGTCTCCCGCAGGCGCTCGACCGGCACGTCGATCGTCGTCTCGGCGGTCCGCTCGAACTGCTCGACCACGCGCCGGTAGTCGGTGTCGTCGAGCGACGGCATCGGCTCGACGGCGAGGTCGAGGGCGTCGAGGTCGGTCGCCGGCGCCGCCGGCGGGTCGTGCCACTCCGACAGGCGGGCGTCGAACAGGAACGAGACCGACGCCCCGGCCAGCCGTCTCGCCGCCTCGACGGCCCCGACCGCCCCGGGCTGGACGACGTCCTCGACGACCACCAGCGTGTGCCCGTCGGTCGCCTCGACGGCGGCGACGAGGTCGTCGACCGACTCGACCGCCGCCCCGCGCCCGCGCTCCCGGTACAGCACCGGCCCGTGCCCGGCGTCGTACCACTCGCAGGCGACCTGCTTGCACACCGTCGACTTCCCCGACCCCGGTGGGCCGACGACCAGCGTGTCCTCGCCCGCCGTCAGGGCCGCCAGCAGGCGGTCGGTCAGCGACTCGCCCTCGTCTGTCGTCCGGTCGGCGGCGTAGCCGCTCTGGACCTCGGCCACGTCCAGCCCGGCACGCCACGCCGTCGCCGGGTCCGCGACGGGACTGTCGACGAAGTACGACCGGTCCAGGGCGACGAACCCCTCGCGCTCCAGTGCGACCGGCAGTCCGCCCCGCCCGTCGTCGAGGTCGCTGGCCCCCGTCTCCCTGGCGACGGACGCCGTCACCGGCGTGGCCGCTGACCGCAGGTCGGCGTAGGTCGACTCGGCCCAGCGAACGGCCGCCTCGGCGTCGTTCCGGATCACCGCGTGGACGCCCCCGTCGACGACCACGACCACCGTGACGACCGTCCGGTCGCCGGTCTCGGCGACGACGACCCCGAACGACGGCACCTCGCCCGTCAGCAGTTCGAACTCCTCGGCGGCCATCGCGCGCAGTTCGCCCCCGAACCTGGCGGCCAGGGATTCCCGGACCGCCGGGGAGACGACCACCTCGACCGCGGCGTCGTCCCTGACGACGCGGTCGTACAGCAGCCGCGCCGTCGGCGCCGAGACGGTCGGCAGGGCGGCCCGGACCCGGTCGGCCTCGCGGAGACTCTCCCGGAGTCGCCCTGGCGCCCGGTAGCGCTCGCCGTCGGACGGGCCGACGACCTCAGCGTCCGACAGCACGGCGGGGACGAGCGGGGCGTCAGCCGGGAGTGGGTCAAGCGCCCCCTGGGCCGCCACCACCCCCTCTACGCGACGCCGGTGTGCCCGGTGGGCGTCCAGTGCCAGCCGACCCGACGGCGTCAGCGCGTAACCCTCGCTGTCGTCGCTCCCCTCGACGAACCCGGCGGCCGCCAGTCTCCGCACCGCACGGCTGGCGGTGCTCTTCGAGACGTCGGTACGGTCCGCCAGCTCACCGAGCGTCAGCCGGTCGTCCGCCAGTGCCCCCAGCAGGTGTCGGCGCCGGGCCAGCAGGTCGACGGGGTCGTCGGCGTCCTCCATACGGTAGCCTCGACGGGGGCGGCGTCACAAGTCAGTTCGGGTCCTCGAGCACCACGGGAACGCCGCTCTCGGCCACGTCGGCCGCGAAGGCGCGCTCGTCGGTCTCTATGGCCTCGAAGGTGTCGTAGTGTACCGGCAACACGAGGTCGGGGTCGGCCGCGGCGGCCAGGGCGGCGGCCTCGTGGCGGTCCATCGTGAAACTGCCACCGATCGGCGGCAGCAAGAGGGAGGCGGCGAGGTCGGCGTGGAAGTCCAGCACGTCGGTGTCGCCCGGCCAGAACACCGGCAGGCCGTCGACGCGGACCCGGAACCCGACGCCGAACCCCTCCGGGTGGTACGGGGTGCCGTCCTCACGGACGTGGCCGTCGGGCCGGTTGTGCGCGGGGAAGGACTCGACGCGGACCCCGTCCACCCGGAGGGCGTCGTCCTGGCCGATCCGGTTCACGCGCCGGTCCAGCTCCTCCGGCGGGACCACGTCGCGGTCGATCCCCGCCGGGTCGACGCCGTCGTACACGACGAGCGTGGCGTCCTCGCTCGCGACGCGGTCGATCCCCTCGGAGTCGTAGTGGTGGTCGTGGGTCACACAGACCACGTCGCCGTCGCGGGGCTCGTGGCCGTCGAGCACGCCGTACCGTCCGGGGTCGAGGTAGACGACGCCGTCGCTGCCCTCGATCCGGACGGTGGCGTAGCCGAGCCAGTCGACGCGCAGGCCCTCGTGTCGGACTGTCATACAGGTCGTACGACCGACCGGGCCAAAAGAGCGCGGTCTCAGGTGCTCTCTTCGACCTCGGTCACGTCGAGATCGAGCACCTGGTTCACCTCGTACTTCGTGGAGTAGCCCACCTCGTACAGCATCACCAGACCGTTCGTGTCGTGGCTCCCCGCGTCAGCGAACTCGTAGACGACGACCACCTGGTTGCTCTGCAGGTCGAACGTGCCCCCGCTGGTGTAGGGGTCGACGATGTCGGCCACGCGCCGCTGCCAGCCGACGGGCGTCCCGCCGTCCGTGACGCTGCTCACCGGGTCGCCCGCGACGGCGACGTGGACGTCGGCCGCACCACCGACACTCGACAGCCCCGGTCCGGCACACCGGTACTCGTTGTAGTGGTCGTCGAAGTCTCCCCTCACGGCGTCGTTGTACGGGTACTGGGCGGCGCTCGAGTTGTTCGTCCGGTACCCCCACTCCCTGTCGACCAGGGTGCGTTCGCCGCTCTTGTTGACGTCACAGGTGTACCGCTCGACCTCGGTGGTGAGCTTCTCGCCGTCGGTCAACAGCCCCGGCGTCTCGACGCGCCCGCCGTACTCCTGGTGGACGGCGTCCGCGACGGGACTACCGCTGTCACCCCAGGTCTTGCCGTCGTGGGTGTGCTCGACGGTCACCGGCTCGTGCAGCACACCACGGATGTCCGTGATGTAGTAGGTGTCGGTGCCGTTTGGCACCCTGTAGGAGTAGTTCTCGCCCTTGCCGATGAGGTTCTCGAAGGTGTCGTCGAGCTCCTCGCCCTCGCCCTTGTACACGTGGTCGTACTCGGCGTCGGTGTCGGCGGCGACGTCTTTCATCAGCCCCTTGTTGACGTCGCTGTCGCTGCCGAACGTCACCGTGTACACCTTGTACCCCTTGTCGATGGCGTCCGCGACGGGGCAGTTGTCGCTGGGTGAGGTACTGCCGCCCAGCGGTCTGCCACAGGACGGGTCGTACGGGCCGGCCCCGCCGTTCGGCTCCCCGTCGGTCATCATGATGATGACCTCGCTGCGGTTGGGGTCCTGCCCGAGTTCGGACATCGCCTCCTCCAGTCCGTCGTCCATCGGGGTGCCGCCGCTGTCGCTGAGACCGCTGGCCGCGCTCTTGACGTCCCCGAGGTTCGATGTCAGTCCCTGGTGGACCTTCGTGTTCCCGCCGTGGCTGCCGGAGTAGCCGACCAGCGCCGCCTTGTGACTCTTGTTGTCGCTCTGCAGCCGCGAGGTGAACTGCTTGACCGCCGCCTTCGTGTCGGAGATCTGCTGGCTGCTCATCGACCCGGACTCGTCCATCAGGAACACCACGTCGAGCGGCTCCTCGCTGCCGGGGTCCCAGACCCACTTGTAGTCGGGCACCTCCTTCTCGTGTCTGTGGGACTCGTTGTACCCCACGTCGCCGCCGAGCACCTGTGCAGTGAGCCCGTACCGGTTGTCGTCGGCGGGCTTGTCGACGACGATGTCGACGCCGCTGCCGTTTCTGACGACGGTCCCGTACGCGTCCGGGCCGGACTCGTTGAACGCGACGACCCTGTTGCGGGAGTCGTTGACGGCGTCGAGCAGCACCCGCTCGGGCATCTCGACCTCGACCCTGTCGGCCGCCGGCGTCGACACCGTCACCCCGCTGACGTCGCCGAGACGGGACTCGAAGTACCGCTCCCAGCCGCCGGCCCGCTCGCTCTCGACTATCAGCTTCACGCCGTCCGGACGGTTACAGTCCTGGGTGGCGAACAGGTTCCGAAGCGCCTGCTTCGTCTGCTGGACCGACCCCTCGACGTCCCGGCTGGCGGTGAACTCGTGGGTCAGGTCAGCGGGCAAGTCGAACACCGAACTCTTCACAGTCCCCTCAGTCAACCCGACGTCCGGCGGCGTGTCGACGACCGTACTGCCGTCCTGGGTGACGAATACGCCGCCCGCCTGGTAGCTGATCACCGTGCGGTCGTTGACCTCGTAGTCCACGCGGTCGAGGGGCACCGTCGCCTCGCAGGCGCCGGTGTATCCCGTCCCGTCGTGGAAGCGTATCGTCAACTGGTCGGTCGTGTCCACCCGCACCGACTCCTCGTCACCGACGCGGTCGGTGATCTCGAACGAGACCGCCGAGGAGTCACTCCTGACGGAGAGGTCCGCGAGGGAGGCGTCGAGTTCCTCGACCGACCCGATCGCCGACTCGTACCTGCTCTGTTCGGAGATCTGGTTCTGTGCGCTCGTTCCCGTGACGACCACCAGTGCCGCCCCAGCGATGACGAACCCGAATAGTAGTGCGATACCGATGACCTCCGAGACGCCGCGGTCCGGCGCCCCCCCTGGTGACAGTTCTCTATCGCTGGCGTCCATACTTGATTAAACCGTATGCGGAGTATAATACAAAATTATCCCGCTGAGTAATGCCTATTGTTCCGTGAAATAAAGTAGTGAACTTACTCCGTCGCCTCGAACGCGAACGGGGCGGTGGGGAGGCGAATCAGTTCCCGGGCTCGACCACGCCGGCGCTCGGGTCGATCGCGAGCGGGGCGGTAGAGGAGAGGCGAGTCAGTTCTCGGGCTCGACCACGTCGACCTTCAGGTCGACCGCGAACTCCGCGGACATCGAGGTCGACTTGCCGACGGTGTACATCACGACGGCGCCGTTGAGGTTCGAGCCGGTCGGGTCGCTGTAGGCGACGACCACCTGGTTGCTCTGCAGGTCGAACGTCCCGCTGTCGGTGTAGGGAGCGACCATCTGGTCGAAGTTCGTCTGCCAGGCGGGCGAGGAACTCGACGGCACGCTGTCGCCGTCGGTGAACACCTGCACCGTGCTCGGGGTCTTCTTGGAGCTGTGGTCGACCGAGTCACACCGGTACTGGTCGTAGGCGTCGTACTTGTACTTCGGCTTGATTGTCGGCGGCCCGCTGCCGGTGTCGACGACGAGGTCCGAGACGTTCGACGGGAGCGACATCGAGGCGGGTTCGGTGGGCTTGTTTTTCACGCTTGCGCAGTCGAACAGATTCGCGCGGATCTTCATCCGCTTGCCGTCGGGCAGCGAGGGGACGGCGGTGACGTACTCCTGGTAGTTGACCGCCTGCTGGACCTTCGTGGTGCCGCTGACGACGGGCTCGTAGCCGCCGCTGCCGACCTTCTGTTCCAAGACGACGGGCTTGCGGACGATCTTCGGCGGCTCGGTCAGGTTGTACACCGTCTTCGTGCCGACGGTCCCGTTGTACACCTTGTACCCCAGGTCGTTGACGATGAGCTTGTACTCGTCACCGATGGCTTTCGCCTCCGAGATGTGGGCGTAGAGCCCGCCGGTGTTGAACGCGATGCTCCCCAGGGTGGTCTTGTCAGCCCCCGGCCCGAACCCGATGGTGTAGATCTTGATGCCGTGGTTGTTTGCCTTCTTGACCATCCCGTACGGGTACGAGGCGTGCCCGTCTGACATCAGGGCGATCACCTTGTTGCGGTCAGACCCCGTGTTCTTCAGCTGATTGATGGCGTGGGACAACGCCGGAGTGAAGTCAGTGCCACCGCTGGCGCTCAGACTGTCCACCGAGTCCTTCAGCGCCGCCCGGTCGCTGGTGAGACCCTTGTGCGGGTTCGCCCCGCTGTCGAAGCCGACGAGCGACGCTTTGTGGTCCCGATTGTTGGGGAACTCGTCGAGGAACTTCCGTATCGGGTCTTTGGTGTTGTCGATCTCGTCGTTCATCGAGCCGGACTCGTCGACCAGGAACACGATGTCCAGGGGCTTGCCGTCCTTGCTCTTCCACACCCGACCGGTGATGTTCTGCTCCGTCTTCGTCACCTTACCGTTCGTCTGGCCGTACTGCGTCCCGAGCAACTGTGCGGTGACCTTGTAGCTGTTGTTCGTACCCTTGTCGACCCAGAGCTTCGCACCGTTGCCGTCCGGGATGACGTCGCCGGCGATCGTCTTGTTCGTGAAGTCGACGACGTTGTTGCGGTCGTCGTCGGTCTCCTTCACCAGCTGAGAGTTGTTGATCACCGCCGTGACCGTCGAGCCGCTGACCGTCACCGACACGCCGGAGGGAGTCTCATCGCGGAGGTGTTTCGCCCACACTTCCGTGTCGTCCGTGTCGATCGTGACCCGCACCTTCTCCGGGCGCTTGCAGGCACTGTTCCCGAACAGGTCCGACTTCTTCTTGGCGGTGACCTCCTTGGACCGCTCGACGTCATGTTCGACCCCGAACTCGTCGTCCTGGATGTCGCTCTTGAACTTGGTGAGCCGCAGGCCGAGGGTGCCCTCGCTGAACCCGAGGTCCGGCTCGCTGACGATCTTCGTGTGGTTCCCCGTCGTCTTGAACACGCCGCCGGCCTGGTGGGTAAATGTCGTCTCGTTGTCGACGTCGTACACGATCTCCTGCAGCGGGATCGAGGTCATACAGTCGGAACGGAACTTGTTTCCGTCGTGTAACTCGACGGTTACGCTGTCGCCTGTCTCCATGTGGACCGACTCGCCGTCGGCGTCACGGTCGGTCAGGTCGAACGAGACCTGTTTCGGCGCGCCGTCGCTCGTGACGTCTGACAGTTTCGTGTCGAACTGCTGAACGGCCTTCTCTGCCGACTCCACCTGTCCCTGTTCCTCGAAACTGCTCTGGGCCGAGGTCCAAGTCACGGCGACCAACGCCGCGCCGGCCACGATCAGGCCGAACAGGAGGACGACGCTTATTACCTCCGAGATACCACGACGCTGGTCCCCCAGGTCAGGACCGTCTCCGCGATCCCCCTTCATTGATTAATGCATGATTAGGGCATAGGTCAAAAAGGTTCTCCCCGATAACCTGAACGGCGTGGCGAGGCATCAATAATTAATTTTCACGGCCAGAATAGTAAAAAACACCCGGTCGACGGGCGTGGCGTGCGTCCGAAACCCATTAGGGACGGACCGGTCGTATCCCTTCGCATGGTCACGTTCCTGTCAGGCGGCACCGGGACGCCGAAGCTGTTGGACGGCGCCGCGGCGGCGTTCTCGCCCGGGGAGACGACGGTGGTCGCGAACACCGGTGACGACGTCGAGATCGGTGGGCTGCTCGTCTGTCCGGACCTCGACACGGTGCTGTATCAGGGTGGCGGCGTGCTGGACCGCGAGACGTGGTGGGGTGTCAGCGGCGACACGGACCGCACGCACACGGCGCTGCACGACATCGCGGACGCCGCCGAACTGTCGACCGAGCCACAGTACCTGGACGACGAGCGCCAGACCGCCGGCCGGAACATCGCCGACTGGCGGCGGTTCTCCGGCGCCGGCGAGTTCATGCGGATCGGCGACCGTGACCGCGCCTTCCACATCACCCGCACGAGCCTGATCGACCGAGGACACACCCTCAGCGAGGCCACCGAGGTGCTCGCGGACGGGATGGGCGTCTCGATCGACATCCTCCCGATGAGCGACGACCCCGTCGCCACGCTCGTCCACACCCCCGACGGGGTGATGCACTTCCAGGAGTTCTGGGTCCACCACGACGGCGAGCCAACCGTCGAGAACGTGGAGTTCCGCGGCGCCGCCCGCGCCGACCCCGCGCCGGGCGTCCTCGACGCGCTGGAGGACACCGTCGTGATCGGCCCCTCCAACCCCGTCACCGGCATCGGCCCCACGCTCGCGCTGCCAGGCGTCGCCGAGGCGCTGCAGGAGACCACCGTCGTCGTCGTCTCGCCGTTTGTCGAGGGCGAGGCGTTCTCCGGGCCCGCGGTGAAGCTGATGGACGCCGTCGACGCCGACCCCGGCACCGCCGGGCTGCCGCGCGCGTACCCCTTCGCCGACGCGTTCGTGATCGACGAGGACGACGCCGTCGAGTTCGACGTGCCCACGGTCCGCACCGATATCTCGATCGACGGCCGCGAGGACGCCGCCCGCGTGATCGAGGCCGTCACCGACGCCGTCGCGGAGGTCCGGTGACGTGCGGGCCCGTCTCGCGCTGGCGAGCCTGAGCGGCCGGTCGGACGCCGAGTGGGCCCGCGACGGTGCCCCACGGGCCGACGTCGCGTTTCTGGGCGGGTTCGCGCTCGACGGGCCGACGAGGTCGGCCGCACGCGGCGCCGTCCTCCGGGACCGCGAGGAGTTCCTGCCGCCCGACCCCGTCACCTTCGTCGCGGACCAACTCGACGCACTGGCCGACGCCCCCGTCCGCCCCGGCGTGAACGTCCGTGCCGTTGATCCCGACGCCGTCGGGTCTGTCGCGCGGGTGTGTGCCGCTCGCGACGCGGTGATCGAGGTCAACGCCCACTGTCGCCAGCCCGAGACGACCGCCGCCGGCGCCGGGCAGGCACTGATGCACGACCCCGAGCGACTCGCCGCCCACGTCCGGACGGCCAGCGAGACGGGCGCGACGGTCTCGGTCAAGCTCCGCACCGAGGTCGACGGCGTGGACCTGCCCGCCCTCGCCGGGCGACTCGCGGACGCCGGGGCCGACGCCGTCCACGTCGACGCGATGGACTCGGAGGGCGTCGTCGCCGGCGTCGCCGCCGCCGCGCCCGGCACCTGGGTGATCGCCAACAACGGGGTCCGGGACCGCCGCACCGTCAGGGAGTATCTCGCGTACGGCGCGGACGCCGTCAGCGTCGGCCGTCCGAGCACCACGCCCGCCGTTCTCCGTCGCGTGCGGACGGCCGTCGACGGGTGGTTCGACGCCGGGGCGTCCACGCCGACAGAGGGCACCGAGCGCGCCCCTCGGTCGTCGGGGTAGCGAGCGTCGTGCCGGTCAGTCCTCGAACTCCACCACGTCGACCGTCAGGTCGATCGTGGCGGTGGCGCTGGTCGAGTGTGGCGCCCCGACACGGTACAGCAGGACCGCGTTGTTCGTCTCCCCGGCACCGTCGCCGTCGTCGTCGTAGGAGAACGCCACGATCACCTGGTTGCTGTCGAGGGCGAACTCCTCGGCGCCGTCGCCGTCGATGTCGGCGGCGTGGGGGGCGACCATCTCCCTGAACTCCGTCTGCCACTCGGCGGGCTGGTCGCCGACGGCGGCGTTGACCGGATCGCCGCGGACGTACCCGTCGGCGTCGGCTGGCGGACTGTACGTCGTCGTCACCTCGCACTCGTAGTGGTCGTAGTACGCGGGGTCGGTCTCGTAGGCCGGCTTCAGGTCGAAGTCGTCGTCGAAGGCGTCCGAAGGGAGCGGGACCCGGGTCCGGAAGGGGGTGTCCGCCTGGTCGTCGTGGTCGGGACACCCGTAGAAACTGGCGGTCGTGCTCAGGGGCTCGCCGTCCGCGAGTGTCGGCGGCGTCACGACGTACTCCTCGTAGTTGACCGCCCGGTAGACGGGGCTGGCCCCGCCGACCATCGACTCCCAGGTGCCGCCGCCGAGGCGGTACCGGAGAACGACGGGCTCGTGGACGATCCGCATCGTGCTGACGTTCGCCTCGACGGCCTTCAGGGTGAGATTCGGGAGCCCGTCGTACAGGTGCATGTAGAACCCGCGGCCGCCACGGTTCTGGATCCGGATCTTGTTCGACTCCGGGGTGAACAGGAACGTCCGGTCGGCGTCGTCACCGAGCGCGTCGGTGTGGTTGTAGAGTGTCGTCCAAGAGCCGCCGTCTTTCTCCTGGATCTCGAACCTGGCGTCGTCGAGCAGCTCCCTGTCCGTCGCGGCGGCCAGGACGACCGGCTCACCCGGGTCGACGGTGTACTCCTTCCAGGTGCCGCAGTTGTTGTACACCACCCACGCCGCCGCCCCCGGCCCCGTGGTCGGCCTGTCGACGCCGCTGGCGCTCGTACAGGTCGACCCCTTCGCGTCGGTCTTCACCGGGTAACTCTCCTCAAGCAGGGAGGCGGGCACGCCCGCGATGACGGCACCCGACCCGACGTAGTCGGTGACGTCGACGTCGGCCCTGCCGACGACCCGACCCGACCCGTCGACGGTGACGAGTTGCAGCTTCTCGCTGCGGTTGGCCGCCCGACGGAGCAGGGAGCCGTCGATCTCCTTCACCGTCGTGTTCACCGTGAGGTGCTGCTGACCCGTCTGCGCCCCCAGGAACTCGGTGGAGACGTCGTAGGCGTTCGAGTCGTCGGGCTTGTCCACCTCGATCTCGACCGCCCGGGAGTGTTCGCTGACCGTTCCGGGGAGCGTGCTGGTGTTGAAGCCGACGACCTGGTTGCGGTCGTCGTCCGCGCGCTCGACGAGCGTGCCACCGCCCAGTTCGACCGTGACCTCGTCGGGCGTCGAGACGACCGTCGCCGAGTCCGGGGTCTCCTCACGGAGGTGTTCGCTCCAGGCGGCCGTGTGGTCGGTCTCGACGACGAGTTTCACGCCGTCCGGCCGCCGACAGCCCTCGCCGTCGAACAGGTCCCGGCGCACCTGGTCGGTGGTCCGGCTGGACGCCGTCACGTTCCGGGTCACCTCGAGCCTGCCGCTGCCGGCGTCGTCCGGCAGCGCCACCGTCCACACGTTCAGGGTGCCGTCGCTGAACCCCACGTCCGGGGCGGTGACGAACTCCGTCGACCCGTCCTCCTGGCGGAGCACCCCGCCACCCTGGTACACCATCGACGTCTCGTCGGTGACGCGGTAGCGCACCTCGTCGAGGGGCACCGTCACCTGGCACTCCGGCACGTACCCGGCGTCGGTGCGCACCCACAGCCGCAACTGGTCGTCTCGCTGGACCGTGACTCGCTCGCCCTCACCGTCCAGCTCCGCCAGGTCGAGCGTATCACTCCTCGCCTCTCCCTGTGTCGCCACGTCGGTGAGCCGACTGTCGAACTCCTCCATCGTCACCTCGGCGGACTCCACCCGTATCTCTGTCTCCACCCCCGACCCGGCCTCCGACCACGCGACCGCGAGGATCGCCGCCGCGGAGACGACCAGCCCGAAGAGGATGACCAGACTCATCAACTCCGAGACGCCCCGGCGTCCGTCCCCCCGGCTCGTGGCCGGCCTCCCCCTCATTACCGTCAACGTCTGTCGCTGTCGGACAAAAAATTTCTGCCTATCTCGCTCTCGGTTAAATTTTCGTCGTGTGCGAGGGCTCAAACCCCGGAGACCGAACGTCACCACCGAGCGGTCGGTCCCAACCTGACGCCCGGGGCGCCCTCCCACCGGGCCGGGAGCGGGCGGTGCCTGCTTCGCGGTGGGCGAGGACGACGGCGGGGTCGGGGTGCCGCGGCGGGTTTAAGTGTCGGCCCGCGAACCGGGAGGTATGCGAACGGCAGGGCACGCACAGCTCGCGCTCCTGCTGGAGGTGGCGAGCACGCCGAAGCCGGGAAACGTCGACCGCGACCGGGACCACGACGACCTGCGGTTCGATCACTTCCTCGCGGGCGCGGTCGGTGCCCGGGACGGCGTCGCGGCGATGGCCGACCCCGCGGTCGGCGTGGGCGAGGCGTTCGAGCGGGCCGTCGCCGGGATGAGCGAGCAGGAGGGCGGCAACACGCAGTTCGGCGCCCTGTTGAACCTCGCGCCGCTGGCGCGGGCCGGGGCCGACCCGGACCGGTCGCTCGACCCCGACGGCGTGCGGGGCGTCGTCGAGGCGACGGACGTGGACGACGCTGCCGCATTCTACCGGGCCTTCGAGCACGTCGCCGTCGCGGTGCGAGACCCGCCGGAGGGCCTGGAGCCACTGGACGTGCGCCGGGGGGCCGACGCCGTCGAGACGGTCCGGGAGCGCGAGCTGACCCTCGGCGATGTGATGGACCTCTCCGCCGGCCGCGACGGGGTCGCCCGCGAGTGGGTCGAGGGCCACGAGCGCACCTTTCGTGCTGCCGACGGCATCGTGGAGGGCGAGGGCCCGATCACCGACCGCGGCGCCGAGGTGTACCTCCAGTTGCTCTCGCGGGAACCGGACACGTTCGTGGTCGACACTCACGGCCGCGAGACTGCCCGGAGCGTGATGGTCCGCGCACAGGAGGCCCGCGAGGGTGGGCCCGAACTCGTCCGGGCGTTCGCCGAGTCACTCGTCGCGGAGGGCATAAACCCCGGCACGACGGCGGACATCGTGGCCGGCGCGCTGTTCGTCGCGCTGGAACGCGGAGTCGAGGTGTAAGAGATGGACGCCCCGGACGACCCGCCCACCGGCGAGTGGCCCGACGCCGTCCCCGCCGACGGCGTCACCGAGTCCCTCGTCGCCACGCTCGGCCCGAACGACCGCTGGAACTTCGCCGCGCTGGGCCTGCAGACCGGCGCGGCGGCCGCGGCCGTGGACCGCGACGGCGTGGTGGACCCGCCCGAGGGGACCGTCGGCCCGGTGACCGCCCGCACCTGGGGCCGGACCCGGACCCGCGGCAACTTCGAGCGCCAGGACGGCGGCGTGGTCCAGTTCGTGGACGACCCGCTTGCGTTCGTGGCGGCGGCCCTGGGGATCGTCGAGCGCGACGACCCCGTCCACCCCGCGGCGGCCGCCCACGTCCGCGTCGACGCACAGCGCCTGGCCGTGGGCGAGGCCGGCGACACGGAGTGGGCCGACTGGCACCTGCGACCCCGCGAGACGGTCGTCCGGCGGCGCTCGGTGCCGACGATCCGGCGGGGGTTCGCCGCGACGGTCGAGGCGACGGTCCACGCCTCCCGCCTGGACGTGCCCGCATACGACGACGGCGAGTTGCTCGACCGCCTCGAGTTCCTCGCCGAGGTGGTCGACTCGGCGGGCGGTGAGCGCGAGCGCCGTGCCTTCGAGCGGATCGACGACCTCACCGACTGGCGCGGGCGGCGCTGACCGCGCCTCGGGGGACACCTGGGCTACGACCCGAACGGTTTAGGAGGGCCACGCCCGCCGGTGGGGTATGCAACCGAAGCGCGTGGGTGTCCTCGGCGCGACCGGCGCCGTGGGACAGCGACTGGTCGCGCTCCTCGCCGACCACCCGCGATTCGAGATCGTATCGCTCGCCGCGAGTGCCGACTCCGCCGGGAGACCGTACCGCGAGGCGGTCCCCTGGGGACTGGAGACGCCCGTGCCCGCCGGCGTCGCAGACACGACCGTCGTCGAGGGTCATCCCGACAACGTGCCCGACCTCGATCTCCTCTTCTCCTCGATGCCCTCGGACGTCGCCGAACGTGTCGAACCCGCCTTCCTGGAGGCCGGCTACGTTGTCTCATCGAACTCCTCGAACGCCCGGATGGACCCCGACGTGCCGCTCGTGATACCGGAGGTGAACGCCGACCACCTCGCGCTGCTGGAGCACCAGGCCGACCGCGGCTGGGAGGGCCGTCTCGTGAAGAACCCCAACTGCTCGACGATCGCGATGGTGCCGCCACTGGCGGCGCTCGCCGCGGCGGGCCACGACCCCGAGCGGGTGCGGGTCGCGACGATGCAGGCGATAAGCGGCGCGGGCTACGATGGCGTCTCGGCGTACGAGATCGTGGACAACGTCCTCCCGCACATCGGCGGCGAGGAGGCGAAGATGGAGCGCGAGACGCGCAAACTGCTCGGGTCGGTGGACGACGGGGTCGCGCTGCACGACGTTGACGTGGCCGCCTCCTGTAACCGTGTCCCCACGCTCGACGGCCACCTGGAGTCCGTGTGGGTCGACTTCGAGGGCGCGGACGCGGCGGTCGGCCCGGGCGAGGTGGCCGTGGACGCGGGGGTGGGCCCGTCCGTCGAGAGCGCCGAGGCGGCGCTGCGCTCGGCGCCGACGGTCGACCTGCCCAGCGCCCCCGACCGGTCGGTCCGGGTCCACGACGCGCCCGACCGCCCGCAACCGCGGCTGGACCGCTCGACCGACCGCGGCATGAGCGTCGCCGTCGGTCCGCTGCAGTCGACGGCGACCGGCCTGCAGTTCGACTGTCTCGTCCACAACACGCTGCGCGGGGCGGCGGGGGCGAGTCTGCTCAACGGCGAACTGCTCGTCGAGCGCGGCTACGTCTGAGCCGGCGGGCTACCGCAGTCTGTTCCGCAGGTCCGCGTCGTCCGGGTCGGCGTCCCGGAGGTCCTCGCCGGTCGCCGCCAGTCGACCGACGTTGTCGGCGACGATGTCGGCCATCCGCTCGAAGTACTTCGGCGTGTGCCCGGCGTTGTGTGGCGTGATCAGGACGTTCTCGAAGTCCCACAGCGGGTGGTCCGGGGGCAGCGGTTCGGGGTCGGTCACGTCGAGGTGCGCGCCGGCGACGGAGCCGTCGCGCACGGCGCCGACGAGGGCGTCGGTATCGACGACGGGCCCGCGGGCGACGTTGACGACGACGCCGTGTGGCGGCAGCGCCCGCAGCGCCGCTCCGTCCACGAGTCCGCGGGTGAGGTCGGTCAGCGGGCAGGCCAGCAGGACGTGGTCGGCGGCGCCGAACGCGGTGTCGGCGTCGTCGTACCCCAGGACGCGGTCGGCGGGCCCGCCCTTCGAGGGGGTGTGTCGCACGCCGATCACCTCGACGTCGAAGGCGGCCAGGCGCTGACAGATCGCCGTGCCGATCGACCCCATCCCGACGACGGCGACCGTCGACCCGGCGAGTTCGCCGGTCGGGTAGGTGCGCCACTCGCGGTTGTCGGCCCGCCGCCGGGCCACGTCGAACCCGCGCACGAGCGACAGCAGGCCGCCGATCGCGTGCTCGGCGGCGTTCGGTGCCTGCACCCCCGAGGCGTTCGTGACCGCCGCGCCCCGCTCGGCCATCCGGTCGACCGGCAGGTGGTCCACGCCGGCGAACACGCAGGCGAACAGTCGCAGCGTCTCGGCCGTCTCGACGAGCTCGTCGTCGACGTGCAGGCCGGTGATCACCGGTGCCTCGGCCGCCAGCGACAGCAGGCGCTCGCGGTCCCGGGCGACCGCGACGCGGCGCTCCGGCAGTCGCTCGCGCAGCGCCGCGGCGTAGTCGGCAGCGTCGATGCCGTGCACGTCGTCCGGCAACACGAGCACGTCGACGCGCTCGGGGTCCTGGCTCATGCGTACCCCCGCGCCCCGGGCGGTCTTCAGTCGTCCGGTCTTCCGCACCCGACGGTGGTCCTGTCGCCACGAGTACACAACCGCAGTTCAGAAAACGGCTATGTGGACCCCGCCGCTCGCCGGGGCCATGAGCCAGTACAGACGGCTCGGCGCGACCGGACTGCAGGTGTTCCCGATCTGCTGTGGCTGTGGACGGTTCGGCCAGCGGACCGGCGGCGTCCTGGAGGTGGACCGCGACCGTGCCCACGCGATCCTGGACGCCTACGACGAGGCGGGCGGCAACTTCCTCGACACCGCGAACATGTACGGCCAGCCCGGCGGCGGGCCCCGGACCGGCACCTCCGAGGAGTACATCGGCGAGTGGATGGCGACCCGCGACCGCGACCGGTACGTCCTCGCCTCGAAGGTGTCCATGCGGGTCGGCGACGGCCCGAACGAGGCGGGACTGTCCCGCAAGCACGTCCGCGAGGAGATCGAGGGGACGCTCGACCGCCTGGGCACCGACCACCTCGACGTCTACTACCTGCACCGCTGGGACGAGACGACGCCGGTCGAGGAGACGCTGTCGACGCTTTCCTGGCTGGTCGAGAGCGGTCGCGTCCACCACGTCGGCGCCTCCTCGATGGCCGCCTGGCGGCTGGCGAAGGCGCTGTGGACCGCCGACCGCGAGGGGTTCGAGCCCGTGACCGTCACGCAACCACTCCTCAACGCCGCCAGCGAGGAGTCGGCGGAGTACCTCGCCCTCTGTGCGGGCCAGGACCTCGCCGTCGTCCCGCACTCCCCGCTCGCGGGGGGCTTTCTCACCGGCAAGTACGAGCGCGGCCCCGACGGCGGCGTGATCGGGCCGGACGGCGCCCGTGCAGACCTGCTCGACGCCTTCGAACGGCGGTACGTGACCGAGCGTGGCTGGCGAACGCTGGACGCCGTGCGGGCGGTCGCCGACGAGGTCGACGCCACGCCGGCACAGGTTGCGCTGCGGTGGCTCGTGGACCACCCGCTCGACCCGGTCCCGGTGGTCGGCGCCCGCGACCCGGAGCAGATGCGGGAGAACCTCGCCGCCCTCGACCGCTCGCTCACCGACGACCAGCGCGAGCGCATCACCGCCGCTCGCGACGGGGAGGTGAGCGCCTGATGACGGTCGAGGAGTCCAGCCCGCCCACGCCGGGCCTGCCGCTCGGTCTCGGCACCGGGAAGGTGGACGACCGCGAGGTCTGTATCGACGCCGTCCGGTCGGCACTCGATCTCGGCTACCGCCACGTCGACACCGCACAGGGCTACGAGAACGAGGCCGACGTCGGCACGGCGCTGGAGCGGGCGAACGTCGCCCGCGAGGCGGTGACGCTGGCGACGAAGGTGCTCCAGCACAACCTCGCGCACGACGAGGTGCTCCGGACCGTCGAGCGGTCGCTGGAGCGGCTCCGGGTCGACGCCGTCGACGTGCTGTACGTCCACTGGCCCACCCACGACTACGACCCCGAGGCCACGTTGGCCGCCCTCGACGACCTGTACGACCGCGAACGCGCGGACCGGATCGGCGTCTGTAACTTCACCCAGGACCAGCTCGTTCGGGCGCGGGACCTGCTCGACGCTCCCCTGTCGGTGTACCAGGTCGAGCACCACCCGCTGTTTCGGCCCACCGACGTCGTGGAGTACTGCCACGAGGCCGGGATCGACGTCGTGGGCTACTCGCCGCTGGCGGACGGGCGGGCCATCGAGGAGCCCGTGATCGAGCGGGTCGCCGCCGACCGCGACGCCACCCCCGCGCAGGTGTGTCTCGCCTGGTCGCTGGCCCACGGGGTGACGCCGATCCCCAAGAGCACCGGCGACCACCTCGCGGAGAACCTCGCCGCGACCCAGCTGACCCTGACCGAGGCAGAGGTGGCCGCCGTCGACGGGATCGGGCGGAGCGAGCGGGTGTACGACCCGGCGTGGGCGCCGTGGAACTGACGGGGCGGACCCACCCGGGTCGGACGGAGCGCCGACTGCCACGCGCCGACGGCAGGGGCAAACCCGACCGCCACCAGGGCTGGTTTACCCCCCGGGACCGTACGGGAGGGCAGTGAGCGGGCGGGACGACACCGGGGCGGCGACGCGGACCGACAGCGGTGCCGCCGGCCCGGACGCCCGCGAGGGACGGGACACCACCCGCCTCCAGCAGGGCGTCATCGCGCTGGCCGGCACGACGCGGTTCGCGGCGGGCATCATGATGGGGACGGCGATGGCAGTCTACGTCGGCCGCGAGGGCTCGGAGTTCGCCGTGAGCATGGTGCTGACGGCGTACTTCCTCGGGATGACGGTGTTCGCGCCGGTGTGGGGTGCCGTCGCGGACGTGACCGGCCGGCGTCGCGCCGTGATGGTCGGGACCGGTCTCGCCGCGACCGTCGCGGTGCTGCCGCTGACCGTCGTCGAGGGGGTCTGGGGGCCGATCGGTCTGCGGGCGCTGTACGCCGTCGTCGCCGTCGGCTTCCAGCCCGTGATGCTGGCCGTCGTCAGCGACCTCGGCGGCGACGAGGCCCGCGGGCGGTCGCTGGGCTTCTTCAACTCCGCCCGCGGGGTGGGGTTCGCGGGCGGCCAGGTCGGCGCCGGGGTGCTGCTGGGACTGGTCGCGCCGGCGGGGTTGTACCTCGCCATCGCCGCGCTGAGTCTCGTCTCGACGCTGGCGGCGGCACTCGTCACCGACCCCTCGCCGACGCCCGAGCGCGCCCCCTCGCTGGGGGCGGTCGTCGCGGAGATCCGCCGACGACTGCTGCCGGCGACCGAGGACCGCGAGCACCTCCGGACGAACGGATTGCGGTGGCTGTACGTCGCGCTGGCGCTGCGGAACATGACGGTGCTGGGCGTGATGAGTCTGCTGCCGGTGTACCTCACCGAGACGGTGCTCGCGGGCGGGGTGGACCTTCTGGGGACGGTCCTCGCCGCCGAACTCGTGATGGGCGTCCTGCTGGCGGTGAACCCCACCGGACAGAGCGTGTTCATGTACCTGTTCGGCCGCGTGGCCGACTCCTCGGGCCGG
Organism: uncultured Halobacteriales archaeon; assembly: GCA_964402765.1. Classification (GTDB taxonomy): domain Archaea; phylum Halobacteriota; class Halobacteria; order Halobacteriales; family SW-7-71-33; genus SW-7-71-33. The sequence continues at coordinate 23,056 of CAYODS010000006.1, forward strand.
AAGCCACTCGTCGTCGCCGGGATGGCCGGGTCGGGCGCCTTCGCGCTGATCGAGGCGGTGGCCGTCGCCCCGGCGGGACTGTGGCCCAAGGTGGGTCTCGCCGCCGTCGGCATGGTCGTCATCGCCGCCTCCTTCTCCGCGATGACCACCGGCGCCCTGGCGTTCATCGGCGACGTGGCACCCCCCGACCGGCGCTCGGAGCTGATGGGACTGCGCTCGACGGCAAAGGGCGTCGGCGGCGTCGTCGGCCCGCCCATCGTCGGCGGCGTCGCCACCGTCGCCGGTATCCAGGCCGCCTTCGCCGCCGGGAGCGTGCTCGCCTTTCTCGCCGCCGCCCTCGTCGCCCGGGCGCTCGTCGAGTCCCGCCCCGGCGGCGAGCGCCCGGCAACCGAGCGTGACCCCGGACAGGCGCCGGCGACTGCCGACGACGACTGACGCACGGCGGGCACGGCCCGCCGTCCACTGGGTCAGCGTCCCTCGAAGGTGGGCTCCTCGTCGCTCCCGAACGCCGCCAGACCGGCCGCGTAGTCGTCGGTGCGGGTCAGCCGTGTGATGGCGTCGGTCTCGGCGGCCAATTGCCCGGGTAGCGTGCGGGCGAGACTCCGGTCGAGCAGGCGCTTCGTCGCCGCGTGCGCCCTGGTCGGGCCCCCGGCGAGACGGGCGGCCACCTCGGCGGTCCGCTCGTCCAGCTCCGCCGCGGGGACGACCTCCGTGGCGAGTCCGTCCGCGACCGCCGTCTCGGGGTCGATCGGCTCGTCCAGCAGGGCGATCTCCCGGGCGCGGCGCCGCCCGACCAGTCGCGGCAGGAAGAACGTCGACCCGCCGTCGCCGGAGACGCCGAGACGGGTGTAGGCGTACTCCAGTCGCGCCGCCTCGCTCACGAGCACCACGTCGCCCGCGAGCGCCAGGCCGAACCCGCCGCCGGCGGCGACCCCGTTCACCGCCGTCACGACCGGCGTCGGGCCACTGGCGAGGTGCTCGACTGCAGTGTGCAGTTGGGTTGCGATCGAGCGCAGGCGGCGGCCGTCCTCGGCGGTGCCGTCCATCGCCGAGAGGTCGGCGCCCGTGTTGAACGCCGGGCCGGTCCCGGTGAGCACGAGACAGCGGACGGCGTCGTCCGCGACGAGGTCGACCACGGCGTCGCGCAGGGCGCCGGCCATCGCCGTGTCCATGGCGTTGTGACTGTCGGGACGGTCCATGACGACCCGCGCGACCGGGTCGGCACGCTCGACGCGGACGCCGTCGTCGCTGTCGGTCTCGGTCACTCCCGGGACTGAGAGAGGCACCGACAAAAGCGTAGCGTGACTGACGTGACTCGCCCTGGCGCGGCCCGGTCACCCGGCCCCTGGACACCGGGAGCGGCGACCCGTGGGGTGATCGCGGGCGTTTTAACCCCGACAGTCGTTCCGACGGTATGGAACGTGTCGACGTTGCGGTCGTCGGGGGTGGCCCCGGTGGGTCCAGCGCGGCGATGGAGGCCGCCGCCGGCGGCGCGGACACGCTGCTCGTCGAGAAGGGGGTGCCCCGCGCCGACCGTGACGAACCCGGTCCGGACTCGACCGACGCCGCGGGGATGCTCGACTACTGGGTGGACATCATGGGCCTGGACCCCTCGACGTTCCCCGACGGCGTCGTCCTCCAGCGGATCAACGATACGGAGTTCCACGGGCCGACCGAGTCGGTGACCCTGGAGGGCACCGGCATCGACGCCTCCTACCCCGCGATGGGGTACACCTTCCACCGCGCACGGATGGACGACCACCTCCGGGACCGCGCCGAGTCCGCCGGCGCCCGCTACCAGGTCGGCACCGGCGTCCGCGAGGTGGAGGCGAGCGTCGACGGTACCCACGTCATCGAACTCGCTGACGGCACCACCGTCGAGGCCGATAACCTCGTGCTGGCGGACGGCCCACAGCGTACCGTCACCAACGGCGTCCTCGACCAGTTCCTCCCCGGCGACGCCGGCGAGCGTCTCTCCGCGAAGCGTGCGAACCACATCGCCTACCAGGAGTACCGCCGCTTCCCCGAGGAACTGTTCGACGAGGACTCCCTGAAGTTCTGGTGGGGGTACATGCCCGGCGAGACCGCCTACCCGTGGGTGTTCCCCAACGACGGCACCGTCGCCCGGGTCGGCCTGACGATGCCGATCGACCTCGACCTGGAGACCGTGGCGGGGCCGGAGTCGTACGCCCTGCTGGACCCCGACGACGAGCGTGTGCCCCGCGGCGGCGAGTACGTCCGCCGGCTCATCGACCGGGAGTTCGGGCCGCGGGGGTACTCCGTCGAGGACTTCCCGCTCGTCGAGGACCGCGGCAAGGCCGGCGGCACCGAGACGTACCCCATCTCCTCGACGCGACCGATCGAGTCACCCGCCCGGGCCGACATCGCCGTCGTCGGCGGCGCGATGGGCGCCACCAGCGCGTTCCACGAGGGCGGCTACCACGTCGCCGTTCGCACGGGTCGCGAGGCCGGTCGCCTGGCCGCCCAGGACCGCCTGCACCGCTACAACAGCGCCTGGCAGGCCGCCGTCGGCACCGAGATCCTCCGCAACGTCGCCTTCGCCGACATCGTCGCCGACTACGGGCCAGGCGACTGGGACGAGGCGTTCGGGGTCGTGAACGACCTGATGAACGCAGACGTCGACGAGAACGGTCTCCTGTCGCTGTCGCCGTCGGCGGGCCTGGAGGGGCTGCGGTACTTCCTCCAGTACAAACTCAACCGGTGGCGCTACGCCGACGGCCGGTACACCCAGATCGACGAGTCCGAGTACGCCTACGCCTGACCGGTCGTCCGTCACCCGGCCCGCTCGTCGCTCCACCCCCGATAGAGGGTGCGCCCGACCCAGAACGTCACGCCGTACACGACGCCCACGATCAGGAGCCCGACGACCGAGAGCGGGAGTGAACAGCCGACGAAGGGCGAGACCGACGACTCCGTCGTCCCGCCCAGCGGTGCCAGTCTGCAGGGGGTCCCGAGCGCGTAGAGGACGGCAAAGGGCGCCGCGGCGACGAGGCCGGCGACGAGGCCGGGGAAGCTCCCCTTCTTGTAGGGACCACTGACGTGCACGGACCGGGCTACGGAGTCCCCGGTCAAAAACTGCGGGGCGAAAGCGGCTTGTTCGCCCGGCGCCAACTGGTGAGGGCGCGCCACAGTCCCCGCCCGAGACACTACCAGGTGGCGATGACAGGCGGAGAACCCAGGTGCGCGACATCGGTTCGCCCACGCACGGGCGCGCCCGGCACGAGGGTTTCCCGGCCGACACGGCACACGCCAGGGATGACGCCGGTCGTTAGTGTTCCGGGCGACACTCCTGCGTCGACGTCACACCAGCGGTGGCGTCCTCACCGCATCCTGGCGACGGCGCCGCCCAGTGCCGACCGGTACCGCTCGACCAGCGTGCCGGCGAGCTGGCGCTCCACGCCAGTGAACCCGAGCCACCGGAGGACGGCGGCGTAGGCGACCAGCCCGGCGACGGAGCCGACCAGCGGGGCCAGGGGCACGCCCGTCTCCCGGACGAGCACCGCGACCCCGGCCAGCGGGGCGGCGGCGGCCAGCGGGAACAGGTGCCGGCGGGTGAACGGCTGCAGGCCCTCCAGGCGGTACAGCACGGCGATCTCCAGGCCGTTGTTGACGGTGAGCATCAACACGTAGGTCACCACCAGCCCCTCCAGACCGTAACGGGCGGTCAGTGGCACGGCAACGACGACCAGGCCGGCGGTGATCGCGGCGTTGACCGCGAGCGAGGCGCGCTGGTGGTCGGTCATCACCAGCAGGATGCCGACGCTGCCCGCGGCACAGGCGGCGTACTGGGCGACGACGAACCCCACCAGCAGCGGGGCGAACGGGACGAACGTCACGCCGAATGCGGCCATCACCGCCTCGCGGTAGACGACGACCGGCACGGCGAGGGCGGTGACCCCGACCAGCACGAGCCGCGAGGTGACGTGGTACAGGCGGGACAGCGCCTCGCGGTGGTCCCGGTCGTGCAGTGCGGCGGCGACCGGCGACATGAACTGGTTGATCCCCATCAGGGGCAGTCGCACCAGCCCCCCGACGACGACGCCGACGGTGAACACCCCACTCGCCAGCCCCGACAGGTACACCGCGAGCAGGGGGTAGAAGCCGAGTCGCTGGACCGTCGTCGCCACCGTCGACAGCGCGACGGGCACGGCGTACTCGACGTACTCCCGTGCGGTGGCGCGGAACTGGGCGCCACGGACACGGGGGCGCAGGTCCTCCTCGCGGGCGAGCCACCCCGTGCCGACGGCCCCGAGGGCGGCGACGGCGAGGACACCCCCGGCGGCCACGAACACCACGTCGTCGAGGGCGACGCCGACGACGCCGACGACGAGCCACGCGACTGGGATGCCGACCTGTGCGAACAGCGTCTTCGCGGTGACCGCCTCGATCGCCCGGAGCGTGCCGGTCACGAGCGCGTAGGCGACGGTGAACACCGGGAGCCCGACGGCGAACACCCGCAACAGCAGGGTGAACGGTGGTCCCTCGTCGGCCACCGCGGCGACCGCCGGCGCCGCTAGAAACAGGCCCACGCCGAAGACGGTCGCGGTCCCGACGGTGAGCAGGGCGGCGACGCTGACGATCGCGTCACGCTCCTCGGGGCCGGCCGTCGGGAGGAAGCGACTGAGCCCGGCGCCGAACCCGTTCGCCACGCTCATCAGGAACGCCTGGAGGCGCCGCGCGAGGGCGAACACGCCGTAGGTGGCGGCGCCGACCCCGTTCGACAGCGTCGCGGCGAACGCCACGTCCAGCCCCCGCTGCACCAGCAGCGCCGGCACCGACACCGTCGCCCCGTGGGCCACCCGCTCCAGGGCGGCGGCCAACTGTGCCTCGGGGTCCTCCGGCGGCGTGTCCGGGTCGACCTGCTGCTTCGGCAGCGTGTCCGTCTCCGCCTCCGGCTCGGCGTCGGCCGACTCGCGCTTCGCGCTCCGTCCCACGTCTCCCGGCGCACCGGCAGTGGCAAAAGTCTCGCGGGACCCCGTCAGGGCGACCCACACCCGCGAGCGCGGGAAACCGTTTTTCCGACGGGGCCCGAACGCGGGAGCATGAGCGAGCACTCAGACGGGGCCACCAGCACGGCAGACCTCGACCTCTCGGTCCGGTCGATCGCCGACCTGACACCCGGACAGCGACGGGCGGCGTTCGACCGGACCGTGGACACCGCCGCGGTGCACGCCGACGTGGCGGACATCGTCGAGCGGGTCCGCGAGGAGGGTGACGCCGCCCTGCGGGCGATGGCCCGCGAGTTCGACGACGTGGACGTTGGAAACCTCGACCTGAGCAGCGAGGCAGCCCACGCCTACAACTCGATCGACACCGACCTCCGGGTGGCGATCGACGACGCCGTCGAGAACGTCCAGGAGTTCCACGAGGCCCAACTGCCGGCGGACTGGCGGGACACCTTCGAGGGGCGCACCCTCGGACAGCGGTTCCGTCCGATCGAGCGGGCCGGGGTGTACGTCCCGGGCGGCGCGGCGGCGTACCCCTCCAGTGCGATCATGGGCGTCGTCCCAGCGAACGTCGCCGGCGTCGAGGAGGTCGTCGTCGCGACGCCGCCGGACCCGAGCGAGGCCACGCTCGCCGCGGTGTACGCCGCCGGTGCCGACGCCGTCTACGCCGTCGGCGGTGCACAGGCCGTCGCCGCGCTCGCCTACGGCACCGAGACCGTCGACGCCGTCCAGAAGGTCGTCGGCCCGGGCAACAAGTGGGTGACCGCCGCGAAGGCCCAGGTTCGGGGCGACGTGGAGATCGACTTTCTCGCCGGGCCCAGCGAGGTGCTCGTCGTCGCCGACGAGACCTCCGACACCGCCTACGTCGCCGCCGACATGGTCGCCCAGGCCGAGCACGACCCCGAGGCCGCCGTCGCCGCCGTCACCGCCAGCGAGGACGTCGCCGAGACGCTGGTGGCCGAACTTGAACGCCAGGTCGAGGGTCGCGAGCGCGCGGCGACGATCCGGAGCGCCCTCGCGAACGACGCCTCGGGGGTGTTCCTCGCGCGGTCGATGAGCGAGGCGGTGCTGTTCGCCGAGGAGTACGCCCCCGAGCACCTCTCGATCCAGGCGGACGACGACGAGGGGATCGCCGAGCGAATCCCCAGCGCCGGGTCGGTGTTCCTCGGAGACTTCACGCCCGTCGCGGCGGGCGACTACG
>CAYODS010000006.1:29233-50392 GCA_964402765.1 uncultured Halobacteriales archaeon
CGACTACGCCACCGGCACGAACCACGTCCTCCCGACCGGCGGCGGCGCACGGGTCCACGGCGGCCTGTCGGTCGACACCTTCCTGCGTTCCTCGACGGTCCAGCGGCTGGACTCCGGCACTCTCCGCGGGTTGGCAGAGACCGTCATCACCCTCGCCGAGGCAGAGGGCCTGGAGGCCCACGCCGAGAGCGTCCGCCGGCGCGTCGGCGACCGCCCCGCCGCCGTCTCCGTCGGCGAGGAGTCCGACGACGAGCAGTGACCGACCACCTGGTCGGCCTCCTCGACCGCGCGTTCGTGCGAGCGGCCGACGGCGGCGACCCCGCGCTGTGGACGGTGCTTGCCGTCGCCGACGCCGTCGCGGCGGGCGCGGAGGGCGCGGCGTCACACGACGGCCCCGGACTCGTGAGCGACCGCCGTCGCCGCCTCCGGCACCTCACGGAGGGGACACCGACGACACCGGACGCCGGGACCGGGGACGGTGACGGCCGGCCCAGCGCCGACCGCCCCGTGGTCGAGCTGGGGTGTGGCGCCGGCGGACGACTGGGGGAGGCGGGCGAAGCGCTCGGGGTCGACCGCTGGCCCGCGCTGCTGCGGGTGGCCCGCGGGCGCACCGGGGCCGGGGTCGTCGCCGCGGACCCGGCGCGCCCGCCGCTCCGGGCCGACACCGCCGGGGCGGTCGTCTCGCTGGGACACCTCGGGGCTCGCGAACCCGTGGGCGACCTGCTGTCGACGGCAGCGGAGGTGGCGGTGCCGTCCGGCGTCGTCGCGGTGGCCGGCCCGGGCGAGCCGCGTGCCGTCCTGCGGGGTGGCGGGGCGGTCGAGCTGGACGGCTACCGGGTGTCGTGGTCGGTCGCCGCGGGGCGGGTACGGGAGGACCGGGCGAGCGTGGGGGTCGAGTACGAGGTGACGAGCGCCGGGCGGACGAAGGAGCACGTCGACCACCCGACGGTGCGACTGATCGACCGCCGTGGGCTCCGGGCCGCTGCGACGGACGCCGGGCTCACCGAGGTCAGCGTCGACCGCGAGGCCGGTGACTGGCTGGTCGTCTCCGGGCGGGCGTAGGTTCGCTCGCGTCAGGCGTGGTCGGTCTGCTCCTCGCGGACGTGTTCCCGGGCGCGCTCGGCGAACTCGGAGTCGGTGAAGCAGACGTACTCCAGTTGGCTGCGGTACTCCGTCGTGTCGGCGACCGAGGTCCCGTCTGCGTACCGCAGGGCGCGCTTGAACTGCTCGACGGTGCGCGAGCGCTTGTCCTCGATCGAGGCGACGAGGCGGTCGACGGCGTCGTCGACCTCTCCTGACGGGACGACGCGGTTGAACAGGCCGTGGCGGTCGGCCGCGGCCGCGGAGAGCCGTCGGTCGGTCAGACAGAGGTCGTTGGCGACGGACTCACCGGCGATCCGCCGGAGCCGCTCGAACGGCGGCACCATGCCGAACTCCAGGCCGTCCAGGGCGAGTTCGGCGTCCTCGCTTGCGACCCGGAGGTCCGTCGTCAGCGCCAGCTCACACCCCGCGCTGACGGCGGGCCCCTCCAGAACGGCGACCGTCGGCGTCGAGCAGGTCTCGACGGCACGGTACAGCCGCTGTACGCGGTCGAAGAGTTCGGTCGTCGCGTCCACGTCGCCCGACCGCTCGACGATGCTCTCGACGGCGACCCCCGTCGAGAACACCTCCGGGTGTCCGGCGACGACGATCGCGGTGAGGTCCTCCCGGTCGTCGAGCAACTGCACGCCGTCGATGAGTCCCGTCACCTCCTCCATCCGCAGGGCGTTGTCCGCCTCGGGCCGGTCGACGCGAACCGTGCCGTACCCCGCCTCGGGACGCTCGTCTATCTCGACGGTCATCCCATGGGTGTAGCGGCCCCCGCGTCAATAACCCCGGGCTTGGACCTCGAACCCTCAGTCCAGCATCCGCAGGGCGTACGCCTCGGGGTCACCCTCGACGACGCGGTCGGCGTCGACCGCGGTGTCCAGCGTCTCGCGGACGAACGACTTCGGCACCTCCACGCCGATGAAGTCGCCCTCGCCGGGGGTGGAGAGGTGGGCCATCGTCTTCTCGGTGCCGTGGTCGTTGTATATGGCGCCGATCACCTCGCCGTCCCGTAGCAGTTCCAGTGTCACGTCGGTCACCTCGATCGCGTCGCAGTTCACCTCGAACACCATCTCCGGCGTCTCGTAGCGGGCCAGCAGTCGCCCGTCGTGTTCCGTCACCGTCGACTTCGCCATACGCGAGCGAGGGGCGGGTGCCTGAAAGCCGCTGTGCTCCCGTGGGCGTAAGCCTCACCAGTGTGCGGCCCCGAATCGAGGGTATGCCGACCTTCGAGTGTGCCGCCTGCGGCGGCGAGTACGTCGACCGCTCGTACCGGGTGATGGCCGTCGAGGTCAAGTGCCCGAACGAGGAGTGTGGCGAGTTCTGCCCGCACGTCGACCTCGACCACCCGAAGGTCTCGAAGATAGTCGAGTCCACCGGGATCGAGCGCACGGCGGCGGCGGTGGTCGACGCCATCCGCGGCCGACTCTGACACCTGGGACGCTCCGCCCCGGGTTCAGTCGGCGGTGTCGACCGCGTCGGCCCGTCGCACCAGGTACAGGAAGGAGCTGACGACGTTCACCGCCGGCACGAGTCCGACCAGCGCCCACAGTTCCGGCCGGGTGTCCCAGCCGACCGCCGCGGTCACCCGTCGCAGATCCAGAAGTGTCACCAGCGGGACGCCGACGATGTTCACCAGGTTGAGCGCCCCGACGGCGGCGTCGACCCCCGCACCGTCGGGGAAAGCGACGGAGCCGGTGACGCCGACGGCGCCCGCCAGCATCAGCGGGACCAGCGCGGCGTGACGGTGGCCCGCCGACCGGTCGACGGAGTCCGCCCCGCCCAGCGCCGTGGCGCCGCTCTCCGTCAGCGCCGTGTAGCACTCCGGACAGCGAACGGCCTGGGCCGACACCGACGTCCCGCAGTCGGGACATGCCGCCGCGGTGCCCGCCGGCGTCGCCTGCCCGTCGGTGTCGCTCCTGGCGGGTGTGTCGGCCTCGGCCTCGCGTGTCGCCTCGCCGTCGTGGTCGCCCGCGGACCCCTGGACCGCCGCCGCGAGGTCCGTCCTGGCGCCACACTCGGGACAGACGTCCGCGCCGACGTCGATCCGCGCCTCACAGACCTGGCAGGTGATGTCGGCGCCTGTCACGTCCGTGAGTCGCCGGGCGACGACAAAAATGGTCGCCCCGCGGTCAGTCCTCCAACTCGAAGGCGACGGTCACCTCGGTCTGGAACTCCGGTCGGTCGGTGCTCGCGACCTCGACGCCCATCTCCTCCACCTCGACCCACTTGACGTTCTCCAGGGTCTCGCGGGCCCGCTCGATGGCGTCTCTGGTCGCGTGGTCGAAACTCTCCGTGCTCGTGCCGATCAGGCGGATCTTCTTGTACACCATGCCACGCACTACCTCGGCGCCCGGCCTCATAATGGTTGACCTACACGTCCGGTGCGAGCGCGCCGCCCGACGGACGACCCACCGCCGCGGCGACGGGCCGTCGACGCCACGCCCCCACGCACGGGACCGCGGTTACAGCGCTGTAACACCCTCGGACACCGTAGCGCTCCGAATATTCGTAATTTGACACTATTGATGACGCTGGCACCCGTTCGTCCGGGTGCGATGTTCGGACAACGACTCACCGCGGCGTCGAGCCGCTTCGTTCGGATCGGACTGCTGGTCGGCGTGGTGCTCGTCGCCGCCGCAATGGTGTCGGCACCGGTCGCGGCGGACGAGGACGACTCCGGGGCGGAGGGGAACCCGCCCTGCAACGAGTACGAGGACGTGCTGTGTCTCGGGGAACAGCGTCACTCTGGCGTGACCGGCGACGGCGGTAGTGACGACGGCGGCAGCGAGGTCGGCGGCCCGACGGACGTGACCGACTGCAGCGGGTCGCCCCGGTCGCCGTTCTGCGGGGCACAGGCGCCCAGCGCGACGAACCTGATCGACTGCGGTCCGACCGGGTGTCGGCCCCTGGAGGGCGGCGACGGGCCGCTGTTCTAGCCGGCCAAGAGTTAAGCCCCGCGACGGGCGATCCCCGCCCGATGCCGGAGTGGACGACCTGCCTGCAGGAGACCGTCGGCGCCGAGGGGACGGTGCCGTTCCCGGCGGCGGCACGGGCGGTCGCGGGGCACGACCACCCCATCGAGGGCCCCCAGCGTGTTCTGGAACTACGAGCGGGGGGCGAACTACGTCGTCCTCTCCGAGCACCCCCTGCGAAAGCCCGAGTACGTCGACGTGGGGCGCACGAGCGTCTACGACGTGGAGCCGGGTGACGGCACGGGCGGGCGCGTTCGCCTGCCGGCCGACATCGACGGCGTCGTCCGCTCGAACTTCCTCGAGGGCCAGCGGGTGTACTACCTCGCCTACGACGAGATGGAGGACGGCGACAACGGCACCCTCTACCTGCTGACGGCGGCGCAGTTCCGGCGCCTGCTGCCGGGCGGCGTGCAGGCACCGGCCGCAGACGGCGAGGAGTCGCTCCGGGAGGCGGTGCTCGACCTGCCCGCCTTTCTCCCCGTGCCATGACGCTGCTGCGGGCGAGTGGCACCGCCGAGGTGCCGGTCCACCTGGTCCGCGAGCGCCTCACCCGCGCCTGTGGGTCTCCGGTCAGCGGGGGCGCGGACCGCTGGCGTGTCGACCTCGCGTGCCCTTACCGGGCCGACCTCGCGCTCGACCCGACTGACGGCGACGTCGTCGTCACGGTCGACGCCCGGGTGCCGTACCTGCCGGTGGCCGTCGGGACAGCCGGCCCGCTCGTCGCCACCGTCGCCCTCCGGGCGCCGGTCGGCGTGCTGGCTCCCCTCGCGGTCGCCTGTCTGCTCGCCGCCGCCGTCCCGCTGGCCCCGAACCTGCCGGGCGTCCCCGTCACCACGCCGCCGCTGCCCGAGGGAGTCGTCCTGGAGCGGACGCGGGTGACCCCACTGGCCGCGCTGCCCTACGCCGCCTTTCTGGGGACCGCGGCGCTGTTCGCCCCCTCGGCGTTGGGCCGGGCCGCCACCCTGGTCGCGCTCGTCGTCGGCGTGGCGGCCCTCGCCCGGGACCCACGCCCCACCTCGGGGCTCGCCCGGCAGTTTCCCGCCGTCGCGGTCCCGCTCGCGGCGCTCGTGCCCGGTCTCCTCGCCGTGCTGAACCTCGCGGGGCTCGTGACCGCGCGGTCGCTGGACGCGGGCGGCGTCAGGCTACTGGCGGTCGTCCTGGTCGGCAACGCCGTCGTCGGGCTCGCGGTGTACGCGGTGCTCTGTCGCCGCGCCCTGGAGCGGCTCTCCCGGACGCGACTCCGGTCCGTCACGTCGGCGGGGCGGCTCGCGTGGGCCGCCCTCTTTCTCGCCGCCAACCTCGTCACCCTCGGCGGGGCGGCGCTCGTGACCGTCGGCGTCGTGACCGGCCGGTGGGTCGGGCCGGCCGCGCCGGTCGGGGACGCCCTCGACGCGCTCGGGAGTGCCGTCGCCCCGCTGCCGGGAGTCGCCTGGCCGTACACCGGCGTCACGACGCTCGCGCTGGGGGCGCCCGCGCTGCTCGTCGTCGGGGGGTGGCTGGTTCACCTCGGGACCACCGTCCGGGGTCGACTGCGGCTCCGCCGGGCCGCGAGACCCGCCGATGCCGACGACCTGGGGTTCAACCCGGCCGTACCGGTCCGTCTGGTCGAGAGCGACCGTCCGTTCGCCACGGCGCTCACCCGGCCGCTGCGGGGTGGCGTGGTGGTCGTCAGCGACCGACTGGCCGCCGACCTCGACCCGGAGGAACTGGCCGCCGTCTGCGCGCACGAGGCACACCACGTCCGGTCGCGCGGTCGCGCGACCGGGCTGTCGCTGTCGGTCGTCTCCGTGCTGTTCGGTGGCCGCAACGCCGTGCTCGTGTTGCTCGACTACGCCGCCGTCGAGCGGGCGGCCGACCGCAGGGCGGCGTCGGTCGCGGGCGTCGACGCCACGGTCAGGGCGCTGCGCCGGGTGGAGGCGATCGCCGCCACAGCTGCCGCCGGTCCGCGCGGTCTCACGCCCGGTGTCGGCGCGGCGAGGCCCGACGGTGACGGTGCGCTCGCGGGCGTCGGCGCCACGCTGGCCGCACCCTACCGCCTGCTGTTCGGGGGCGTCGTCCTCGACCGTGCACACGGCTCGGTCGACGAGCGAGTCGCCGCGCTCCAGGGGGCCGACACCGGCGACGCACCGGGGACAGCGACGGACGCCTGAGGCTCAGGCGTCGCCCTCCTCGGCGGCCCGCCGGTCGAGGCGGTCGACGATCGCGCCCGTCACGTCGGTGAGGTACGCCGTCCCCCAGACGGCGGCGACCACTGCGCCACCCATATTGAACAGCAGGTCGACCATCGTGTCCTCCAGACCGTACTGGGTGAGGACGGTGCCGCCGGTCACGTCACCCAGGAGTCCCAGCGCGAACTCGAGCACCTCCCAGAGGACGCCGAAGGCGACGACGAACACGAGGATGAACACGAACACGAACCGCGCCGACAGCGAGACGCCGTCGCTGTGGCGGTCGACCGCCCGCACCGTCGCGTAGCCGACCGCCGCGACGACCGAGGCGGACAGCGCGTGGGTGAAGTGGTCCCACCACCACAGCGACCGGTAGAACGACGCCTGCTGACCGGGGACACCCACCGTCCCGAGCGCGTGAAAGAACGCCGCCGCCGTGATCCACAGCGTGAGTGCGGGGTCCATCGGTATCTCGTGGTCGCGCTCCAGGATCGGCGGCAACTGCACGATCAGCAGCGCGACGCCGGCGTTGACGACGATCCCGAAGGTGCCCCGCTCGAAGCCGATGAACACCAGTCCGACGAGGACGTACTCCATGAGTCTGGCGGCGGCCGCCTGCTGGCCCGGGGTCATCCCGATCCGGTCGCGAATGCGGCCACGGGTCCACCGCCCGAACCGGCCCGGAGGGTCCCGCGTCTCGTCTGTGTCCTCGCCGGCGGGGGTGTCTCCCTCGTCCGGCCGCCGGCGGGCGTGCTCCGCCACCGACGCGGGGAGGCGCTCGGTGTACGCCCGGCGGTCGAAGTACGGCCGCAGCGCGAGGCCGGCGACCAGCCCCGCCACGGAGGAGCCGACCCACTCCCACATGACCGCCCGCTCGTCGGTCAGCGGCGTCGTGCCGAGGTAGATGCCCGAGAGCCACCTGGCGAGTGCCCACACGCCGGCGGCGGCCAGCGTCACCACGACGACGAACAGCACCGCGAAGCCGTAGGTCATCTCGACGCCGTCGGTGAACGCGTGCAGTTCGACGGCGACGATGAGCGCGACCGCCGCGACCGCGACGTAGGTGACGACCGACGCGAACGAGACCCCGACCACCTCGAAGGTCCCGGGGACGAACGTCCGCCCGACCGTCGGGACGGACGCGACCGCGACGAGTTCCCACGGCAGCGTCACCGTCGGCGACCGGTAGGTGAGCGGGACGACCACCGCGAGGGCGGCCACGCCCAGCGCGAACCCCGCGGAGAGCGGGTCACCGACGGCGACCGAGACCGCCGCGAAGACCACGAGCAGTCCGACGACGAACCAGAACAGTCCGGCGTTCACCGTCCGGTCACGGAACAGCGTGCTGACGCCGAGGTCCGTCCCGTCGCCGTCCCGCGTACGTCCCTCCGCCGAACTCTCGGTCGCGTCGTCCGACGCCATGCCACTCCCTCGCGGTCGCCTCCCAAAAGAGTCACGTCGGCGTCAGGCCAGCGACGTAGACGACGAGGTACGCGAGCCACGCGAGCGAGACCGCGGTCACCCCGGTCACGAGCGTGGTCGCCAGGCGCTCGGTGTCGCGGGTGGCCGCCACCACGGACCGCAGGCGTGGCAGCGCCACGTCCTGGCCGCCGTCCGCACGCGGGTTCACCGCCGCTCGGGTTGGGGCGGTCTGCCGGGTCCAGGCGACCGCACACGTCCCCAGTCCCAGCGCGAGCACGGAAAAGACGAAGTGGTACGACACCGACAGCGTCGGCGGGGTGAGCACGAGCGCGACGAGGCCGTACGCGACGCCGACGAGCGCGACGGGCCTGACGAACGACCGCGGGTCGCGGTCGTACAGCGCGAGGACGACGGCGATCGCGGCCCAGGCGGCGGCCACCTCCAGGGCGAACGTGCCGAGCAGGTGCAGCGTCCGGTCGGTCGAGAACAGCACCCGCGTGGGGATCGGGTCGACCGCCAGCGGGTACAGCAGGCGGGGCGGGCCGCCGGTGAACAGGTCACCGAAGGGGTGCGAGAGCAGGCCCACCGCGGCCAGGCCCCCGACGGTCGGCCCCGAGAGGTCCGTCCAGCGACGCGCCGCGGTCGCAACGCCGACTATCCCGGCGCCGAACGCGACCAGCATCGCCGCCGCGACCGGCCCGGAGACGACACCGGCGACGACCGCCGACAGCGCCAGCAGTGCGGCGCCGACGGCGGTCGTCACCCCGTCCCGCGTCGGCGCAGCGACCAGTCCCGCGGCCACCGACGACGGCACCGCTACCACCAACGAGTGTGTCACCGACCGGTGGACGTCGTTGCTGGCCGCCCAGAGGGAGTCGACCGGGATCGACCCGGCGCCACCGGCGGTGGCCGACGTGTCGACCACCGCGGCCACGAGGCCCGGCAGCGCGAACAGCATGTCCACGTCGGGCACCGCGGCGAACAGGCCGGCCACGCCACCGAGGAGGAGTGCACGTCTCGGAGCCACGCGCCGACCGGCGACCGCGGCCACCGCCGCGAACGCCACCAGCCCGTGCCCCAGCATCATGACGGTCCGAGTACCGGCCGGGCCAGTATAAGTACCTCGCCACGGGCAGCGGGGGGACCAGGCGCGGTCGTCAGTGCCGGCGAGGCGTCCGCGACGGGAGCCGGCCGGTCACTCCTGGATCCGGGTCCAGCGCTTCTCGATCTCGGCGTTGGCCCGGACCACGGTGTCGTCCTCGACCTCGATGCGTGTCTTCCGGAGCTCGATCTGCTTGACCTCGCCGGTGGTGTCCCCCGCGGTGATCGTGTCGCCGACGTTGAAGTCCGGGTCACGGAGCAGGTAGATGCCCGCGACGGCGTCGGCGATCATCCCAGAGAGGGCGTACGAGACGCCAAGCGCGAGGAAGCCGCTGGCGGTGCCGAGAGCGGCGGCGATCTCGTCGAGACCGACGACCGACAGAAACGCGAGGACAACGCCGAACCAGAGGAACACCGCCACGACGGTCCTGACGAACTGCCGGTACACGTCGGACTCCTCGCTCACGACGCTGGCGAGCACGCGGTCGACCACCCACAGGACGACCCGGACGAGCACCGTCGCGAGCAGCAAAAAGAGCAACCCCGAGAGCACCCGCGGCACCGCGCTCACGATCCCGTCGACGAACGTCTCCACCGCCTGCGTGACCGCCTCGTCGAGGGTGCCGGGCGACCGTTGCGTGGTCGCGGTCGTCGTCTCCTGTGCTGCGCTCGCTCGGGTGCCACTCGACCCCGAAACCATGCCCCCGCCGACGACCGGCCGGTACAAAACGACGGCGAGTTCGGCGTCTCGGGGGGCGAGGGTTTATCAGTCGGAGCGGGACCACCACGCCGCGTGACCTGACACGCGACGCGGGGTCGGTCGAGGCGGGTGTGCGGCACGCCGCCCCGCGCGAGACGGCGCCGACGCGGCGCCCCCACGTCGCGCCGTCACCGAACGTGCCGCCTGCTCACTCGTGTGCGGCGTCCCATCCGGTGGGCTTGCGGAGGTTGCCACAGCGGTTGCACTTCACCCGGCCCATCGTGTCCATCGCCACGTCGGTCCCGTCGCAGGCGGCACAGTACCAGCCGTAGCGGCGCTCACCGTCGGGGTCGCGGTACGCGGCGAGGAAGGCCCCCTCGGTACCGCGGTCCCCTTCCCGGGGGTCGACGTGGACAGTCTCGCCGTCCGGCGTCCCCCGGGTGAACGGCTCCTCGCCCGACCCGCTGGCGTCGGTCGACTCCATGTCCCACGTCGGCAGTGCCGGGACAAAGTCCTGTCCCTCCGGCCGAGAACGCAGTCCTCAAGCCCGCCTACTGACTGGTGTGGGTGATGACGGCCCGGCTGCTGCAGTACTCCGACGTGGAGAACGCCTACGACGACCCCGAGCGGATCGCCCGGCTGGCGGGCCTGATCGGCCGCCTGCGCGACGAGGACTGTGCGGTCGTCGGCACCGGCGACGACTTCGCGCCCGGCGTGCTCTCGCTGGTCACGCGGGGTCGGCAGGCGCTTGATTTCTACCGGGTCGTAGAGCCGGACCTGGAGACCTTCGGCAACCACGACTTCGACTACGGCACCGACCGCGCACTCTCGATCGCCGCGGAGAGTCCACAGACCTGGGTGACGGCGAACGTCTGCCAGGACGGCGAGCGGTTCGGCGCCGACGAGGGTGTCGCCCGCACTGCCGTCCGCACGGTCGGGGACCAGGAGGTCGGCTTCTTCGGCCTCACGGCGCCCGAGACGGCCGCCTCGAACCCCGGCGCGGAGGGACTCACCTTCGCGGACCCGCTGCCGGCGGCCCGCGAGACGGTGTGGGACCTGCGCGCACGCGGCGTCGACAGTGTGGTCGTGTTGTCACACCTCGGGGACCGCGACCCCGAACTGGCCCGCGAACTCGCCGTCGACGCCGTGCTCGGCGGGCACCTGCACAGCGAGACGGTCGACCGCGTGGACGGCGTACCCGTCGTCCGGCCGGGGGTGAACGGCCATCGCCTCGTGGAGGTCGACCTCGACAGCGGGACCGCCACCCTGCACCCGGTGAGCGAGGGACCGGTGGACGACCGGATCCACGAGGCGATGACCGAGCGCCAGGCGGCAGCTGCGCTGGACGACGTGGTCACCCGTGTCGAGGGCCCCGTCGAGCGCGACGAGGCGACGGTGTTCGGCGGCGAGGCCCGCGTCGGCAACTTCGTGGCCGACGCCTTCCGGCACGCCGGGGTGGACCGCGACGTCGACCTCGCGCTGCAGAACAGCGGCGGAATCCGGGCGGGAGAGCCGCTGTCGGGGTCGGTCACGGTGGCCGACCTCGTCTCGCTGGTCCCGTTCGAGGAACGGGTCGTCGCGGTCGCCGTCGAGGGGGAGACGCTGTGGCGGGCGCTGTCCTCGGCCGGTGATCGTGTCTCCTTCGGTGCCGAGGACTGGTGGCACGCCCACCTCAGCGGGGCGCGGGTCCGGTACCACCGCGAGGAGGGGCTCCAGTCGGTCACCGTCGGCGGGGACCCGCTCGCGCCCGAGGAGACATACACGCTGGCGACCAGCGAGTTCGTTCTCGGGGCCGAGGACGAGCTCCCGGCGCTTGAGGAGTCACTGGCGGTCGTCGAGCGGGGCCGGGTGCAACACGAGGCGCTCGTGGACCACGCCCGCGAGCACGGCGTCGAGGCACCGCTCGAGAGACGGGTCGTCATCGAGGGGTCGTAGTCGGTTTTTCTCACGGCAGACGGGCGTCTGTTTCAGCGGTAGGGTTTAAGCCTCGCCGCTCCACCGTCGAGACGTGACCCGAGTGGTCGTCCCCGTCCGGTACCCACTCAGCGAACACTCGGAGCGGACGCTGCGACGTGCGGTCCAGGTCGCCGACGAGCGCGACGCCGACCTCACGGTGTTGCACGTGGACCTGTTCCAGAACGGCCGGAAGGTGACCCGGACCGACCTCAAGCGGGCCGTCGAGGACCGCCTCGGCGAACTGGTCAACACCCGCTACGTCGTCCGCCGGGGCTTTCTCGTCGAGGAGACGATCCTGGAGGAGGTGGCCGCCGAGGCGGCCGACATCGTCGTCATCGGCCACAAGCAGGCGGGCCGGTGGCGGCGGATGATAAACTCCCTCACGAACGACCCGGACATCGAGACGTTTCTCCGGAACCGACTCGACTGCGAGGTCATCACCGCGGACGCGGCGTGATCACCCGCCGTCGCCGTCGGTCTCCGTGCCCCGCTCGGTCGGTGAGTCCCGCGTCTCGTTCGGTGCCGGCTCCGGCTCCCTCCGCTCGGTCGAGCGGCGACCGTTCGCTCCCTCCTCGCCGTCCGTTGGCCCGGTGACCTCCTCGGGGGCGGGGGGACCCGCCGGGCCGTGGCCGTTGCTGGCGACGCTGACCTGGGCGGTGCCACTGTTCTCGTCGAACACCAGATGCTGGTGCGGGTAGGCGATCTCCACGTCGGTCTCGGCGAGTGCGTCCCAGACCCGCGTCTGGACGAGCGATCGGATCGTCAGCAGTTTGTAGGGCTGCTCGGCCCAGTACCGCAGTCGCAGGTGGACGCCGTGGTCACCGAACGTGTCGATGTAGCAGGTCGGGCCGGCGGGGTACCGGGCGGCGCCGATACGGATGCCCGGGCCGCCGGAGATCACCCCGTCGACCTCACGGGCGGCACGCTCGATGACCGTCCGGGCGTGGTCCAGGTCGCTCTCGTAGGTCACCACCACGTCGATCGCCAGTCGGGTGCGCTCGTCCTCGGCGGAGTAGTTTATCACGTCCCGGTCGCGGATGTTCCCGTTCGGGATCACCAGGAAAGTGTTGTCAAGCGTGAATATCTTCGTGTACCGCAGGGTAACGTCCTCGACGAACCCGCGGGTGCCGTTATCGCCGAGTTCGATCATGTCGCCGATCTCGTAGGGCTGGTCCGCGATGACGAACACGCCGTTTATGATCGACCCGACGATCGGCGCCAGCACGACACCGACGACCGCCGAGAACACCGTCACCGAGATGAAGATGTCCGGGAACTGCAGGCCGAGCACCCACAGCGCGATGAAGCCGGTCATCACGAGCATCACCGCCCGCACGCTGCGCAACACGGTGCGGGCCAGCGACGGGCGCCGGAACCGCCGGGCGAGCGGCCGGCCGAACTGCCGGACCACCAGGCGGGAACCGTACCAGCCGATCGAGATGACGATCACCGCGCCGACGATCCGGAGAGCTGGTTCCGGAACCGGCTGCAGCCACTTCCCGAGTCGTCCCTGCAGCCGCTCGACGAACCGGGACTGCAGCACCGCACCGCCGGCCGGCAGGCCCGGAGCCATGCCCCGATTCACTCCGCCGCCGGGAATAAGGGTTGTGTCGGACGTGCGAACGACCGGTCCTCGGAACGCTCACCACCCCGATCGAATTTGTGCATGGCCCCCGACTGACGAGGTGTGTCGGGAACTGGTGACGCCAGGCCGGAGCCGAGCACCGGCGGGGAGCGGTTCGACGAGGGCGGGGCCGACTCCCCGGGAGGCGACGCCGACCCACGGATCGTGGCAGGCGGCGTGGTGCTCGTGGCGACGGTCGCCGGACCGGTCCTCTCGCTCGACGTCGGGGCCGGGACACTTCTGTTCGCCGTGGCCTCGACGGGACCGACCGGGGGCCTCGTGGCGGGCGCGCTCGTGACGGCGCTCCCGGACACCGAGGTGGACCGGACGACGGCGACGGAGGCTGCCGTCGGCGCGGGTGCCGCGGCGTTCGCCGTCGGGGTCGTCGGACTCGTCCTCCTGGCGCTGAACGGACTGTTCGCCTCGGACTCGCGACTCGTCTCCGCGGGCGCGGACCTCCTGACGGGATCGGTCGGCGCCGCGGTGGCGGCCGGAGGCGTCGTCCACGTGGTCAGGGTCGCCCGGGAGCGAGCGAGTCGGTGAGCACCATTCACGAGTGAGTAAACGTTTTGTCGGGTGGCCGCCTCGCCCAGAGGGATGACCGACGACCTCCGCGCCCGACTGGAGCGAGTGGGCGAGCAGTTCGACCTCGGGGAGTACGAGATCGAGGCGTACCTCGCGGTGCTGGAGCACGGCCGTCTCACCGCGAGCGAGATCGCGGACCGCACCGACGTGCCCCAGCCACGCGTGTACGACACGGTCCGGGCGCTATCGGACCGTGGGCTGGTGGAGTTGCGTGAGTCCCGTCCGCTGAAGGTGGTCGCGGTGAACCCGGAGGACGCGCTCGGCGAGATGCAGGAGACGCTGTCCTCGCTCACCGAGGGGCTGACGGCACGGTACACCGCGCCGCCGCGGGACACGGAGGCGGTGAGCCTGGTGAAGTCCCGGTCGACGATCCTCAGACACCTCACTGACACCGTCGAGGCGGCCGCATACGAGCTCGAACTCGCGGTGACGCCGGACCTGCTGGGCCGGTTCGAGGACGACCTCCGGGCCGCCGTCGAGCGCGGCGTCACGGTCGACCTGCTCGTCGCCCCCGACGCCCGTGCGCCCGACCCCGAGGCGTTCGCCTACGGCGAGGTCGCCCACGAGACCCGTACCCGTCGCGGGATCACGACGCCGGTGATCGCGGTGGCTGACGGTGAGCGGTCGGTGTACGCCACCCAGGACGCCCTGCGAGACGACCGCGACCGGTACGGCGTCATCTTCGAGCGCTCGGCGCTTGGCTTTCTCGTCTCGGGCTTCTACCGGACGGTGCTGTGGACCACCGGCGAGCGCACGCTGCACACGAGCGAGGACCTGCGGCCGCTGCCACGGCGGTACGCCTCGATACGGCGCTGCGTGAACGACCTGCCGGCGTACCGTGATCGGGGCGGCGACCTCTACGCGACCGTCGACGGTCGCGACGTGGAGACCGGGTCTCCGCGGGTCGTGCGGGGTCGAGTCGCCGAGACCCACGCGGAGGGCGAGGAGGTCGCCACCCTCACCCTTGAGACCGACGAGGGGCCCGTCACGGTGGGCGGCCAGGTCGCCTCGTACGAGGACGTCGAGGCCCACGAGGTCCGCGTCGGTCGGGGCGACCCGCCAGCCATCGAGGGGTCTGTCTGACGGCCTCACACTTTTATAAGTCGCCGGGGTACTGTAAGACGTATGGTAGCGAGGGACACGGGCGAGACCCGTCTGATGACCGACGGGGGAGAGTCGAACCAGGGCCAGGGCGCGAACCAGGGCGGCGCAGGGAACCAGCAACGACAGCAGCGACAGCCCAACCAGCAGACACAGGGCGCACCCCAGGACGGCCCGCCGCCGGCGGGCGGCCGCCAGAGGCAGGGCCAGGGCGGCGGCAACATGAACGTCGAACTCGACGTGGACACGAACGTCGTGAAGTTCAGCGTCGCGACGTTCGTCGCCTTCGGCCTCGGTACCACGGTCGCGTTCTTCCTGTTCGGGGCGCTGGCGCCGGCGACGCTCAGTCTCGGGCTCGTCGGCGGGACCGGGGCCGGCGCCGCGCTGTTCATCGGCATCTTCCTCGGCCCGCTGCTGGCGATCGTCACCGGACTGACGGCCTCTCGCCGCCAGGCCAAGCCCGGCCAGGAGGTCGCCGTCTCAGCGGGCGTCGGCGCCGCGGCCGGCTTCCTCGCGATGGTTATCGTGCAGTTCGTCCTCGCCACGGTGCTGGCCGGGGGCGGCGGGGGGGGCGGCGGTGGCTTCGATCAGATCCTCGGTCCCGCCATCGGCTACACCATCGGCGTCGGGGTGACCGGCGCCGCCGCCGGCTACATCGGCGTCGAGCTCTGACCGGGACCAGCGGCACCCGCCGGACGGACCACCGTCACGGCTCCCTAACCCCCTCGTCGGTGATCACCCGGTCGATCAGTTCGGCCGGCGTGGCGTCGTAGGAGGGGTTCTCGACGGTGAACCCCTCGGCGGGTTCACGCATCACCTCGCTGGGGGCGCGGAACTCGTTCTCGAAGACGAACCCCTCCTCGATGAGCTTCGCGGCGGAGCCGACGACGGTGACGGGTACGTCGCGGTGGGCGGCGGTCGCCGCGATCGGCAGGGTACCGACGCGGTTGTACAGCGTCCCGCTCACAACACAGTCCATGCCGATCAGCACCTCGTCGCAGTCCTCCAGGTAGTAACCCGCAGCGGAGTCCACCACCAGGTGTGTCTCGACGCCGTCCCGCTCTGCGAGCGCCCGGGCGGTCTTGCGACCCAGGTAGCGGGGCCGGGCCTCGGTGACGTACACCTCGACCCGCTTGCCGCGGTCGAGTGCCACGTCCAGCGTCTCCAGTACCGTCGAGGAGTAGTCGTGGGTCAGAAGCGTCGCCCCGTCGTCGATCTCGCCGGCGGCGTTCTCGGCGGCGGCCCGCTTGGCCCCCTGGATCGTCTCCACGACGCGGTCGATCGCCGCGTCGGTGCGACGCTTGGCGGCGGCCACGTCCGCGGGGTCGGCCTCGCGGACGGTCTCGACCACGTCCCGGACGGCGTTCTGCAGGGAGGCGTGGGAGGGGTTCGCCCGCCGCAGCGCGGAGCCGTTGCGCTCCAGCGCCCGGAGGTACTCCTCGACGGTGGCGTACTCCCGCTCGCGGAGTTCACGCAGCGCACGGGCCGCCTTCACGGCCACCGTCGAGGAGGAGTGGGTCCGCATCTCGCGGATCTCCTCGACCGTCTCGTCTATCATACCGGTCGGTGCGGGCCGTCGGTCTTTGCAGTTGTGCTCCGGCGGTCTCAGGCGCCGGTCAGACTGCCGTCTCGACGGCCTGTTCGACGGCGCTCGCGAGCGTGACCACGGTCTGTGCGTGCTGTATCAGCGTCTCGGGGTCGGTCACCACCCGCGGGAGGACGTGCTCGGTCGTCCCGAGGCGGTCGTCCACGACGAGCAGGCCGAACGGCGACAGCGACTGGACGGAGTCCCAGACGCCCTCGGGCAGGTCGACGGCGTTTTCGCCGTAGTTGTACCGGGTGAACTCGTCACCGCCGTCGAAGTAGCACTCGAAGCCCGTCCCCGCCCGGGCGACGCTCAGCGGGGTGCTCACCGCGGCGGCGCGACCGGCGTCGTGTCGTTCCGGGCGGACGACGGAGACGGTCGCGACGCGCCCACCGGTGGACACCTCGAACACGCCCCGGCCCATCGAGCGCATGCCGGTGTCCTGGAAGGCGCCGTGGTCGCCGATCCGGTCCCAGCCGTCCACCGACGACTTGGGCTCGTCCTCCGGCCCGGGAACGCGGTAGAAGTCCTCGCCGGCGACCGTCCGCAGCTCGTCGACGACACGCTGGCCGACCTGTGGAGCGGAGCCCAGCCCCGAGGAGAGCCGCCGACCGGGCACGAGGGCGTCGTTGAACCTGACCGCCACCGACACGAGCGTCCCCTGGCCGTCCGGCGGTGCGCCCAGGTCCACCTCCACGATCCACAGCGGCCGGTCGCCACCCCCGGGGACCGCCATCGTCCCCATCACCACGTTGCCCTCGACGTACACCTCGTCCACGTCGGCCGCCTCGAGTGCCCGCCTGACGAGCGAGACGGTCTCCGACGCCGGTCGGTCGATCCTGTACACAGCGGCCCCTCGCGGGCGGTGAACAAGTGGGTTTCCCCCGCGACCGCCACGCGGGGTGGGACCGGGGTGTTTACCCTCGCCCGGCTCCCCGTGGCGGTATGGTCGAGGTCAGTTACCACTGCCCCTACTGTGGGGCGGTCACCGGCGTCGAGCGCGAGGGGTACCTCGCCGACCGCTGTGTGACCCGCGAGCCGATGGACGGCTGGGAGTACGCCCCCGCCGCCGACGGCGTCGAGGACGACGACTTCACCGAACACGCCGACGGCATCGAGATGGTCTGTCTCGGCGACGTGACGCCCCCAGACGCGGACGTGGCCGACGGCACCCCGCCGGGTGACGGCCACACCGACGGGGGCGCCGAGAACCCCGCACCGGGGGCGGACGGCTGCGGGCGCACCTACTACGTCTCCTTCGTCCGCTTCGAGGACGGTCGCGAGGTGGAGCCGGACGTGCCGCCCGAGGACTACCCCGACCGCCCGCGGTTCGACTTCCGGTGATCCTGAGAGCCACAAGTATCTTTCCACGGGAGAACACTCCGTGTGGTATCGTAACACATGCTCGGGGTGGTGGGGTCGCCGTACGTCGCCGGGTTGCTCTTTGGGGCAGCCGTCTCCCTGGGACTCGGGGCGTACGCCCTGCGGTGGAAGTCGACGCCGGCCCGGTGGCCGTTCGTCGCGCTGACGCTCACCGACACCGTCTGGTTGACGGTGTACGCGGTCGGACTGGGCGGCGCGGCCGGGACCGACCGCGTCGCGATCGAGGGGCTCACGCTGGTCGCCGGCATGATGGTCGGCGTCTGGTGGCTGCTGTTCGGACTCGCCTACGCCGGTCGCCAGGAGTACGTCACGGGCGGGACCGCGGCACTGCTGTCGACACCCGCCGTCGGTATCGCGGTCCTGATCGGTCTCGACCCCAGCGTGAGTGCGCTGTGGACCGTCGAGACGGTCTCCGTCGGGCGGATCACCACAGTCGTGACGGTCTCGACGACGCCGCTGTTCTGGGCGGCGATACTGTACCTCTACGCGACGGTCGCGGCCGGGTTCGCGCTGGTCCTGCGTCGAGTGACGGACGACGGGTCACTGTACACGGCACAGATCGGGTGGATGGCGGTCACAAGCGTGCCCGCACTTGTTGCCGGGATCGCCGACAGCCTCTCGATCTCGCCGGTGCCGGGTCTCCAGACGGTGCCGTACACCGTCCCGGTGGTGATGGCCGGCTACGCCGTCGCGCTTTTCGGTCACGGGATGGTCGACATGACCCCGAGCACGGGGGAAGTCGGGCGGGAGGCGGTCCTCCGCGACATCGCGGACCCGGTGCTCGTCACTGACGGGAACGGACGGGTGGCCGATCTCAACCCCGCCAGCGAGTCGACGTTCGAACTCGACGCCGACCGGGCGGTCGGCGAGAACCTGCGTCGTGTCGTCGGTGCCGGCGAGCGCACCGCCCTGGTGGACGGGACCACCCACACCCTGCCGACGGCCGACGGTCCCCGTCGCTTCGAGGTCAGCGCCTCGACGGTCGGCGACGGCCAGCGCACCCTCGGTCGGGCCCTCGTCCTGCGGGACGTGACGCGACGCCGTCTCCGCGAGCAGCGTCTCGGCGTGCTCAACCGCGTCGTCCGCCACAACCTGCGCAACGACATGAACGCCGTCATCGGCTACGCCGACCTCGCGGAGACGGCCGGCGACGGCACGCGCGCCGAGGAGTACCTCGACGAGGTAGCCGCCGTCGCCGACGACCTCGTCGATCTGGGCAAGAAGGCACACGACTTCGAGCAGACCGTCGCCAGGGAGACCACCGCCCGCCCGGCCGACGTCCGGAAGACGGTCGAAGACGTCCTCGACCGACTCGACACCGGGTCGGCGACGGTCACGGTGGACGTCCCGGAGGACCTCACCGTCGTCACTGACGGTGCCGTCCTCGAGTTGGTCGTCCACGAGGCGATCGAGAACGCGGTCGAACACGGCGGCGGGGCGCCGACGGTCGAGGTCTCGGCACGTGACACCGGCGACGGCGTGCGGGTGGTCGTCGACGACGACGGACCCGGTCTCCCCGCCCAAGAGCGTCGCACGGTCGCCGCAGGCGAGGAGATCCCCCTCGAACACGGCTCCGGACTCGGCCTGTGGATCGTGGCCTGGGGCACCCAGTGGCTCGGCGGCGAACTCCACCTCGACTGCCAGGGCGGCACTACACTCACCGTCGACGCCCCGGACCACCCGACCGGCACCGTCCCCGACCCGGTCGTCGACAGCGTCACGGTCGCCGACGAACCCGGAGACGGTCCCGGGCCACAGGCCCCTGACCGCGATCCGGACGGCGCCGACGCCGTCGGCCCCGCCGATCGCTCCTCCGGGGACGAGCCACCACGCGCCGAGCGGGTCGACGGCGACCCGTCCGGTGACTGACCGCGGCACTCGCCGCCCGCGCCGGGGTCGGCGGCCGCGACCCCGGGCTGGGGAGCGAAGCCACCGAGCGCCGGCACCATCCACCGCTACCGACCCCCGCGGACACCCGAACGCTTAACACGCCACGTCTTCGATCGTCTTCTGAAGTCAGAATATGACTGATGAAGACGATACGAGTCTCACAGAGGACGAACTGGCCGAGATAGCCGACCGGGTCGCCGACCGGCTGACCGGGGACACCCCGAAGACGGGACAGGAGACGGGCGACGCCAGGGACCCGGACGACGGCGACGACGGTCCGACGGTGAAGGTCATCCGCTCGGCAGACCACGGGGACGCGGACGCGGAGAGCGACGACCACACACCCGGCCCGACCCCGTCACTCGGTGAGACGATAGAGCGGAGCGTCGAGGAGACGATGGCCGCGGTCGAGGCCGACATCGAGCGCGCTCTGGACTCCATCCCCACGGGCGACAGCGTCGTGTTCGACCCGACGGACAGCGACCGCAAGTCGGTGTACAAGACTCAACTCCAGAAGGGCGGCCGGATCGCCGTCCCCGACCCCGAGATAGAGGCACTCGGGCTCGACCCCGGCGACACGCTCCAGGTCGTCGTCTACCCGGTCGACCGGGACTGACGGCACTCGCGGGTGTCGCGTTCAGCCCTTCACGTTGCACACCGGGAAGGTGCGGACCACCTTGTCGCCGATGCCCAGCGCGTCGGAGACGCGCACCACCTCGTCGACGTCCTTGTAGACGCCGGGTGCCTCCTCGGCGACGGTCGCCCCGGAGTTGGCCTTCACGTAGACGCCCTGTCCCGCGAGGTCGTCCTGCACGTCCCCGCCCCAGTACTCGTCCTTCGCCTGGGTGCGGCTCATCAGTCGTCCGGCGCCGTGGGCCGTCGAGCCGAACGTCTCCGACAGGGAGTTCTCCCCGCCACGCAGGACGTACGACCCGGCGCCCATCGACCCGGGGATGATCACCGGTTGCCCCACGTCACGGTGGGCGGCGGGCACCTCCGGGCGACCGGCCGGGAACGCCCGCGTGGCGCCCTTCCGGTGGACGAACAGTTCGCGCTCGGCGCGGTCGACCGCCTCCGCCCGCGTCGTCGGCAGGCCGCTCGCGTCGACGGGCACCTCGTGGGTCTCGCGCTTGCCGATGTTGTGGGCCACGTCGTACAGCAGGTCCATTCCAAGCGCCTCCCAGTCCCGGCCGAACACGCGCTCGAACACCTCGCGGGTGCGGTGGGTGATGAGCTGGCGGTTCGTCCACGCGTAGTTTATCGCCGCCCCCATCGCCGCGTAGTAGTCCTCGGCGGCCGCCGACCCCGCCGGCGCCGCGGCGAGTTCCCTGTCCGGCAACGCCGCAAGCAGGTCGGCGTGCTCGTCCTCGATGCGGCGCAGGTGGTCCGTGCAGACCTGGTGGCCCAGCCCCCGCGACCCGCAGTGAACGAGGACCACGAGTTGGTCCTCGAACAGGCCGTAGGCGTCGGCCACGTCCGAGCGGAACACGTCGGTGACGCGCTGGACCTCCAGGAAGTGGTTGCCCGACCCGAGCGAGCCGACCTGCTCCTTGCCGCGGTTCTTCGCCCGCTCGGAGACTGCG
>CAYODS010000007.1:0-6445 GCA_964402765.1 uncultured Halobacteriales archaeon
CCCCTGATGGAGCAGATCCCCGCGAACCTCCACGCCTACGTCGAGACCCAGCCCAGCGGCAACGCCATCAACGCCACCCACGCCGAGGAGGTCGAGCGCCACTTCGGCGAGGGCAGCGACGTCGCGGTGGCGTACGTCACCGGGCCGGAGGACGTGACCGACGCCATCTACGAGATACTCTCCACGGAGGAGGTGACCGCAGAATGAGTCAGCCAGGACGCTTCACGAAACAGCGCATCGCCGGCGAACTGGAGACGGTCGTCGAGGAGGCGAACAACCTCGCCCGGAAACTCGGCCTGGAGCCGTTCCCGGTGAACTACTGGGTCGTCGACTACGACGAGATGCACGAGTTGATGGCCTACGGCGGCTTTCAATCCCGCTACCCGCACTGGCGGTGGGGGATGCAGTACGACCGCCACCGCAAGCGCGGCCAGTACGGCATGGGCAAGGCCTTCGAGATCGTCAACAACGACGACCCCGCCAACGCCTTTCTCCAGGAGTCGAACGCGATGGCCGACCAGAAGGCCGTCATCACCCACGTCGAGGCTCACTCCGACTTCTTCGCCAACAACGAGTGGTACGGCATGTTCGACGACGGGGTCGGCGCCGCCGCGATGCTCGAACGGCACGCCGACGCCATCGCCGAGTACATGGCCGACCCGGCGATCGACCGCGACGAGGTCGAGAAGTGGATCGACCACGCCCTCGCGCTGGAGGACAACATCGACCAGTACCGCTCCTTCGGCGCCGACCGCTACGAGTTCGAAGAGTACGACGCCGGCGAGGAGGTCGAGGAGGACGTCGCCGCCCAACTCGACGAACTCGACCTGAGCGAGGAGGTCCGCGAGCAGGTGTTCAACGAGGAGTGGCTCGACGCCCAGGACGACGACGCGGGACCGCGGTCGTTCCCCGAGGAGCCAGAGAAGGACCTGCTGGGCTTCCTGCGGGCCCACGGCAAGCAGTACGACGACGACGCCGGCAAGGCCCTGGAGATGACCGACTGGCAGCGCGACGTGCTGGAGATGCTGCGGGCCGAGGCGTACTACTTCGCCCCCCAGAAGATGACGAAGGTGATGAACGAGGGGTGGGCCTGCGTGGCGCCGGACACGCCGGTGTTCACCGCGGAGGGCGTTTTGCCGATGGAGTCGGTCGTCGAGGACCACACCACCGTCTCGGACGGCGAGGACGTGCGAGCGGTGTACGACTCGAACGTCATCCCGGACCACGACACCGTCACGATCGAGACGCGCCGCGGCTTCGAGCTGACGGGGTCGAACAACCACCGGGTGCGCCGCCCGGACGGCTCGTGGGTCAGGCTCGACGAACTGGCACCCGGCGACGAGATCGAGGTCTCCGGCGGTGACGGGCTCTGGGCCGACGAGTACGCCACGGTCGACTGGGAGGCGCCGGCGTACACCAGCCTGGAGGACGTGGCCGAGGAGGCAGGCGTCTCCGTGTGGACGGTCATCCGGTACCGCGACGTCGGTCGTGCCGAGCGGGCGGAGGCGATCGAGGCGGCGCTTGAGTCGTACGACGGCGAGAACAGAGGCGCGACGGAGCGAAGTCCCGTCCGGGTTCCCGACGAGGTCACGGAACGGTTCGGTCGGCTGCTCGGACTGCTGGTCGGTGACGGCCAGGTCTCGCGGTCGGCGGGGCACGTCGGGTTCACCGCCGGTCGCCGCGAGCGTGCCGAGGAGTTCGCAGGCCTCGCGACGGAACTGTTCGGCGTCGACCCGAGCGTCGAGTCACAGGGCGACCGCTGGCGGACCTACGTCTACTCGGAGAACCTGGTGGACATGCTGACGGAGGCTCCCGGACTCGACCTGCTGGCGGGCGACGCCTCCGAGCGCAAGCGGGTTCCGGACGCCGTTCTCCAGTCGCCGGCCTCGGTCGTCGCCGAGTTCCTCCGTGGGCTGTTCGACGCCGACGGCTACGCCGGCGACCACGGGGCGATCCTCAGCACGAAGAGCGAGGAGATGAGCAAGCAGGTGCAACTGCTGCTCACGAACTTCGGGCTGCTCAGCCGGCGTCGCGAGCAGTCCGACGGCTGCTACCACGTCCACCTCACCGGCCGCTCGGCGCGCGAGTTCGCCGAGCGGATCGGCTTCGGCTACGACGAGAAGGCCGACCGCCTGCGGTCCTACCTCAACGACCTCGCCTGGTTCGAGGAGGAGTCGTGGACCGACGAGGTCAAAAGCGTCGAGGAGGGAACCGGCACCGTCTACGACGTCTCCGTCGAGGAGACCCACCGCTACGCCGCCGCCGGGCTGGTCAACCACAACTCCTACTGGGAATCCAAGATGATGGCCGACGAGGGGTTCGCGGAGGCGGACGAGTTCATGACCTACGCCGATCACATGGCGAAGGTGCTGGGCTCGCCGGGGCTGAACCCCTACAAGCTGGGCCTGGAGCTGTGGGAGTACGTCGAGAACACCACGAACCGCGAGGAGGTCGTCGAGAAACTGCTGCGCGTCGAGGGGGTCACCTGGCGCAACTTCGGTGACGTGGTCGACATCGACCGCGTGCTCGAACTGCTGGAGCCGCCGGAGGCGATCGCCGCGCCGACGAGCGAGAACGTAGAGGCCGTGGCCGCCCTAGACGACCGCTGGGTGGACCGCGAGGCGATCCAGCGGGCCCGCGAGGGCGAGATCGACGTGGACCGGTACCCCTGGAAGGTGCTGTCGTACGAGGGGCTGGCCTGGCGGCACTTCTCGCTGTTGCGCCCGCAGTTCCGGGGGTTCCTCGGCTCGGTCACCCAGTCCGACCTGGAGCGGATCGGGCGGTACATGTTCGACGACGACCGCTACGACTCCGTCGAGGAGGCGATCGAGGACGTCGACGTCACCGCCGGCTGGGAGCGGCTGTTCGAGATCCGCGAGAGTCACAACGACGTGACCTTCCTCGATGAGTTTCTCACCCAGGAGTTCGTCGAGGACAACGAGTACTTCACCTACGAGTACTCCCAGGCAGCGGGGCAGTTCCGCGTCTCCTCGACCGACCACGAGGACGTGAAACAGAAGCTGCTGTTGCAGTTCACCAACTTCGGCAAGCCGACGATCACGGTGCGGGACGGCAACTACAACAACCGAAACGAGTTGCTGCTGGCCCACCACTACAACGGCGTGATGCTGGACATCCAGCAGGCCGAGCGCACCCTGGAACGGGTGTTCGAGCTGTGGGGCCGGCCGGTGAACCTCGTCACCGTGGTCAAGCAGGTCGACGAGCACGACGTGGAGGTGGCGAAACGCCGGGACAAGGAGCCCGAACCGGAGGAGACGGGGATGCGACTGCGGTACGACGGCGACCGCGTCGAGATGGAGGAGATAGCCTGGGAGCGGGTCGAGGAACTGGACATCGTCGCCGACGACGTGGACTACGACACCAAGCCCGACGAGTGGCTGGCCTGAGACGGTCGGCTCCACTCGGCAGTCGGTCGGAGCGGAGCAGTTCGTGATGAGTGAGTCGAGCGACGGGTGCGCGGGGGATCAGTCCACGGTGGGGCTCAGACGTACTCGGTGATGGTCATCGAGTAGGTGCCGCCCTGTGGCCCGAACAGGTCGAAGCCGCTGTCGAAGACCACCGCCCAGCCCAGCGTGCTGTCGACGTCCTCGACGACGAGCGTGGTGGAGGCGTTGTCCTGGGCGCGGCCCCACTCGTCGATGTCACGCCGGCGTGCCTCCCACTCGCTGTTGACCAGGTCGCGGTCCGGGGGCTGGCCGTCCGCCCGCAGCATGGCGTCGGCGAACCCACCCTGGACGGAGAGTTCGACCTCGATCCGCCGGGGGTTGTCGCTGACCACGTCGTACACCCCCTGGCGGGCGGCGACGTTGACCGGCTTGTTGATCGCCACCTGCTCGCGGTTGACGACGCCCGGGGAGTCACCGACCTCGTCGGTGAACTCGTACTCGCGGATCGTGACCTCGAACACGCCCTCGTCGTTGCCAAAGGGGTTCCAACCGGTGCGGTAGACGAGACTCCAGCCGATGCTGGCGTTGGCCTCCTCGACGACCATCGTGCCGGGGGCGTTCTTCGCGGCGCGGGTCCACTCGTCGACCTTGTCACGCCGACCGGCCTCCCAGTCGCTGTTTATCGGGTCGCGGGCGGGTGGCCGGCCGTCGGTGTTGACCATCACGTCACACCAGCCGCGGGTGACCGAGACGTCGAACTCGATGCGGGCAGGGTTCTCGCTGACGAGGTCGTACACGCCCTGGCGGGCGGCGCCGTCGGTCGGGTTCGAGATGGCGATGCGCTCCTCGTTGACCAGGGTGGGGCCGCCGGGGTTGCCGCCACCACCGCCGCCACCGCCGCCGCCGCCACCGCCACCGTTGCCGGGGTCACCGGGGTTGCCGCCGCCACCACCGCCCCCGCCGCCGGAGCCGTTGACCTGCTCCACGACGGCGAGTTCGAACTGGGCCGCCTGGCTGGCGAAGGAGTGGACGGCGATGCCGACCTCGCTCACGTCCTGCTCGATGAGGATCGCCTCCTCGCCGTTGGCGGTGCGGGCCTGGATGTCCGCGTTCGCCGGCGTCGGTATCCGCCCGTCGGTGGTCGCCAGCAGGTCCAGGTCCTGCTGGGTGTCGTCGGCGACGAGGGCGATCTGCAACTCACAGAGGTCGTTGCCCCTGACCTGGTAACTGTACGTGGTGAGACCACCGGGCGCGATGCGTCCCTGCCGCGTCCAGGTGTTCCCCGTGCTGCAGGACTGGGCCGTGCCGTCGGCGGCCGCGACGCCACCGAACGCAGCCGCCCCCACGCCGGCCCCCACGGACCGCAGGAACGTCCGCCGGTCGATACCGTCGCCGTTGTGCTCGGGCATGGTTGGTACTCATCCCCACAGCACTTTAATTTTTCTCTGTGTGCGCTAAATTTTAATCTCGGTAGCAGAAAAAACGCGCGGGTTCGGATTTCCGGCGTCGTGACCGTGACGGAGACGATTCGCTCCCCGGGGTCACTCCCCGTGCACGGGGGACGGTGGCTCGACACGGCGGCCGACCCGCGACGGGGGAAACGGTTTTTTCTGTGGCGTCGTCCCCCGACACGATGGAGGGACACTCGACACGACGGTCGGTCCTGCGAGCGGCGGGCGGTGGGGCGGTCGCGCTGACGGCCTCGACGGCGGGCTGTCTCGGCCTGCTCGGTGGCGGTGACGGCGGTGACACGCTGTCGCGGTGGCTGCCGGCCCCGACCGTGCTCGGCGTCGAGGGGTACGCGTTCCACCGCACCGACTACGCGGCGTTGACCGCCGACGACGCGCCGTTCAGCGAGCGGGCGACCGAGCGCGCGGAGGCGACGATAGGCGGCAGCGACGGGGTGTTCGACCGCGACGCCGTCGAGGGGGTCGTCTACGTCGACGCGGCGGCGATCGGGGCGCTGAGGGCGACCGTGGCGCTGGGATCGTTCGACCCCGCCGCCGTCGGCGAGCGGCTGACGGGTGAGTTCGGCGCCGAGGCCGACGGTACCCACCGCGACCATGACCTGTACGTCTCCGCGGGCGAGGGGTCGGGGGCGGCGGTCGGCGCCGGGACCGACAGCGTCGTCGTCGCGGTCGCCCCGGAGGGCACGCGGTCGAGCGTGGAGACGCTGCTGGACGCCCGGGCGGGCGCCGTCGACCGCTACGGAGCGGCCGACGACGACGTGGGGACGCTGCTGGACGGCCTGGACGGCTCGCTGTACGCCGGCGGCGGCCCCGGGTCGAGGGGCACCGCGATCCTCGGGTCGTTCCCCCGCTCGGACGCCGTCGTCGCCGGAGGTCTCGACGCCGACCTCGACGGTGACGAGGTGACCTTCGAGCGCCTGTACGTCTTCGAGGACGCCGAGACGGCGGAGAGCGTCGACCTCACCGACTGGCGTGACGGCCTCGTGCGGCTGTCACGGGTGTCGAGTCTCGACCTCGGGCGGGACGGGCGGACGGTGACCGTCAGTGGCTCCGTGCCGGCCACGGCGGTGGGCGTCGGGGGCAGCGTCTCGCTGTCCGTGATCCGGACCACCGTCCCGCAGATCGCCTTCAACTTCGAGTACCGCGCCGCGGACGGCGTCGTCGTGATAACCCACGAGGGCGGTGACACGATCAACGCGGAGAACACGAGCCGTCTCGCGGTCGAGGTGGACGGCGAGCGGGCCGCAGTGTGGTTCGACGGTGACCCCGGGAGCGAGCGCGTCAGCGCCGGCCGGCAGGTGCGCGTCGATGCCGGTCCGGGCGCGACCGTCGACGTCGTGTGGGTCCCCCCCGAGAGTTCCACGGGGGTCGCCATCGGGACCTACACCGTGCCGGAGTGAGGCGGGTGGACGTTCAGGCGAGCGCCTCGACCGGGGCGCCGACGTGTTCGTCGAGGAACTCCGCGATGGCGGCGTAGGCCTCGATGCGGTTCTCCAGCTTCGAGAAGCCGTGGCCCTCGTCCTCGAAGATCAGTTCGCGGACGGGGACGTGGTCGCCGGCCTCATCGAC
>CAYODS010000007.1:6455-23887 GCA_964402765.1 uncultured Halobacteriales archaeon
GGAGGACGAAAAGCGGCGCCTCGATGGCGTCGACGTTGTTGATCGGGCTGATGGACTCCAGAAAGTCGCGGTCCTCCGCAAGGGAGCCGTACTCGGCCTCGCGCAACTCGCGGCGCCACTCGCCGGTGTTCTCCAGGAAGGTGACGAAGTTGGCGATGCCGACGACGTCCACCCCGGCGGCCCAGAGGTCGGGGTACTCCGTGAGACAGGCGAGCACCATGAACCCGCCGTAGGAGCCACCCATCGCGGCGATCCGGTCGGGGTCGACGGCGTCGCGGTCGTGCAGCCACTCGACGGCGGCCTCGATGTCCGCGACGGAGTCCATCCTGTTGCGCACGTCGTCGAGGTGGGTGTACTCCCGGCCGTACCCCGAGGAGCCCCGCACGTTCGGTTCGAAGACGGCGTAGCCGCGGTCCAGCAGGTACTGTTTCACCGAGCGGAAGCCGGGGCGGCGCTGGCTCTCGGGGCCGCCGTGGATGTCGACGACGACCGGCGTCTCGCCCTCGGGGGCGTCCTCGGGGAGGGTGAAGAAGGCGGGCACCGACAGGCCGTCGAAGGACTCGAAGTGGACGAGTTCGGGCGCCTGGAACGTCTCCGGCGGGATCCCCGCCGTGGAGGCGTGGGTCCAGCGCTCGTGGGCGCCGCTCTCGACGTCGACGACGTACACGTTGGGGTTCTCCGTGGGGCCGTGGGCGGTGACCGCGAAGCGGTCGGCGTCCGGGCCGAAGGAGACGCCGCCGGCGATCTCCCCCGGCAGGTCCGGCGTCGGGTGGGTGGCGACCGACCGCGGACCGTCGAGTTCGCCGACGGTGAGTTCGGTCGCGCCGTCGACGTTGCGGGAGTACACGAGGCGGCCGGTGTCCTCGTCCAGCGAGACGCCGTCGACGTTCCAGTCGCCGCCCTCCTCGACCACCTGGAGATCGCCGGTGTCGGCGTCCAGGCGTGCGAGGTAGGTGGTGTCGGCGTCCTGGTCGCTCACGCAGTAGATCGCGTCGCCGTCGGGACCCCACTCGGGGCTACCGTAGCGCACCCGACCCTCGTGGGGCGTGAGGTGGTCGAGGTCGCCGGTGTCAAGATCCAGCACGTACACGTCCTGGTCGAAACTTGAGTGTGCCTGGACGACGAGCAGGCGGTCGCCCTCGGGCGAGAAGCCCGCCGGCGTGTACCAGCCGTCGCTCTCGTACACGAGTTCGGCGTCGGCGCCGGTCGCGTCGCGGTCCTGCACGTAGATGTCGAACACGCCCTCGTCACGGCGGTTCGAGGAGAACGCGAAGCGGTCACCGTCGGGGCCCCACCCGCCCCACTGGTGTTTCGCCTCCGGGTGCGCGGTGAGGTCGGTCACCTGGCCGCCGTCGGCGGGCAGGCGGTAGAACTGGGCGCGCTCGTTGCCGCCCTCGTCCATGCCAAACACCATCTCGGGGCGCTCGGGCGAGAACGAGACGAAGGTGACCCGCTCGTCGTAGAAGGTGCGCTGCTGGGGCCACCCGCCGGGCTCGTCCAGGGTCCACACCTGGTTGGTGCCCGTGGTGTCCATGAGGAAGGCGAGTCGGTCGCCGTCGGGGCCGAGCGAGGCGCCGCCGGCACCCCTGACCTTCAGGTACCGTTCGATGTCGTAGGCCATGGACCTCCTGAGCGGAGACGGGGCAAACCGCTTACGGTGCCGGCACCCGGCTCACACACCCCAGGCGACGCGGTCCCACAGTCGCTCGTAGGCGTAGTACGTCCCCGTCTTGACGGTGTTCGAGACGAGCCCGATACCCAGGGCGTCCCCGCTGTCGCCCGTGACCGCGAAGGCGACCACGACCGTGATGACGACCATCAACGTCCGGTACAACAGCGTCTTCACCAGCGCCCGCGAGACGCGCTGGTGGGGCGTGCCGTTGAAGGGGGAGCGGAGCCGGGAGCGCAGCGACATGGGTCGAACGGACGGGGCGCGGACGTAAATCCGCCGGGCCAGGGCCGGCCGGGACCCGTCGCACTTATGCCGCGCCCGCGTGCGGTTCGATGTGTGCACGTCGTCCTGGTCGCCCCGGAGACGACCCACCACGGCGAGGCGCCGGTCCACCCCGGGCGCGAGCGGTTCGACACCGTCGCCCGCCTCCTGGTCGAGCGCGGACACCAGGTGACGGTCCTGACGACCCCCTGGTGGGAGTCCGACCTCGACGCCGTCGACGTGGACGGCGTCACCTACCGCGTCGTCGCGGACTCGCCGGGCCGGGGGTACCGGATGCGACTCCCGCTGGCGGTGCGGCGGGCGGGCGCCGACGTGGTCCACGTCGACGGCGGCTTCCCGAGCGCGGTCGGTCCGGCGCGGTACGGCGCTCGCCTGGCCCGCGTCCCGGTCGTCGGGGAGTTCTACGACCTGGCGTTCGACGCCGACGCCGTCACCGGCGTCGACCGTCTCGTCGCGCCGGCGGAGACGGTACGCACACGACTGCGGGAGTCCGGCGCGACCGCCGACGAGGTGAGCGTCGTCCCCGACCCCATCGACGTCGACCTCGTGGCGGCGACGCCGCCGGACGGGGAGTACGAGGACGACATCGTGTTCGCGAACCGTCTCGACCGCGACGGCAACCTGGAGAACCTGCTGCTGGCGCTCGCCGAACTGCGCGACTACGACTGGTCGGCGACGGTGATCGGCGAGGGACCACTCGCAGAGGAGTACCGAAAGCAGGCCCGCGAGTTGCGGATCGGCGACCGGGTGCGGTTCGTCGGCGACCTCGACCGCGAGGCACGCGTCGGCGTCTACCGGGCGGCGCGGGCGTTCGTCCAGACCGCCCGCCGCTGTGTGTTCGCCGGCGAGCTGCTGTGGGCACTCGCCTGTGGCTGTGTCGGCGTCGTCGAGTACCACGCCGACTCCAGCGCCCACGAACTCGTCGAGCGCCGCGACCGCGGGGTGCGGACGACCGCCGACACGGAACTGGTGGACGCGCTGTCCTCGCTGGGCGAGTACGAGCGCCGCGACCACGAGACTGGGTTCGACGAGTTCGACCGCGACGCCGTCGCCCGACGCGTGGAGGACTGCTACCGCACCGCCGGCGCCGCGGAGTGAGTCACGACGAACCGTGCGGTTCATGCCCGGAGTTCGTCAACAACAGCCGTGACCTCCGAGACGAGTCCGCCGGCCGTCGCCGGCACGGTGGCGGTCGCTCTCCTCCTCCTGCTGGCGGGGTGCTCGGGGCTCGGGGGCGACGGTGAGCCCGACCGCCCGGCGTTCGACGTGCCCCCGACCACAGAGGGCGGCGGCGAGGAGACCGACCCGTTCCCGTACGGCGTCAACGAGAGCGGCGTCACCTCGTCGTTCGCGCTGTTGCAGGCCCACGTCGGCGTGTTGCGACTGGAGTCGTTCCGGGTGGTCCGCGAGCGGACCGTCTCCAGCGAGAACGGGACCGTCCTGCGCTCGACCCGGGTGGACGGTCGCGTCGCCGCCGACCGCCTGGGGTACCGACTCGACGTCGAGCGCCTCGCGGACGGGAACCTGCGACGACAGTCGGTGTACGCGTCGGTCGAGGGGACCGGCGACGGTGGCCGCGTCCAGGGTGACGTGTTCGCGGTCACGCTCGGCGAGGACGGGGTGCGGTCGGCGACGCGGCTGGTCCCGCGGTACGGCGACACCGTCGCGCCGCGACAGGTGCTCGCGGGCAACCCCAGTTACCGGCCCCAGCTCTACCGCTACCTGACGGCCATCGAGAACGCGACGGTCCGGCGGGTGGACGACGGCGGGACGACGACGGTGCGGATCAGGGCGACCGAGACGGCTCCCGACGTCCTCGTCGCGAACGGCACCGTCTCGGAACTCTCCGTGCAACTGGTGATCGACGAGCGCGGCGTGGTCACCGAGACGACCGCGACGTACGCGGTCAACCGTGGCGACTCGACGGTCAGGGTCGTCGAGCGGATCGTCTACTCCGAGATCGGGACCACGTCGGTCACGGCGCCGCCCTGGTACGACGGCGTCCGGGACCGGGTGACGGCGACGGCGGCGCCGGGCCCGGGACTGATCGACGTCGCCGGCAACCGGACCGCGGGGTGACGCCACCGCCGGGCGACTGGACCCGGGTGTGGGGCCGCCGGCGGGTCAGTCGGCGTCCAGTGCCGGCGTCGACCGGGCGAGTCGCATCGTGACGGCGGTGCCGTCCTGGTCGGCGTCGAACTGGACCGTGCCGCCGGAGTAGTCGAGCACGCGGTCGATGATCCACAGGCCGACGCCACTGGAGTGACTGAGACTGGTCTCCTGGCCGGCCCGCAGCGGTTCGAGTTCGTGGTGGGGGATGCCAGGGCCGTCGTCGACGACGCGTATCACCACGTCGTCGTCGGTCTCGCGAGCCTCGACGGTGACTGCCGGGGGGTCGTCGCCGTGGACGATACCGTTCTCGATGGCGTGGGCCAGCGCCCGGTCGAGGTCGGGGTGGGCCCGCACCCGGGCGTCGAGGTCACCCTCGACGGACACGTCGGCGTCGGGCGCCGAGTCCAGCGCGTCCGCGACCGCGCTCTCGACGGTCGCGCCGACCGAGACGCTGGTCTGTTCCTCCCGGCGGTCGACGATCTCCCGGATCTCGCGGGCGTACTCGGCAGTGGAGACGAGTTCGTCGCTGGCGGCGACGATCTGGTCGGCCAGAGAGGCACAGTCCGGGCAGCGCTCGGCGGCCAGTTCCGCCAGCCCGCGGATCGCGTTGAGGTCGTTGCGGATGTTGTGTCGGAGGACGCGGGCGAGCACCTGGTCGAGCACCTGGAGTTCCGTGCGCTGTTCGACGATCTGCACCGCCGACGCCGCCCCGGCGGCGAGCGTGTGCAGCGCCTCCATGTCGCCCGGCGAGAAGTCCTCCGACAGCGTGGAGCCGGCGGCGACGACGCCCAGGTCGCCGACCGGGGCGATCACCTCCGATCCCAGCGGACTCGCCTGGTTGTACGCGTCCGCGTCGCTGGCGATGTCGGCGACGATGCGTGGCTCGCCGGTCTCGAACACCTCCCATGCCACGCTGCTGTCCGGGCCGAACGTCGGCGGGCGACCGACGACCTCGTCGGCGGTCTCCGACCACGCGACCGGCCGGAGGGCGCGCTCGCCGTCGTCGTACTCCCAGACGGCGACGATCGGGAAGTCGAACGTCTCGGTGGTCCGGTCGACGAGCGTCTCGCACATCTCCTGGACGTTCTGGGCCGTCGCCATCTCGCTCGTCGCGCGCTGGGCCGACCGCAGTGCCGCCTCCCGTCGCACGCGGTCGAGCTCGGTCTTCAGCATCCGCGCGAGCAACCGTCCGAAGTAGCGGTCTGAGTCGTCGAACGCGCCGACCTCACTGGAGGTGGTCACGAACACGCCGTGCTCTCCCAGCGGCAACACCATCGCGCTGCGGTCGCGGTCGGGGGACCACCCCTCCGGGAACCGGCCCTCGTGCTCGGTCACGTCGTCGACGACGACCCCCTCGCCCGAGCGGTACGCCTCCCAGACGACGGTGTCGTGGTCGGTGTACGCAGTCGACTCGCGGTCGGACCCGGTCTGGGTGTCGACCGACACCACCGGCGTCAGCGCGGCCGAGGCGCGGTCGTACTGGTGGATCTCCGTGACGGTGAACGCGAGCGCCCCGGCGGCGGCCCGCCCCGCCCGCTCGCACACCGCCTGGGCGTCCGTTCCCTCCGGGAAGTCCTGGGCCGCACGGTACAGCTGCTCCAGGGTGCGCTCGCGTTCCCTGCGGTCACTCTCGTCGACGTACACCCCCAGTCGCTCGTCGGTCCCCTCGACCGGCGCGGAGTGCAGCGAGAACGTCCGCGGGCCCTCTGTCGCCCGTCGCCGGAGGTCCTCGAACGTGGCCCGGTCGGCGCCGAGGGAGCCGTCACCCCCCTCGATCGCCGCCGTCGGCCGCTCGTACTCCGGCACGAGCAGGTCCGCGAGCGACTCGCCGCGGGCGCTCGCCTCGTCCCGGCCGAACGTCGCCTCGAACGCGTCGCTCACCGACGTGACCACCGGGGTGTCGCCGTCGTCCGCCCGCTCCGGGGCGTCCACCCGCGGGTCCGGGCGGGCCGTCCCGTCCGCGGGCGCGTCCTCCGGGTCGCCGCTCTCGTCGGGCGCGGCGGCGTCGTCGGCGTCCGCGGGGGGCCCGTCACCGTCGTCCTCCGCCCCGGCGTCCGGGGCGGCGACGGTGACCATCGCCCCCGGCGCCGCCCGGAACGCCGCGTCCAGGCGAGCCGCCTCGCGCTCGGCCCGCCGCTCGGCACGCTCGGCCCGGCAGGCGTCCGCGACGTGCCCGGCGACCGGCGACAGGTCCGACGGCGCCACCGGCAGTGGGTCCGCGCCGACCAGGACGAGCACCCCGAGCCCCGGCAGCGCGAGCAGGTCGGCGTGGTCCCCGTCCGCCGTGATCGACCGCGTCAGCGTCTCCCGGAGGCCGTCCTCGAGGGCGTCCAGTGCCGCCCGGTACGCCTCGCCGGACGGCGCCCCGACCGCGGCGACCCGCTCGTACTCGCCGTCGCGGGCGTCGCCCGCGTCGGCTCTTCGGTGCTCCGCTGCGCGTGCGAGGACCACCCCCGCCGTGCGGTCGAGGTCCGTGACGAGGGTCGACACCGCCGCTCGCGCGGTGGGGACGAACCCCGTCTCCTCCGCCATCGCCTCCGCGACCGACGCGTGGAGGCTGGTGTCCCCTCCGGTCATGGCTCGGGGACACTCACGTCCCGCGAGGAGGCCACGCACCGGAGACCGGGGGTGGGAGCCCGGCGACTCGCGGCGACCTGACGACTCATGCGCGCTCGTTGTGGCGGGCGGGTTTTCACTCCATCGGCGGGCGTCGTCGCCGGGCAGACGCGGGCGGACTCAGGTGCGTCAGCCGCGCGAGCGGGGGTGTCGTCTATCTGGAAGGCACTCGTCCACGCGGAGGACACCGTCGAAGGGCCCGTCCGGGGCACTCACTCGTCGTAGCGGTGGGTGGCGTCGGCACCGCGACCGGCGACGGCAGTCGTCACGGCGGTGCGCAGCGCGGCGACGTTCTCCGGGGCGTCGTGCACCCGGACGACGTCGGCGCCGCGGTCGACCGCGACGGCGGTGGCGGCGACCGTCGCGTGGCGGCGCTCCTCGGGCCCGTAGCCCGCCAGCCCGAACATCGACTTGTGGGAGTGGCCGACGAGCACCGGACAGCCCAGCGCCCGGAACTCCCCGAGGCGGTCGAGCAGGCGGAAGTCCTCGGCGCTTGCCTTCCCGAACCCCAGGCCCGGGTCGACGACGATCCGCTCGCGGTCGACACCGACGCGCTCGGCGAACAGCACCCGCTCGCGCAGCCACTCGGCCACCTCGCGGACCACGTCGTCGTACTCCGGTTCGCGGTCCAGGTCGACCGGCGCGTCGAGGCTGTGCATCACCACGAGGCCAGCGTCGTACTCCGCGGCGACGCGGGGGAGGTCGGGGTCCTCCAGGCCGCTCACGTCGTTGACGATGTCCGCTCCGGCCTCCAGGGCCGCGCGGGCGACCGGTGCCTTCCGGGTGTCGACCGATATCGGCACGTGGATCCCCGCCTCCCGGATCCCGGCGATCACCGGGCGGACGCGCTCTACCTCTCGCTGCACCGCGACCGGGTCCGCGCCCGGCCGGGTGGACTCGCCACCGACGTCCAGGATGCCCACGCCGGCGTCGACCATCTCGCGGGCCCGCTCGACCGCCGACTCGACCGCGTTGTACTCCCCGCCGTCGTGGAAGCTGTCCGGCGTGACGTTGACGATCCCCATTACCGTCGGCGTCTCGCCGGTGAGCCAGGGGAGACGGTCCCCGGCCACCGCACTCCCGCCGCCGGCCACGTCGACCGGCGTCCGGTACACCGCCGTCTCGTCGCCGTCGACGGTCCCTGGTAGCGAGGGCGGGCCGCGTGGGTCCGCGGCGACGTCACCCGTCGCCCCCGTTTGGTCGTCTCCGTCCCCGGTGGCGTCACCCAGCAGCCGCCGGACCCGCCCGGCGGTCCGGGGATCCTCCTCCGCGAGGTCGTCCGCCAGGGTTCGCAGGGCGGCGACGGACCCCGAGAGCAGCACCTCCCGGGGTTCCTCGTCGTCGTGTGCGCCGACCCGGCAGGTCACGCCGGGCGGCGTCGCCCGCCGCAGGCGCTCGGCCGCGCCGGACCCGGTGCGCAACCGGAGCGTGCGAGATAGCGTCTCCTCGGCGGCCACCGGTCGTTCGTCGGCGTCCACCTCGGCGTCCGTGACGACGCGGTCGGCGTCGGTAGGCGTCGCCACGCGGGGGCGGCGGTCCAGCGCGGCGTACCGGCGGCGGGCAGCGCGGACGACGTACTGCGACCCGGTGACGAGCACGCAGTCCCCGGGGTCGGCGGCCGACAGCGCACGGTCGAGGGCGGCGTCGACGGCGCCGACCGCCTCGACGGTGGAGCCGTCGCCGGCCCGGCGCTTCAGGACCCCGGCGAGGGCGGCGGCGTCCTCGCCGCGGTCGACCGGCGGCGTGCAGGTGTGGACGGTCGCGGCGGCGGGCAGCGCCTCGACCATGCCCGCGTGGTCCTTGTCGACGAGCGCACCCAGGACGAGGTGGA
Organism: uncultured Halobacteriales archaeon; assembly: GCA_964402765.1. Taxonomy (GTDB): domain Archaea; phylum Halobacteriota; class Halobacteria; order Halobacteriales; family SW-7-71-33; genus SW-7-71-33. The sequence continues at coordinate 14,969 of CAYODS010000007.1, forward strand.
CGGCGTCGTGGTCGAACTCCATGAGCGTGGCGGCCAGTCGCTCGCAGGCGCCAGGGTTGTGGGCGCCGTCGAGGACCACGAGGGGGGCGGTCGACAGCACCTCGAACCGGCCGGGCCAGCGCGCCCGCCGCAGGCCCCGCTCGGCGACCAGCGTGGGCACCGTCCCCGGCGCCACGTCGAGATCGAAGTCCGGGTCGAGCGAGAGGTCGACCCGGTCGTCCGCCAGGGTCGCCCGGGCGAGCGCCGTCGCGACGCCGGCGTTCTCCGCCTGGTGGGCGCCAAGCGTCGGGAGCCGCGTCTCGACGCGCCAGTCGGGCGCGAGCAGGTCGTCCCCGCCGTCGTCGGCACCGCTCTCGACGGTCACCGCCGCCTCCAGGTGGTCCACCCGACCGCCGTAGGTCACCCGCACGTCCGGGGCCGGGTCCGGGTGGTCCGTCTCGTCCACGCGACCGACGGTCACCACGTCGTCGGCGACCTCGCGGACGGCGGCCAGCGCCGCCCCCGTCGTGGCGGTGACCAGTGGCCCGTCCGCGGGGGCGACGTGGGCCTTGTCGCGGGCGATCTCGGCGACGGTGTCGCCGAGCACGTCCGTGTGCTCCAGGGAGGCGCTCGTGACCGCGCTCGCGACGGGGTCGACCACGCTGGTGGCGTCGTAGCGGCCGCCGATACCCACCTCGAGCACCGCCACGTCGACGCCGCGGCGGTCGAACTCCCAGAGGGCGAGCGCCGTCATCGCCTCGAAGAACGTCGGCGGCTCGGCACTGCGGCCGCGCAGCCGTCCCGAGAGCGTCTCGACGAACGCCGCGACGGCGCGTTTGGCGACCGGCCGGCCGTCCACCCGTACCCGGTCGCGGACGTCCTCCAGGTGCGGGGAGGTGTACAGGCCGACGGTCGCGCCCGCCTCCCGGAGCACTCGCTCGCACATCCGGGCGGTCGTGCCCTTTCCGTTGGAGCCGGCGACCTGCACCGCGTGGAGGTCCTCGTGTGGGTCGCCCAGGGCAGCCAGGAGGTCGGCGGTCGCCTCGGTCCCCGGGCGCGGCGGGTAGCGCCGCAGGCCGAACAGCACCTCGACGGCCTCGCTGTAGTCCATGCCCACGGCAGCCCCCCCGGCGTCTTAAATCACCCCCGACGCGACGACCGGCGTGACAGTCGGTGTCGGGCCACCGAACGGCATAAACGGGGGACGGTCGTCGCCGGGAGCATGGAGCCGCTGGAGACCGACGACCTGTACGACTACCGCACGGCCTCCCAGCCGGCGGTGTCGCCCTCGGGCGACCGTGTGGCGTACGTCGTCGACGAGTTCGACCCCGACGCCGACGAGCGACACAGTTCGCTGTTCGTCGCCCCCACCGACGGGAGCCGCGAGCCACACCGCCTCACCCGCGCCTCGGACGCGTCAAGCCCGAAGTGGTCGCCCGACGGCGACCGTCTCGCGTTCGTCGCCGCCCGTGAGGAGGACCTCGCCCGGCAGGTAGGACGCGACGACGACGCCGGGGACGAGGACGCAGAGGGTGCAGACAGCGAGGAGGACGCGGACGGCGAAGAGGGCGAGGGGGACGCAGAGGACGCGGACGAGGAGCCGCCGGCGGGCGGTGGCGACGACGGCCCGAAGCCCCAGGTGTGGACCTTCGACCTCGCGCTGGGCGGTGACGCCCGGCAGACGACCGACTTCGAGGAGGGCGTGCGGGAGTTCGACTGGGGACCCGAGGGCGAGCGGGTCGTCGCCGCGGCCCGCGACCCGACCGACGAGCAGCGAGCGTACCTGGACGACCTGGAAGCGGGCGGCCCGGTCGAGGTCGAGCGCCTCCAGCACAAGGCAAACGGCGTCGGCTTCCTCGACGAGGTGCGAACCTACCTGTTCGTCGTCGACGTCGACAGCGGCGAGACGGATCGCCTGGACGACGCCTACGGCCAGGGGGCCCGCGAGCCGCTGGTGGGTCTGCAGCCGGCGTGGGGGGCGAGCGACCGCATCGCGTTCGCCTCGAACCGCACGGAGCGGCCCGACGACTCCGAGGCGATGTGTCTGTACACGATCGATCCCGACGGCGAGGACCTCCGGCAGGTGACCGACGAGGACCTACGGGCGCTGGGCTACGAGTGGTCACCGGACGGCGAGCGGGTGGCGTTCATCGCCGGCGAACCGGAGAACTGGTACGTCCCCAACGAGGTCCACGTCGGTCGCGACGACCCCGGCGCCCACGAGTCGGTGTCGGCGTCGCTCGACCGGTCGGTGTTCCTACCGCCGCGGTGGGTCGACGGCGACCTCCTTGCAGGTGCGGCCGACGAGGGACGCACCCGCCTGGTGAAACTCGACCCCGGGCGCGACGCCCCCGAGCGCACCTTCGCCGCGCAGGGCCGGGACCGCGAACTCGTCGACTTCGACGCCGCCGGTGGTACGGTGGTCGCGCTGTTCAACGACCCCAGGCGGGGCCACGAGTTGTACGCCGTCGACGCCGGAGCGCTCTCGGACCCCGACGCCGAGTTGCGGCTGGTGGACGCCGTCTCGGCGGACCTCCTCGACGAGCGGGCGGTGCCCCACCACGAGCGGATCGTCTTCGAGAACGACGACGGTATCGAGGTGGAGGCGGACCTCTACCGTCCGTCGGCCGAGGGGCGAGGCGAGCGACCAGCCGACCCACCCGCGGAAGGGTTCCCGCTGATCGCGGCGATCCACGGCGGGCCGATAAGCTACGACACGCCCACCTTCCGGTTCGGCCGGGGGTACTGGACCGGCCAGGGGTACGCCGTCGTCCGGCCGAACTACCGCGGCTCCGTCTCGTACGGTCGGGAGTTCGCCGAGCGGCTGAAGGGTACCCGCGGGGACTCGGAGACCGACGACGTGACAAGCGCGGTCGACGCCGTCGTCCGGCGGGGGATCGCCGACCCCGAGCGCACCTTCGTCACCGGCTTCTCCTACGGTGGGATCACGACGGCGAACGTCGTCGTCCGCACCGACGAGTTCGCCGCCGCCGCCGCCGAGCACGGGGTCTACGACTACCGCTCGACGTTCGGCACCGACGACAACCACCTCTGGCACGAGTGGGAGTTCGGCCTGCCGTGGGAGCGCCCGGAGACGTACGACGATATCTCGCCGATCACCCGCGTGGACGAGGTGGAGACGCCGCTTCTGGTGACCGCGGGCGAGAACGACTGGCGGTGTCCGCCGACACAGGCCGAGCAACTGTACGTCAGCGTGAAGAAGCAGGGCGTGCCCGCGAAACTCGTCATCTATCAGGACGAACACCACGACGTGGGTGACCCGGACCGGGCGATCCACCGCGTGGAGACGCTGACGGAGTGGTTCCGCGAGCACGACCCCTCGCTGGAGGGCGAGAGCACCGAGTAGCCCCGACGGTGGCGTCGCCGCGGGGAAAAGTACACCTCGGTCTCCGTCGTACGGCCGCACATGGCCGAGGTCGAGGACGACATCTACGTCGAGGCCCCACCCGAGGCGGTGTTCGAGTTCATGGACGACCCGGAGAACCAGGTGGCGGTCACGCCGAGTCTCTCGTCGGTCGAGAGCGTCGACGAGTTGCCGAAGGGTCGCCGGGTGGAGTACGTGTACTCGATGGCCGGCGCGTCGATGAACGGCACCGTCGAGACCGTGGAGTACGACCCGCCGAACCTGATGCTGTGGACGCTGGACGGCTCCATCGAGGGCCAGATCCGTCAGGCGTTCGAACCGGAGGACGGCGGCACGCGGGCCACCTACGGCGCGGAGTACACCGTGCCGGTGCCGGCGCTGCGTGGCCTCGCCGAACCCGTCGTCGAGCGGTACAACCGCCGCGAGGTGACCACCACCCTGGAGAACCTGAAAGACGCCGTCGAGACGCTCAGCGAGGAGTGACCCGTCGCGCCGGGGAGCGACTCCCGGTCACTCGTCGTCCTCGGCGTCGGGGGCGTCCTCGATGAGGACGACCGCCTCGCCGTCGATGACGGTGTCGCCCTCGTTCTCGACCACCGTCTCCAGGCGGTAGCGACCGCCGCCGAGGTCCTCGACCACCTCGACCGTCGCCCGCGGTCGGTCGCCGACGTCGACCGGGCCACGGAACGCCAACTCCTGGGAGAGGTACACCGTCACGCCCGGGAGCCTGGCGAGTGCGGCACTGATGAGCGCCGACACCAGTCCCCCGTGGGCGATCTGGCCGCCGAACTGCGTCTGCCCGGCGAACTCGTCGTCCAGGTGCAGGCGGTTCGTGTCGCCGGTCACCGCCGCGAACTGCCGGACGTCCTCGTCGGAGACGGTCTTCTCGAAGGCGACGCTGTCCCCGACCGCCGGGCCGTCCTCGGAGAGCGAGTACTCCACCGTCCAGTCGGCGTCCTCGTAGGAGACGGAGTCGACGCTCCCGGGTCGACGGTCCTCGACGGGGGCGGGCGTGTCCTCGTCCGCGGTGCCGTCCTCGGGGGACTCCGGGTCACCGCCCTCGCCCGGCGCCGCGACGCTGAAGGCGTCCAGGGCGGCGGCGTTGGCCGACAGCGCCGCCTCCATCGCGCTGCCGGTCAGTCGTGCCCACGACTCGGTCATCCCGGTGAGGTCGCTCCTGCGGTCGGTCATCCCTGTCATGTGGTACCGCTCGACCCATATGACCTTCGGATCGGGGCCCTCTCGTGACAGCGAACGACACTGTCACCCCTCCGTGTGCACTCAGTGGCACTGAGTGGTATCAGATGGTGACGATCGGAACCGTTATGATCGCCGGGCTCGTAGGGGGTGGTGATGACGGACGACGACCGACGGCCAGCGTGGCCGCCCGCGGCCTTCGCGGAGGGACTCCAGGAGGCCGGCGAGCGCACCCTGGACGCACAGCGACGGATGCTGCAGTCACTCGGTGACGGCACCGGGCCGCTGGGACCGATGGGTATGGGCGCGGCGACGTTCAAGACCCGCGTCCAGAGCGGCGGTCGCATCTCGATCCCCGACGCCGAGCGCGAGGCGCTGGACATCGAGGAGGGCGACATCGTCCAGGCGGTCGTCGTCCCCGTCAAGCGAGACCGTGAAAGCGAGAGCGAGGACTGAGCCCACGACCGACCCACCGCTCGCCACGCGAGCGCACGAACCACGAACGACCGACGACCCAGACACGACACACGACACCCATGAGTCAGGCACCCTACACCACCGTCTTCGACGCACAGCGCGAACTGATAGAGAGCACCGGCGAGGCCATCACCGAGGGGCTGCGTCTCCAGCGCGAGATGGTCGAGACCGGCGCCGAGGCGGTCGAGTCCTCCGGTTCGATCGCTCGCGAGACGAACGACCTCTCCCGCGAGGGGTGGCACACGTTCCTCGAGAGCGTCGAGGCGTCGCTGCCGGACGAGGCGGCGGAGTTCGAGCAGTTCCACGAGGTCGTCGACCGCGCCCACGACGCCACGGCGGAGAACTACGACCGCACCACCCGGGCCGCCGTCGAGGCCGCCGAGGGCGGCGAGGACGCCTACGAGGCGTTCTCCGAGGCCGTCGAGGCCGCCGTCGAGTCCTCGGTCGAGGCGACGGTCGAGGGACTCGACCGCGTCGAGGAGACCGGCCGATGAGCGGCTCGCAGGACTGGGGCGAGTTCGCCCGCCGGATGAACCGCCAGTTCGTCGAGGCGCTCGAACGGAACGTCGAGGCCCAGGCCGAACTCGTGGAGTCGTTCACCGAGACCGTCGACGCCAGGGACACGGCCCCGTCGTCGATGGCGGTCGACGCCGAGGACGTCGAGGACGGCGTCCAGGGGTACGCCCGCGCCTACGAGGTGTGGATGGACGCCGCCGAGCAGATGGTCGAGCAGACCGGCGACCTCGCGGAGGGCGAGGACGTCGACCCCGCCGCCTTCCGCAACGTCTGGCTCGACGCCGCAAACGACGCGTTCAAGCAGGTCATGAGCACCACGGCCTTCGCCGCCGCGACCGGCGACGCCGTCGGTGACGCCCTCCAGGCCCGCCAGGAGGCCGACGAGACCGCCGAGGAGACCCTGCACACGCTCGGCTTCGCCACCGAGGGTGACGTCCAGGAGGTCGGCGAGCGCCTGGTCGAGTTGGAGCGCCGCCAGCACGAACTCGAGACCAAGATCGACCGCGTGCTCGACGCCGTAGAGGAATGAGCGGGACGCCGCCCACGCCGCTGGGACTGCAGGCCCGGGCCGTCGAGAACGCCGCCGAGACCGTCCGGCGCCTCGCGGCGGCGCCCGACGCCGCAGAGCGCATGAGCGAAGTCGAAGTCGGCACCACCCCGAGCGAGGAGGTGTACAGCGAGAACAAACTGTCGCTGCAGTACTACGAGTCCACGGTCCCCGAGGAGGAGCGCGAGGACGTGCCGATCCTCGTGGTGTACGCGCTGATCAACAAGCCGTACATCCTCGACCTGCAGCCGGACCGCTCGGTCGTGCGCACCCTGCTGGCGGAGGGGTTCGACGTGTACCTCGTCGACTGGGGCGAACCCTCCACGCTCGACGCCTCGCTGGGGCTGTACGACTACGTCTACCGCTACGTCGACAACTGCGTCGACGTGGTCCGGGAGCGCTCCGGGCTCGACTCGATCAACCTGCTGGGGTACTGCATGGGCGGCACGATGTCGACGATGTACGCCGCCCTGTTCCCGGAGAAGGTGCGCAACCTCGGGCTGATGGCGACGGGGCTGTGCTTCGACGACACCGGGGGTGTCCTCGAGTTGTGGGGCGACGAGGAGTACTACACGCCGGCGGACGTGCGCGAGACCTTCGGCAACGTCCCGTCGGAGTTCCTCGACGTCGGGTTCGCGCTGATGGACCCCGTCGAGAACGGCGTCACGAAGTACCTCCGGCTGTTCGACAACGTCGAGGACGAGGAGTTCGTCGAGAACTTCGCCCGCATGGAGCAGTGGATCAACGACGGCATCGACGTGGCGGGCGACGCCTACGTCGAGTTCCTGGAGGACATCTACCAGGAGAACAAACTGTACCGGAACGAACTGGAACTGGAGGGCCACCCCGTCGACCTGGAGCGGATCGACATGCCGGTCCTCCAGATCGTCGCCGAGTACGACCACCTCATCCCGCCGTCGGCGTCGAAGCCGTTCAACGACGTGGTCGGCAGCGACGACACCACGATCATCGAGTTCCCAACCGGCCACATCGGGATGTCCGTCTCCAGTCGCTCCCACGAGAACCTCTGGCCGCAGGTGTGTGACTGGTTCGCCGAGCGCTCGGTCGTCGACGACGAGGTCGAGGTGACGCCAGGGGACGCGAGCGAGGAGATCGAGGTGACGGCCGAGGACACGAGCGAGGACGCCGTCTCCATCGCGGTAGACGACCCCGATCCCGGCCTGGAGGCAGTCTCCGGCGTCGGCTCGGCGTACGCCCAGCGGCTCCAGGAGGCGGGCGTCGAGGATCTGGCGGCGCTCGCGAACGCGGACGCCGCCACGGTCGCCGAGGCGGTCGGCGTCTCCGAGGAGCGGGTCACGGACTGGGTCGACCAGGCCACCGACCTGGTCGAGTAGTCGCCCGGCCCGCCTGCGAACGCTTATCTCTCCCGCGCCGCACTCGTTCGTCATGACCGACATGACGGGCCGGACCTGCGTCGTCACGGGGTCCGCGCGCGGCATCGGCCAGGGGATCGCCGAGGACTTCGGGGCACACGGGGCGAACGTCGTGGTCAACTACCGCGCCTCCGAGGAGGCGGCGGCCGAGACCGTCGCCGCCGTCGAGGACGCCGGCGGCGAGGCGATCGCCGTCCAGGCGAACGTCACGGAGCCCGAGGAGTTGCGGCGGATGCGCGAGCGGGCACACGAGGCCTTCGGCGGCGTGGACGTACTCGTGAACAACGCCGGGGTCAACCGCGACACGCGCTTTCAGGACATGACGACCGAGGAGTGGACCACGGTGATGGAGGTGAACCTCGGCGGGACGTTCAACGCGACGAAGACGTTCTACGAGGACCTCCGCGAGGCGGCGGCCGGCCGTCTGATCAACATCTCCTCGGTGGTCGGCAAGCAGGGCAACTTCGGGCAGGCCAACTACGCGGCCGCGAAGTCGGGGATGTTCGGGTTCACGCGGACGCTGGCGCTGGAGCTCGCCGCCAGCGGGGCGACGGCCAACTGCGTCGCCCCGGGGTTCACCCGGACGGACATGCTCGCGTCCGTCCCCGAGCGGGTGCGCGAGGACATCCTCTCGGAGATCCCCGTCGGGCGGTTCGCGGAGATCGAAGACATCGCCGGTGTGGTGCGGTTTCTCGCCGGACCGGACGCCGACTACGTCACCGGCGAGGTGATAGACGTCACCGGCGGGATGGACCTCTGACGTTCCAGGGGATATTTCACCGGGAGCGCCGTCGAGGAGGGTATGCACGACGGCGAGCGCGTCGCGGTCGTCGCCGCCGCGATGACGGACTTCGGCGAGCGCGACGCCTGGATCCGCGAGTTGCTGGCGGAGGCGGGCGACCGCTGTCTCTCCCGGGCGCCACTCGCCCCCGACGCCGTCGACCACGTGTACGTGGCGAACATGGCAAGCGGCGAGTTCGAGGGCCAGACCGGCACGATGAACGCGCTGGCTCACGACCTCGGCGTGACCCCCGCCTACGCCCAGCGGGTCGACGGCACCTCCGCCAGCGGCGGCAGCGGCCTCTATGCGGCCTGGCAGTCCGTCGCGAGCGGCGCCAGCGACGCCACGCTGCTGGTCGGCGGCGAGCGGATGACCCACCGCTCGACCGCGGAGGCGACCGACGTGATCGCCTCGCTCACCCACCCCGTCGAGTACAAGCACGGGGTCACCCTGCCCTCCTTCGCCGGTCTGACCGCCCGCCTGTACCTCGAAGAGTACGACGCCCCCCGCGAGGCGCTCGCCCGCGTCGCGGTGAAGAACCACCGCCACGGACTCGACAACCCGCACGCCCAGTTCCGCCGCGAGGTGGACCTGGAGACCGTGATGGAGTCGCCGATGGTCGCCGACCCGCTGCGGCTGTACG
>CAYODS010000007.1:23897-47686 GCA_964402765.1 uncultured Halobacteriales archaeon
CTCCTGCTGTGCCCGGAGTCGGTGGCCCGCGAGCACGGCGCGGATTACTCCGTGATATCGGGGATCGGCGGCGCGACCGACACCCACGTCGTCCACCAGCGCCCGGACCCGACGACGATGGGCGCGGTCCGGGACGCCGCACGCGAGGCGTACGACCGCGCCGACCGCGGGCCCGAGGACGTCGACGTCGCGGAGTTACACGACATGTTCACCATCCTCGAGGTGCTCCAGAGCGAGGATCTGGGCTTCTTCGAGAAGGGTCGTGGCTGGGCGGCGGTCGAGGACGGTCGCACCGACCGCGACGGCGACCTCCCGATCAACACCTCCGGCGGGCTCAAGTCGAAGGGCCACCCGCTGGGGGCCTCCGGCGTCGCCCAGGTGTACGAGGTGCACCGCCAGTTGACTGGGACCGCGGGAGAGCGCCAGGTCGACGCCGACGTGGGCCTGGCCTGCAACGTCGGCGGGTTCGGCAACTGCGTCACCACGACGGTCATGGAGGCGGTCTGAGATGGCCGGGAGTGACCACCAAAGCGGGGAGGGACTGCTCGCCGGCGAGTGTCCCGAGGGTCACCTCACGCACCCGCCACACCGGCGGTGTCCCGAGTGTGGCCGCGAGCAGACCGGCACCGTCGACCTCGCGGACCGCACGGCGTCGGTGGTCACCTGGACGACCGCCCACGCCACGCCGCCAGGGGTCCGCGCCCCGAACCGACTCGCTGTCGTCGAGTTCGAGGTCGGCGACCGCCGCGTGCGGGCGCTCGGCGGCACGACCGAGGCGGTGTCGGTCGGCGACACGGTCCGGCCGGTGTACGTCGCGGAACTGCGCGACACCGAGGCGGGGATCAGGCACCCGGACTCCCAGGAGTGGGACGGCTACCGGTTCGAGCCGGTCTGAGGACTACTCCGCGTCGTCGGCTTCGTCGTCGTCTCCGTCCGCGTCGGCGTCGGCACCGTCGGCGCTCGCGTCGTCCGCGCCGGCGTCGTCGCCGTCGTCGTCCCGGTAGCGCTCCTTCAGCGACTCCAGTTCGGCGTCGACGTCGACCTCCGTCTCGTCGTCGCGCCGGGAGCGCCGGCGCCGGGCGCGACGGTCGTCGGCGTCGCTGCCGCGGTCGCCCTCGCCGTCGCCGTCGTCGCGGTCCGGGGCACCGTCCTCGCGGCGGCGTCGACCGTCCCGTCGCCGCTCGCGGTCGCGGCGGCGCTCGTCGTTGGCGCGGCGCTCGCGGGCGTCCTCGACGCGCTCGTCGATCTCCTCCTGGAGGTCGTCCACCTCGGAGAGGAGGTCCTCGCCGGCGGCGTCGTCGGGGATGGTGCCGCCCTCGACGGCCGAGCGCAGGTCACGGAGCCCGTCGCCGACCCGCTCCAGGAGGTCCTGGCCCACGTCGACGGCACCCTCGCTCACCTCGCGGGTCCGCTCGCGGGTCTCGCGGCCCTTCCGGGCGACCCGGATCGCCCGGCGGAGTTGCTTGAGCAGTTTGACGTTGGCCTCCAGGATGGTGATCGCCGCCGGGATGGCGAACTCCTCGGCGAACCGCAACAGTTGCTGGCCGCTCGGGGGCCGCGGGAGCCCGAACAGGCCACGGCGGTCGCGGGTCTGTCGCTCCCGCTCGCGCTCGAGTTCGCGCTTGACCTCCCCCAGCGTGACGGTGAGGTCCTCGACGACCGCCTGGAACTCCTCGTCGTTCAGGCGGTTCGGTCGGTCCGGTCCGGCGCCCCGTCTGGTGTCGCTCATACCCCGCGTTGGATCCCCGGGGACAAAAAGCGGCGGGCTCACGCGGGGGGACAGACGGGGCGGTCGGCCCCGCGGCGCCGGGGAACCGCACCGCTCATGTCGGCCCGCACCGTTCTCGGGGCATGGTCGTCCACGAGACACTCACGGCGACGTTCGGCCCCTTCCTCATCCCGGTGGTGCTGTTCGTCTTCGGCGGCGTGGTGTACGTCACGCTGTGGTGGCTCGGGAAGGCGGGGGTCGGCGGCGACGGACGGCAACGCTGATTGTCACCGCCCGCGACCGGGGGGGCATGGCCGACACCGATCCCGAGGACGACCCCCACGACGACCGCACGGACGGCGGCGACCCGCCCGCGATGACCCGCTTCCCGGTGCCCGACGTGGCGGAGTTGCCCGAGGACGTTCGAGAGCGCATCCGCGAGGAGGAGGCCGACGCGGGGTTCGTCCCGAACGTCTTCCTCGCGTACGGGTACGCGCCCGAGCATTTCCGGGCGTTCTTCGACTACTACGACGCCGTCGTCGAGAGCGCCGAGATCAGCCGCGAGGAGATCGAGATGGTGGTCGTCACCGTCAGCGGGGTGAACGACTGCTACTACTGCAACGTCGCCCACGGCGCCCTGTTGCGGCTGTACGGCGACGACCCGCTCTTGGCCGACCAGCTGGTCGCCAACCACCGCCACGCCGACCTGAGCGAGCGCCACCGCGCGATGCTCGGCTTCGCGGTCACCCTCACCGAGGACCAGGCGCGGATCGACGATGCCGCCGTCGCCGCCCTGGAGGAGGCGGGCCTCTCCCGCCGAGAGATCTGGGACGTGGGCGCGGTCACCGCCCTGTTCAACCTCTCGAACCGCATGGCCCAACTCGCGGACATGCGCCCCAATCCCGAGTTCCACACGATGGGACGGTAGACAGAGCGTGGCCCGGACGCCCGCCGCCGCAGTGTCACCCGCGAGTCACGATCTTCCCGTCGTCAGGTTAGTTTCGCCGTCATACTAACGCAACCAAGACGAAAACTCTATAAGATAAAGGGTTATTGTCCGGAACATGCGGGACCTCGATCAGACAGACCTCGACATCCTTCGGCTCCTGCTGGAGGACGCGCGACGACCGTACAGCGAGATCGCAGAGCGCGTCGGTGTCTCCCCGCCGACGGTCTCGGACCGCGTCGACCGCCTGCAGAAGGCCGGCGTCATCCAGCGGTTCACGCTTGACATCGACCGGACGACGCTGAACGACGGCACGCCGGTGCTCATCGACGTCGACCTCGCGCCCGACGCCGGGAGCGCGGCCGACGACCTCGCCAGCGCCGGCGAGGTCGAGCGCGTCTTCGAGAGCACGGACGGCCGCATCATGGCCGAGGCGACCGTCGCCGAGGCGGACATCCGCCCGATGCTCGACGCCGCGATCGGCATGGACGACGTGGACGACTTCGACGTCCACCTCCTGCACCGCAACACCTGGGACCCGCAGTTCGCCGGTCCCGAGGTGGAGATCGACTACGAGAGCGGCGAACTCGAGGCGCCAACCCCGAAGTAACGCCCCGTCCGCCGACCTCCTCCTGTCTCCCGACACCCCCCCAGCCGCAGGACCCGCCGTCGCGGCCGACCGACACCACTCCCCCCGCTCGCCGGACGGCACCGGCCCCGCGGGAACCGTCAGGTCGATGCCAGCGCGGGCCCTGGATCGGGTATGTCGCTGCTGGCGCTGACCTGGCGTGACGTCTGGTTCCTCCACTGGCCGCTCCCGCCGGAGACCGTCGCCGAGCGCCTCCCGGCGGACCTGGCAGTCGACACCTACGACGGCCGGGCGTGGCTCGGGGTGGTCGCCCTGGAGATCACCGACGCCACCGTCGGCGCGGGCGCCACGGCCTCGACCGGGGCGGGCGAGGGCTTTGCCGAACTCAACCTGCGAACCTACGTCCGCCACGACGGCGACCCGGGCGTGTACTTCTTCAGCCTGGACGCCGCCGACCCCGTCGCCGTCGAGGCGGCCCGGGCGGCGTACGGGCTGCCGTACTACCGCGCCGAGGCACGGCTGCGCGAGACCGGAGACGGGCACGCGCTCCACCTCCGGCGCACCCATCGGGACGCACCGGGAGCGCGCTTCGTCGGGACCTGTCGCCCCGACGGCGAGCGCTCCGAAGCCGAGACGGGGTCCCTCGCCGCCTTCCTGGTCGAGCGGTACCGGTTCTACCTGGCCCGCGCCGGGCGCCTGTGGGTCGGCGAGATCGACCACGTCCCCTGGCGGCCCTCGCCCGCCGTCGCCGAGGTGCGGTCGAACACCCTGCCCGCGACGGCCGGCCTCCCGGTCGACGGCGAGCCACACCTGCTGTACGCGGCCCACGACGGGATGGGCGTCGAGGCGGGACCAGTGCGACCGGTCTGACCGTCACTCGCCCGAACGGTCCCCTCGCGACCCGACCCTCGTCGCCCGCCCCGGCGGTCGTTCGCGCCGCGTGCCACCGCGCCGTGAACTTACCATGCGCCGGCCCTTACTATGGGTATGGCGGCCGACGACGACGAACTCGAGGCGATCCGCGAGCGGAAACGAGAGCGGCTCCAGGCGGACGAGGGCCCGGCCGAGGGACACGACGAACCGGTCCACGTCGAGAACGAGGACCACCTCACCGAGTTGGTCGGGACACACGACGCGGTACTCGTGGACTTCTACGCCGACTGGTGTGGCCCGTGCAAGGCGCTCGAACCGGCGATCGAGTCGGTCGCCGCCGACACCGACGCCGTCGTCGCGAAGGTCGACATCGACGCCCACCAGCAGTTGGCCGCGGAGTCCAACGTCCGCGGTGTGCCGACGCTGGTGCTGTACGCCGACGGCGAACCGGTCGAGCGGCTGGTCGGGATGCAGGACGAGACGCGGCTACGGTCGCTGATCGCAGAACACTGACTACAGGGCGAGCCAGTCCGACGTTATCTCGCTGTCCCGGAGGTGCCAGCGCTGTTCCGCCCGGCCCTCGGTGACGCGCAACTCGACGACGGCGTCGAACACCGGCTCCAGCAGGCGGACGTAGTCCTCCTCGCGGTCGATCCGGAGGTGGTAGTGTCCCAGGCCGTTCACCTGCCGCAGTCGGGTGGTGATGAGGTGCAGCGTGCGGAACACGTCCTCGGAGTCGTTGTCCCGGACGAGCGAGGTGACCGAGTCGAAGCACAGCCGCATGTCCGAGGCCTCCATCTCCTCGTCCTGGAGTTCGTTCAGTTCCTCGACGACGGCACCAGCGAGCGCCGACGGGTCCGAGTCCTGGACGACCCGCTCGGGGACGTCGACGGACCACCCCGTCGGCCGCGGGCCGCCGGCGAACTGCGAGACGACCCGCGTGCGGTCGGGGTCGGCGTCGTCGGGCAGGGCGGTGGCGATGTCTGCGCCCTCGGTGAAGACGAACAGGTGCCGGTGGTCCTCCTCGGCCCCCTCCAGGAGACGGCGCGAGGCGGCGGCGTGTGCCTCGGGGCTGGTCTCGCCGACCAGCAGGAGGTTGGCGCCCTCGCGCCTGAGTTCCTCCAGTCGCTGGGCGAAGGTGGTGCTGTCCGGAACCCCGGCACCGTGGTCAGTCCGCATTCCTCCGTTAACTACACCGGTGTTTAAATAAAAATTTCGGCTACGGAACCGGTCAACGGCGTCGGTGTCGGGCGCGAGGGGGGTCGCGGGCCCCGGCGCCGGCCCGTTACCTACAGTTCCCGGCGGGTGTCGGGGTCGGGGAGGTCCCACAGCACCGGGGGGACGAACGCCTCCAGGTTCTCGATCACGCGGCGCTCGCTGACGTTCAGACCGTCACAGTGCTCGGTGGCCTCCTCGCGGACGCCGACCCGTAGCGGTCCCTCGGGCGTCTCGCGCCGCACGGACAGCGGGAACACCGAACACCGCGCCGGCTTCCAGTCCCCCTCGGCGTGCAGCGAGCAGAGCCCGTCCCCGTCGAGAAAGTGACAGGCGCCGCCGTCGGCGGCGGTGTGCTCGTGGTCGGCCTGCTCGCGACGGGTGAACCGCTCGCCCCGGACCGTCGTCGTCGTCTCCGCGAGGTTCGCCCGCTCGGCGAGTTCCGCGAGGTCCGGCCCGTACAGCAGGACGCCGTGGTGACAGCACCAGGTGCAGTCGTCGACGCACTCGAAGGTGAGCGCGGGGTCGAACTCGACGACGGCCTCCCGCCCGGGGTACACCTCGACCCGCACCGGCGGCTCTGCCTCGGGCGGCACGGCGGCGGGCTCCGGGGAGTCGGCGCCAGTGCTCACACGCCACGAAGCGGGCGAGGACACTTGTGCCTTGCAGTCCGCGTCGTGGCGCCGCGGTGAGCGGAGGTGGGCGGCGTCGGTCGGGCAGCCGAGCACCGGTCAGTAGTCGCCGAGCACCCCCAGTCGGCGAGCGCGGCGGGCGGCCAGCGCGAACGCGGCGTACCCCAGACCGAGGTACAGCGCGGCGGTGCCGACGAGCACCCCGATCGCGAGCGGGTCGAACTCCCACAGGCGGACGCCGTCGGTCATCGCCCGCTGGAGCATGGCGCTGCCCTGCACGAGCGGCAGCGCGGGCGCCCACCACAACTCGAAGGCGGGCGCAGAGATCAGCCCGATGAACGCGAACTGCAGCAGGTTGACCACGTTGCCGATCCGCTTGTACAGCACGCCCAACCCGCCCATCGCCAGGCCGAGACCGAGCGCGCCGGCGATCGCCAGAACGGCGACGGGGACGACCGTCAGCAGGTTCACCTGCAGGGACGTGCCGGTCATCAGCAGCATCGCGACGAGGATCACCGCCGACGTGAGGAAGTTCCGGAAGACGATCGCGACCGACTTCGCGAGCACGACCGGCCCGAAACCGAAGGGGGTCATGTAGTGTCGCTCCAGGGTGCCCCAGCTCGCCTCCGAGCGCACGTCACTCACGACCCCGGAGTACGCGCCCGCCGACAGGATCCACAGGAAGTAGCCAACGACCAGTCCCTCGATCGTGTCGCTGATCGCCTGGCCGGCGACGAGCGTGCCGCCGTAGAACATCAGCCCGAAAAAGAACACCCCCATCACCAGCCCCAGGACGGCGTTGACCGGGTACCGCACCCACACCACCAGGTCGCGGTAGACGACCGCCCGCAGCAGGTGGTAGTACCCACCCGACCGGCGCCCGGCGGTCACTCGTCCGCACCTCCGTCTGCGCGGGGACCCCCCGCGTCGGCCCCCGGGCCCGCGTCGTCGCTGGCCCGGGGACCCCCCCGTGCAGCGTCACCGTCACCGGTCAGCTCGACGAACGCCTCGCCGAGGTCGGGCTGGAGCGTCTCGACGGCGTCCACCCGGAGCTCCTGGCGCTCCATCGCGTCGGTCAGCCGGTAGAACGCCGTCGAGTCGGCGGCGACCGTGATCCGCGTCCGGTCGCCGTCCAGGCGGTCCACCTCCGTCACCTCGAACCCGTCACGCAGCGCCGCGAGTGCCCGCTGGTCGACGCCGCCGGCCGTGATCCTGTACCCCCGCGTCTCGAAGTCGGCGAGGATGCCGTCGACGCCGTCGTCGGCGACGATCCGACCCTCGTTCATTATGAGGACGCGGTCACACACGTCCTCAATGACGTCCATGTCGTGACTGGAGACCAGAAGCGTCACGCCGCGCTCGTCGGCGAGGCGGCGCAACTCCCGGCGTAGCGTGACCGAACTCTCCAGGTCGAGCCCGAGTGTCGGCTCGTCGAGCACCGCCACCGACACCCGCCCGGCGAGCACGCTCGCCAGCGACACCTTCTGTTTCATCCCTCGCGAGAGGTCCCGCACCGCAGTGTCGGCCTTCTCCGCGAGGTCCAGCCGCTCCAGCAGTCGGTCGTGCCGGTCGGCGGTCGCGTCGGGGTCCTCGCCACGCACGGCGGCGAAGTACCGGAGGTTCTCGCGGACGGTGAGCCGCCAGTAGTCGTTGCGGGCCCCCTCCAGCATCGCGTCGACGCGCTCGTACGCCCGTCGGGGGTGCTCGTGGACGTCCACCCCGTCGATCCGCACCGTCCCGGCGTCGGGCACCACCAGTCCGAGCATCGACTTGATCGTGGTCGTCTTACCCGCGCCGTTCGGTCCGAGCAGGCCCACGACCTCGCCCTGGGCCACCCGGAAGGAGACGTCGTCGACGGCGGTGACGGCGTCGGCGCCGCTGCCGAAGGTCTTGGACAGCCCCCGGACGGAGACGGCCGCCTCCCCGGGGTCGACGGCCGCCGACGCCGTCGAACGACCCGGGCCCTCCTCGACCATAGAGGGGATGAGCGCCGCTCGGTGGTATCTCCTTCGCTCGCCGTGGACGAGGGCTACTGGTACGCAGTCGCCCACTTCACCGCCTCGTCGACGTCACCGAACCCGGCGGTGTCGATGTCGGCCTGGTTCTTCTGGCTGACCGCCAGTTTCGCCAGGCCGTCGGAGACGTACGCCGTCGCGGCGATCCCGGTCTCCTCGGCCAACTCGGTCCACTGCGTCCGGACGTGGTCCAGCGTCGCCGGGTCGAGGTCCGCCGTCTCCTCCAGCACGACCACGCACGCCGACATCGACGGCTGGCCGGCCACCCGCCTGAAGTGCTCCTCGCCGTCGTCCAGTTCACCCGTCCGGATCGCCTCGTTCAGGTCCGTCACCGTCCAGACGCCGACGCCGTCGCGCTCCTCGTACCGAACCTGGCCGCTGAGTTGCCGTGGCACACCTCGGGGTGCCGACGCGGCCGACATAAGAGTCACACACGGTCATTCGATCTGATAACGCTCCGGGCGAGGCGGCGGGTCGACGCCGCTGCTACGCCTGGTCGTGGGTGTGGTGGTAGAAGCGCACCCGCGGCCCCTCGACCGGTTCGAAGCACACCCGTCGGTAGCGCTCGTTCTCCAGCAGGTTCACCATCAGCCCCTCGCGGTGCGCCGAGACCGACTCGTACGACGACGCACACACCGGACACTCCTCCGGGCGGTCCTCGGGAACCTCCATACCCGGGCGTGTGCCGACGTGACCTTAGTCGTTTCAGCCCCGCGGCGTCCTCACCCGCCCTCGTTCAGCGGGAGGCCTCCCCGAAAAGATTTTTTCCTTGCGACTCGGTAAGAGGTGGACCGATGCCGACCGGGCAGACACGACGGCGGGTACTGGCAGTGACGGGCAGCGCGACGCTGGCGACCACCGCCGGTTGTACGGCCCTCCTCGGCGGGGGCGGCGGGGGCGGGGACGACGGTGGTGACGGCGGCGACGGCGGCAGCGGCGGTGACTTCGCGGTCGTCGTCTCGGAGGACCGGGACGGCCCCGTCGAGGAGACCGACGCGCCGCTACTGGTCGAGTCGGGGGTGACCGTCGACGGGACGGTCCAGGCACCCGGCGCGGTGACGATCGGCGAGGACGCCGTCGTGAACGGGCAGGTGATCGCCGCTGGCGGCGACCTGATCGTCCGTGCGGGCGCCGAGGTCGGCGCACAACTGACCGCGACCGGCGGCACCGTCACGGTCGGCGAGGGCGCGACCGTCGGCGGACAGATAACCGGCGGCGGTGATATCGATGTTAGGGCCGACGCGACGGTCCGGGGACAGGTCGTCACCGACGGGGGCACGATCTCGATCGCCGACAGCGCCACCGTCGAGGGACAGGTCGTCGGGCCGACCGAGGACGGCGGCTGACTGGCACTCCCGTCGGGGTCCGCACCGGGCGCCCACCTGCCGCAGACGACCGGACACCCACCGGGGGCAGTCACGCCGCGGCGCGAGCGACGCCACGACTGGCCCGCGGGATGGCGAAGCGATTTATTTCACTGACGCCGAGACGAGGAGGATGGAGTACGAGTACGTCTGGCTCGACTGGCGGAGGATGGACGAGCGCGACGCCCGTCGGGTGGTCGAGAGGACCCGGGACGGACGGCCGGCGGTGCTGCACGCCATCGACCCGGAGGGGATGTTCTCCGCCGGCGCCTCGCTCGAGGGGCTGCCCGGCGACTCCGGGATGACCGACGAGCAGGTCGCGGAGATCCGCGAGGGCTTGGCGGACCTCTTCGGCGACCTCGACCGGAACGTCGACCGGCTGACGGCGATCCTGGCCGAGCGCCACGTCGAGTACGAGGTGGTCCGCGACGACTTCGACTGGCTGGACGAGGTCGACGACGAGGAGTTCTCCCTCCCGCCGCTCGCGCTGCTGCTGCCGGTGGGATTCGCCTCCTTCGCGGGACAGCGGGCGCTGCGGGCGGTCCACCGGGCGACCGGGTCGAACGACGCCGTCGAACTCGCCGGTCGTCTCGACACCGCCGTCCGGTCACAGTGGGGGCGGGAGGTCGGGCCACGACACCGCGACCTGGTCCACGCGGTCGCGGTCCTCGAACGCCGGACCGGACGCACGCCCGTCATCGTCACCGGCTCCGTCGACGTTCTCGACGCGCTCCGGGACGGCTGAGACGACGGCCGACTCCCCGGGAGGTGGGACCAGTCGCCGGGGGACGCTCAGTTGTACTCCCGCCAGCGGTGGCCGCAGTCCTTGCACTTGAAAAAGCGCGTCGGCGGTTCGTCGGCAGAGGCGGTCTGTTTGATCGTGTACCACGCCTCCCCGTGCCCGCACTCGTCACAGTGAACGTCGGTCGCCGTGGGTTTGCCCTCGAAGTTGGCGTCCTCGTCGGCCTCGATCACGTCGTCGAAGGTCTGCTCGTCGGTGCTGACGAACTCCGCGGCCCGCTCGTCGTCCTGGTCGGCGGTCGCGCCGCAGGCCGAACACACCATCTCGCCGTTGTCGGGGGTCATCATCGACCCGCAGTCCTCACAGAACTGCATCCGTACCCCTCCGATCGGGGCCGGGACGGCAAAAGTCGCCCGCCTAGAACTGCTCCAGTTCCTCGTTCTCCTGGACGATGGGGCAGTCGACCACGCGGAAGTGCTCCATGTCGACCGCCTCGAGGATCTCGGTGCCCTCGTGGGTGCAGCGCACGTCCGGCGGACTGGAGAAGTGCGGGCAGGCGTGACAGTAGGCGGACTTCTCGACGACGCGCTCGACGCCCTCGCGCTCGGGGGACGCGGGCGTCTCCACCTGGGGGTCGTCGGCGTCGATGTCCATCTCCTCGATGGCGCGCTCGGCGGTCTCCTCGTCGGCCACCTGTCGCCACAGCGCCTCGCGGTCTATCTCCGGGGTCTGCTTCTGCTCGAACAGGTCCTCCTCCGTGGCCGCGAGGTCACCCTCCGAGAGGTCGCCCGCGAGGTCCGACAGCGGCGCCGCCTCGGGGGCCGTTCCGTCGCCGTCGTCGGCGTCGTCCGTGGCCTGGCGTTCACCGGCGGCGTCGACCAGTGGGTCGTCGCGGTCGCCGGTGTCGTCGGGGTCACTCATCGGGATCACCCTCCTCGGGTCCGGCCAGGGCGGGCGGGGAGCCGACCAGAAGCGTCGGCGACCCGAGGATGCCGCTGTCGGCGTCGACGTCGACGAACTGGCTCCGGCAGTGTGGACACTCGGGGTCGGTCAACAGGCCGACGTCGACGCTGGCACCACAGTCCTCGCAGGTGGCGGTGCGGACGCCGGCCTGGTTGGCGGTGCGACGGAGGTCACGGACCGCCTCACCGCCGCCGCGGTCGACGACCCGGGCGGCGAGGGTGTCCATCCGCTCGCTCAGTTCGTCGACCGCCTCGGTCAACTCCTCGAGGACCGTCTCGTAGTTCTCGAAGCCGTCCTCGACCGTCGACTCCAGGTCCGCGAGGTCGGCGGCGAGGCTCTCGACGCGGTCCTCGTCCGGGAGGTCGGGGTGGTCGTGGTCCGCGGGCGCCAGGTCGTCCATCTCGCGGGCGACCTCGACGACGCGCTCGCGGACGTCCTCGACGAGTTCGACGTACTCCTCGCGCTGTGCGTCGAGTCGCTCGTCGACTGGCGCGGGCACCGCGTCGCCGTCTGTGTCGACCTGGCGGTACGCGGCGGCCAGGTCCCGCAACACGTCACCACGGTCGCGGTCCGGGTCGTCGGCGACCTGGTCCTCCAGCCAGGCGCCGAGGTCGTCCGGGACCTGTACAGTCACCGACTCGCCGCCGTCGGTCGACACGGCCGGGTCGTCGGTCGCACCGGACCGGGCCACGCGGCTGGAGTCGGTCTCCGAGTCCGCCGCGTCCGGTCGCTCTCCAGCCATTCGGTCGCACTTCCGTCGGTGCGGGCTTAAGCCTTGTTGCGGTCCGGGCGGGCCGGCACCGCCGCCGGCGTCAGCGGATCTTCCGGACGTTGCTGATGTCGAACCCGCCGTCGTGGATCTCCGTCTCGAAGCGGACGATGTTGTCGTCCTCCAGTTGCGAGAGGACGCCACGGAACTGCCGGACGAACATCGCCCGGGAGCGCTCGCTCCCGCCGGACTCCCAGGTGAACGAGAAGGTGCCGTCACACGCCTCCATCACCCGGCCCATGTTCTCGGCCGACATCGTCTCCTCGTTCGCCAGCAACAGCACGAGCCCACCCCAGCGACGGGACGCCTTCGTCAGCCCCTTTATCAGGAGCGTGATCTCGTCCCAGTTCATGTTCGAACTCGCCGCCGAGACCAGATCGGTGACGGAGTCGATCAGCACGAGACTGTCGTCGCCGTGGTCCGAGAGGTAGTCGCCCACGGCGTCGAGGATGTCCCGGCGGTCGTGGCGCTCGCCCAGCGAGGCGATCGAACTGGTCCGCGTGGAGTACCAGTCCGTCGGCACCTTGCTCATCTGGAAGTACTCCGGGGAGAAGTCCGCGAAGGAGACGGCGTCGACCGCCGTCTCCACGAGGTCGTCGTTCATCGCGAAGCTCATCTCGCCGACGATCTCCGACTCGCCGGCGGTGAACGAGACGTAGTGTACCTCACTCGGCAGCGTCGACTCCGGCTGGGTGTCACCGTAGTACAGGTCGAAGGCGTCCTCGTCGGCCCGCGCCAGCCCGTTCATGGCCGCGCTCGTGTAGAGGAACTCCCTGGCGCCGGCGCCCAACTCGCCGGACAGAAGCACCGTACTGCCGCGGGGCGCACCCCCGTTAATCATCTCGTCCAGCCGGGAGACGCCGAACGGAATCCGCTCCATACCACCGGGTGCGGGACCAGCCACTAGTGCGTTGTGGCGTCCCCGTCGACGGACTCGACCCGCGCCCCGCGGTCGGCGAACGACACCACGTGGACGGTGCCGTCGGCGTCGGCGGCCGACAGCGCCCGCTGCCCCGCCTCGCGGGCACGGACCGCGCGGTCGGCGGCGGTGATCCCGAACGCAGTCGGTCCCCAGGAGGACTGGCCGGCGCCCTCGATCGCGGGGGCGTCTGACAGCGTCTCCACGACGGGCGCGACCGCCGGACGGTACACCCCACCCTGCTGGTCGGCGAACCACGCGCCGTTGAGCCGTGAGACCGTCTCGACCGCGTCGCCGAACGCCGCGAGGTCGCCCTCGACGACCGCGGGCAGCAGTCGCCTGGTGAGCACACCGGCTATCCGGTCGGCCACGCCAGCGTCCGCGCTCTCGACGGTCGAACGCACGGCGGCGTCCTCCTCGCCGCCCGACCGTCCCGGTTCCACGTCGGGCGTCACGAGCAACACGCGCCAGTCGTCCGGCGGCCGGTGGCGCGCGACCGGGGCCGGGACCGTCCACTCGCCGACGGGCGGTGGGTCGGCGGTGAACCGCGACGCCGGGTGGCCGGCGTCGAGCACGACGCCGCCGTCCCCGAAGACGGCGACACCGACGCCGCTGCGCCCGCCCCGACCCAGCGCCGGCGCCGCGGCCCGTGGGTCCGGATCGATCCCGTGAGCGGCCGCCACGCCCGTGTAGACCGCGAGGGCGTGCTGGGTGCCGCTGCCAAGGCCGACGTGGCGGGGCAGCGTCTCCACCACCTCGACGGCGGCGCCCTCGACGCCCAACTGCTTGACGGCTCGCTCGGCGGCCTCCCTGACGACGCCGGGTGCCCGTACCTCGGCGGCGGGCGTCACCTCGACCGTCGCGCCGGGGGCCGCGAGGCCGGCCCCCACTCCGCCGTACAGGCGCCGACGGGCCAGCGAGAGGTTGCCGAACCCGAAATGCACGCGGGCACCGGTACTGACCCGGACCCGACCCGGTCCGTCCGGTGTGTCGGGGCTCTGATCGTCCATACGGACGCTGCGAGGGCCAGCGACAAGGCGGTTGCGCCCCGGCGGTCAGTCCTCCGCGTTCGCGTCGGTGTCCGCTCCCGCGTCCCTGGCCGCGTTCGCGTCGGTGTCCGCGGCGGCTCGGTACTCCGCCTGGCTGATCGAGAAGCGGTGGTGGTCGGTGGGGCCGTCGTACCGCCCGGCGTGGTTGCGAAGCCGCCCCTCGTAGCGCCCGCCGTGGCGCTCGACGTACCTCTCGACCGCGCGGTACGAGCGGTCGTTCTCGGCGTGCAGCGGGATCGCCACGACGCCGACGCCGAAGTGCTCGCCACCCGCAGGAGGGCGTCGGCACGCTCACCGGAGTAGCCCTGGCCCCAGAAGCGCCGTCGCAGCCAGATCGCCAGTTTTGCGAGGTCCTTCTCCCACTCGCAGATCAGCCCGGCGCTACCGGCGATCTCGCCGGCGCCGTCCCCGGTCGTCGGCCGGATCACGTACTCCGCGCGCTCGCCCGCCTCCCACTCGCGTTCCATCCGTTCGAGGTACTCGCGGGTGTCCCCCAGGGTCTCGTTGGGGTTCCACGGGAGGTACCGGGTGACCGCCTCGATGGCCTCGGCGTCGGGCGAGCAGTGCTCGTGGTACGTTCGCAGGTCGACGGTCTCCCGGGAGAGCCGCTCGGTCTCAAGCGTCGTCGGGAACACACCCGCGGGTGCGCCGCCGGTGACTTACTCCTGCTGTCGGTGTGTGAGCCGTCCGGGCGACCACCACGGCCCCGGGCCCGATGGGTGCGACCCGTGACGGGCGGTCAGTCGGAGGGAGCGACGTTCGGGCCGGTCTCCGCGGGGGCGATCGGCGTCCAGCCCTCGGGAGCGCCGCGCACGCGCCGGCAGCGGACCTCGCGGCGGCCCTCCCGCTCGCGCACGTCGACGGCGGCGTCCATCACCGTCCGCAGGCAGGCGAGTTGCCGGCGGTCGAGGGCGCTCGTGTACGCCACGTAGAAGGCCACGCCCGACACGAGAGAGCGACCGGCGTGGTCGACGAACCGCACCACCGTCTCCGTGTCGAGGGCGTTCACCGGCGTCGACAGCGAGTCGTAGAACAGGTGCACTGCGTCGGGGTCCGCCGCGTCGAGTCTGTCGACACACTTCTCGACGGCGATGCTGGTGCCGGTGAGGTCGGCGGGAGAGCGCACCGCCCACCTGAGCCGCCGGGGGTCGTCATGGGCGACCTCCCGCTCGGGCGTGCAGTCGATCGTCCCCACCGGCCCCGAGAGGTCCACGGCGGCCAGCGACCGCTCGACCGCCGGCGCCGCCCGCCGCGTCGAGGCGGCGACCACCGCGTCGTCGGCGGCGACCCGCCCCGAGAGCACCCGCCAGGGCAGGGCACCCAGTACCGACGGCGTCGGCGCCGCGAACAGCACGCTCGCGCCCGCCCGGGGAACCCCCGCCGGGAGCAGGTCGGTCACCGCCCGCCCGGATCGCGTCTCACTTGAGGTAGCCATCTCTTTTCATAAGATACTGAACCGCATAAACTTAATTCTATGGGGCGTTGGAGGTATTCTTTCGTTCGGCCCAAAATACGTGGAGAGCGGTCGAGCCGGGCGGACGGAACCGAACCGCTTTTGAGACGGTCGAGAGTGTGTGACGCCGACATGGACGGCGTCGGTCGGCGGTCGTTCCTGCGAGCGGCGGGGGCCGGGGTTGGCGTCGCCCTGTGCGGGACCGCTGCCGGGAGGTCCACCGGAGCGACTGGCGAGCGACTGCTGGTGGGGGTGTCCGCCGCCGCCGAGTTCGAGAGCGTCGAGGCGTCGCTGCCGCCGTGCGCGCGGGTGCTCCGGCGCAACGAGACGCTGGGCTACCTGCTCGTCGCTCTCGACGCCGACAGCGAGTACGAGCGACTCCGCGTCGAGGCGTCGGTCGCGGGAATCGAGGGCGTGCGCTACACGGAACACGACGGCGAGGTGCAGGCGTTCGTGACGCCCGTCCCCGACGCCGGCCGCGAGGACGGGGACGGGGGCGACCCCGACGGGGCAGGAGACGACCCGCGGGGGGACGACGAGTACCCCGGCGGGTGGCCGCCAGACGGCGTCGGGACGACGGTGACCGACCCCCGGTTCGAGGAGCAGTACGCCCCCCAGGCGGTGAACGCGCCGGCGGCGTGGGAGCGGACCCACGGCGAGGGCGCGACGATAGCGGTCGTCGACGGCGGCGTGCTGTACGATCACCCCGACCTGCGGGACCGCTTCGGCGTCCAGAAGGGGCGGGACTTCGTCGACGGCGACGACGACCCCTACCCGGAGGACCGCCAGGAGGAGTACCACGGCACCCACGTCGCCGGGATCGCGGCGGCGACGACGGACAACGCCGAGGGCGTGGCCGGGATCAGCGACGCTCGCCTGCTGTCCTGCCGGGCGCTCGCCTCGGACGGCACCGGGAACTTCTCGGACATCGCCGACGCCGTCCAGTGGGCGACCGACCAGGGGGCGGACGTGATCAACCTCTCGCTGGGCGGGGGCGGGCGCAACCGGACGATGAAGGCGGCGGTCTCCTACGCGGTCGACAACGGCGCGCTGCCGGTAGCGGCGGCCGGAAACAGCGGGATCGACCAGGTGAGTTACCCCGCGCGGTTCGAGGAGTGCGTCGCCGTCGGCGCCCTGGAGGCGGACGGCGACCGCGCCCGGTTCAGCCAGTACGGGCCGAACCTCGAACTCGTCGCCCCCGGCGTCGACGTGCTGTCGACGTGGACCGAACCGGGCCGGCCCTACGCGAGACTCTCCGGGACCTCGATGGCCTGTCCCGTCGTCTCCGGGGTCGCCGCCCTGGGGACGACCGCCCACCCCGAGCGCGGGCCCGCCGACCTCCGGGCACTCTTGAGGGGGACCGCCGTCGACGCCGGTCTGCCCGGCGAGCAACAGGGGTACGGTCGCGTCGACGCCGCCGCAGTCGTCGAGCGCGCGCCCGCAGACTTCCCGCCGACGGCGGCGTTCACCGTCGGAGACGACCACCCCGACCCCGGCGCCCCCGTCGCGTTCGACGCCACGGACTCCGCGGACCCGGAGGGCGGGTCGCTCACCTACGAGTGGGCGTTCGGCGACGGCACCGTTGGGTTCGGCGAGCGGACGACCCACACCTACACCGACCCGGGCGAGTACGCCGTCGCGCTGACCGTCACCGACGACGCGCTGAACACCGACACCCGGCGGCGGACGCTGACGGTCCGGGGCAACGAGACGCCCACGGCGACGCTCACGCCCCGTGCCCCGTCGGTCGTCGTCGACCAGGAGATCACGTTCCGGGGCCGCTTCTCGGAGGACCCGGACGGCTCGATCGCGACCTACGAGTGGGAGTTCGGCGACGGCACGACCGCCGAGGGACCGTTCGTGGACCACTCCTACGACGGGCCCGGCGAGTACACCGTCACGCTCACCGTCACCGACGACGACGGCGGGACCGACCGCGCGACGACGACGGTCACGGTGCGGGAGAACCGGCCGCCGTCGGCGGCGTTCACCCTCTCCACGACCGAACCGGCCGTCGGCGAGTCCGTCGAGGTGGACGCGGGCCAGACGGGCGACGACACCGGCGAGGTGACCTACTACGGCTGGACGTTCGGGGACGGCACGACCGAGCGCGGCCAGGTCGAGGAACACGCCTACGGGACGACCGGCGAGTACACCCTCGAACTCACGGTCGAGGACGAGTACGGTCTCCGCGACACCGCCTCCACGACGGTCACCGTCACCGAGGAGGGGGGTGACGGCGGGGAGACGACGGTCGGCGACCCCGGCGACGGCGGCGAGGGCGACGACCCGGGCGGGGGCGACCCGCCCGGTTCACCGGGGGCCGGCGACGGCGACGGCGGCGCGGGCAGCGGTGCCGGGAACTGTGGAGGCGTCCGGCGGACGACGCTGTCTGGCAGGATCGAGGACGGCGGGCGGTGGGTCGGCGAGTACGAGACAACGGGGCTGGAGTGTGCGGTCGACCTGTCACTCGACGGGCCCGACGGCGCGGACACGGACCTGTACGTCACCGTCGACGGTCGCACGCCGACGCCCGCCGACTACGACCGGCGGTCGTGGTCGTTCGGGCCCGACGAGTCACTCACGGTCGAGGCGTCGGAGACGCTGGGCGTTCTGGTCGACGCCTACGCCGGCGGCGGCGCATTCGAGGTGACCGTCGAGGAGCACGGGGCGGACGGCGACGGCGGCGGGCCGCCCGCCCCGCCCGGCGGAGCGCCACCCGCGGACCCACCGGACGGCGGCGTCCCGGGCGACGGCGACGGGTGCACGCTCGTCACGCACACCGACGCGATGCGTGGCTCGCTCGACCGGATCGACGAGGTGGCCCGCTTCGAGTACGCCGTCCACGGGGACCCCTGCTCGGTGACGGTCACGCTGTCGGGGCCCGCCGACGCCGACTTCGACCTGCACGTGACGACCGACGGGCGACCGGCCGGCCCGCTGGACGCCGACCGCGCCTCGACCACGCAGGACAGCAGCGAGCGCGTGGTGCTGGACGGCGTCGGGTCGGGCGGAGAACTCGGGATCGGCGTGAGCACCTGGGCGGGCACCGGCCCGTTCGAGGTGACCGTCGAGGAGACCGGTCGCCGGTGAGACGACGCGACGGACGCTACTCCCGCTCGTCGTCGAGTTCGTACCGCTCGGTCTCGGCCACCTCGACGAGTTCGTCCACCTGCTCCATCTCCTTCTCCTTCAGTTCCATCTTGCGCTTCCGACGCTCCGCCCGCTCGCGTGCCCGCCGGTCGAAGTACCGGTAGGCCAGGTAGGTGACGAACCCGACGACGAGCAACCCGACCAGCGCGAACGGAAGCAGTCGGACGACCATCAGTCCCCTCCGGTCTCCTCACCGGCCGCCGGCGGGTCGGTCGCCGTGCCGTTGACGCCGACGCCGGTGCCCCCGACGCTGCCCGTCCGGGCGGCGTCTATCCCGTCAACGATGATCGGCGGACTGCTCCCGTTGCCACCGCCGACGACGAACACCGACCCCTGCCGCAGCGCCTCGATGTAGCGGTCCTGGAGGATGACCGGGTTCTCCCGGATCGCCTCCGCCCGGATCTCCGTCGCGCGGGCGTCGGCCTCTGCCTGGACGATCTGCTGTTCGGCGCGGGCCTCCTCCTGTTTGACCCGCTCGCGCTCGACCTGGACCTGCTGTTTGGCCTGTTCCTTCTGGTCGAGCGTCTGGTCGATCTCGTCCGGGAGGTCGATGTTGCGGACCTGGACCGCCTCGAGGACGATCGGCTGGTCGGAGAACTCGTTCTGGAGCGCCTCGCGTGCGGTCGACGCCAGCGCCTCGCGCCCGTCCTGGGTGTAGATCGCGTCCGTCCCCGTGGTCTGGAGACTGGACGCCTCGTCACGCAACTGCGAGCGGATCGTCGGCCGGATGAGGCGTTGCTCCATCTGCTCGGCGTTGTTCCACTCCTCGACGAAGGCCTCGGCCTGTGAGGAGTCGATCCTGTACCGCACCGTGATGTCCACCGCCACCGTCGAGCCGTTTATCGTCTTCACCGTGATGGCGTCCGCGTCGTTGCGGTCACCCTCGCCGACGTCCTGGGTCATCGTGTACGTCCGTGGCCGGACCTCGACGTCCTGGACGCCCTCGGAGATCGGCGCGACGACGTGAAAGCCGGGCTCGTACGTGTTGCCCGTGACTGCTCCCCAGTCCTTCTGGACGCCGACGTGTCCCTCCGGCGTCGTGTGGGTCCACAGCGGGATCGTCAACAACCCGAGGAGGAGGACCACGCCGACGCCGACGGCGCCCGCCTTCAGTACCGTGCTGGATACCATGTGTGTTGACTGCCGGTAGGTCACGGTCCGGGACCGTCTCGCCGCGTGACACCGGACCGCCCACCGCTCGCTGCGCTCCGTGCCAGAGATTAATAAGCGACCGCCCCACCGTGAATGCCACGAGGACGAGAACTACGGGGGCGCTGGCGCGGCTGTTCCGCGAGAACCACGGTATCACCGACGAGGACTCCCTCGGGGCGTACCGGGACGGCGAGCACGGGATTCTCGCGTTCCGGGGGGAAACCGTGAGCGACGATAGCCCCCTCTCCGGCGTGCCCGTCGAGTCGTTCGCGTCGAGTCAGCGGGTGACACCACCTCGTCGGCGGGTTCGCCGCCGGGCGGGTCGCCCACGCCGCGCTCGAGCACCTGGCTGGCGAAGAGTAGACACCGTACACGCGCCGTCAGTACGTCTCCACGTCGAGGCCACTGTACCCGAGGTTCTGCTGTATCCGACTCACGAAGTCCGTCGTGTTGTTCGTGACTACCGGCTCGTTGAGTTCGATTGCGGTCGCCGCGATGAGGGCGTTCGCTAACCCTACACCCGAATTATTCGGGTCGTTGTCCTTCGCCTCACCCTGTATTTTGCCACCCAACTTAGCGATGCGCCTGGTCAGGTCCGCACGACCCAGGTTCCGCAACACCTGCCGCAGATTGCGCCGGTTCTTCGTCGGTGTCGCACCGTATCCAACACTGACCCACAGCTCCGCAACGACGACATCCGGAACTTTTCTCGGGCGGTTCTGACGTTCTATCTGTTTGGCCTTCTGTCGGGCCGACGGGTCACGGTTGTCCAGCGCGATGAGGAAATTCGTATCAAGAATCATCGATGCCCAACTGCTCGTCGAGTTTCGCCTCGCCCTGCTCTTCGGTTTCTTCGACGAGTCTCAGCATCTTCTCCTGCCGGTCAGGGGTGTGTCCCTCTTCGGAGTCCCCCAAGTCGAGTAGGCTGGCGTCCCGCGTGAGCCGGTCGATGGCCTCGCTGAACGTCTCCTCCTCGCGTTTCTTGGTCTTGATGCGCTCGTACACGTCCTCCTTCAGTCGAACTGTCTTCGTGGACATGAGTTCGCCGTTACCCCCACATTACGCCAGTAGGCACTTGTATACTTCGTACACAGCGAGACCTGGGCGTGTCGGACTCCCCGGGGAATCCGACACATCGGCGCCTGGAACCGCCCGGCTACTCTCGCTCGACGGACTGGCTGATCTTGTACCGTCGCCCGCCGACGGACAGCGTGTCGGCTATCTCTCGGTTCTGTTCCAGAGTCAGGTCGTCTCGGGCGAGGACGTGGGCGACGGCGTCGTCCAACGCCGGGGCGAACCGCACGCACTGCATTATCGCGCCCGTCTTGCTCGTGTCGAAGTGCTCGGCAGTGTCCCGGATGTCCCGCTCGCGGTGCGACTTGTCACCGTCCGTGTAGATTCGCATACGACCACTCGTGGACACGGATCTAAGTAACGGTGGCTCACCTGACGACAGTCGCCCCACTTCCCGGCAGGTCCGCCGGAGAGTGGCGCCGTTCCGGCCTGGTCGGGGCGAGTCGGCCCCGGTTCCGTCCACACGCCGTCCCCGTCCTCTCGCCCCCAACGCTGTCTCCTCACTCCGTTCGTCGAGAGAGTGGGACTGTCGGAGACTCGCTGCGCTCGTCTCCGTCGTCCCACGTCTTCGGTCTCACTCCGTTCGACCTCAGGAGATGGGACCGCCGAGGTTCAGTCTCTCCCGACGGCGCCGACGTGTCCGTCGTCTGTGATTACTGTGGCGGCACGCCGAAACGGGACTGCCCAGCCCGCGATGGCGGGAGGTGTCGCCCGTGAGCGCCGACGAGTGCCGCTGTGACGGGCCGCCCGTCCGCCAGGTCGACGACGCCGGCAACGTCCACTGTGGGCGCTGCGGCGCCATGCTCGCCGGTACGGTCGGGGTGAGCGGGCCATGACGTGCGGGAACACGCCCGCGCTCGTCGCCCTCGCGTTCGTGCTCGGCGTCTGCTGGCACGGCGCCGTCTGGCTCACCCTCGACGGTCTCCGCGACCAGTCGCCCCTCTGGAGGCGGTCGTCGTGAGCCGCGCCGCCGAGACCACCGTCGGCCGCCGCATCGAGCGCACCCTCGCCGACGCCACCGGCTTCGAGCACGTCGACGACGCCGTCGCCGACCTCGTCGGGTGCAACGGCACCCGCATCCAGGTCAAGGGCGCCATGCACCGGCTCCGCTCCGAGGCGCGGCGTGGCCGGCTCACCTTCTGGGAGGAGCCCCTGGCGGACCTCCTCGACCACGGCGGCGTCTACCTCCTGGTCGTCTACGACGCCGATCCGCTGCGGGTCCTCCACCTAGAGGAACGCTCGCCGCCGGCGATCCGCTCCCACCTCGAAGGGCGCTGGGAGGCCGTCGACCACCGGGACAAGGGCCGTCGCGCTCGCGTCCCGTGGAACAAGGTCGTCACCGAGTACGGAGGTGAGCGCGTGTGACCGAGAGCGTGAAACGCACCCGCTCGCCCGGCGTCTGTCCCGCCTGCGGAACGCTCATCCCTGCCTGCGACATCGACGGCGCCCGCGTCGAGTGTCCCCGCTGTCGGTGCTTCCGCGACGTCGCCGAGGTGGTCCTCACATGAAGGTCCCCGGGAACGCTCGCGGTCGCCTCGACGAACTCGACGAAGAACTCAGTGAGGCCCGCGACCACCTCAATCGTGAACTCGCGCTCGTCCGCAAGCGCGTGACCGACCTCGAAGAGGAGAACGAGGCCCTGCGCGAGCGCGTCGCCGACCTGGAGGACCGCGTGGCCGTCCTCGAAGGGCAACAGCGGAGCGAGGGCAAGGACGCCCGCGTCGCCGAACTCGTCGAGTTCGCCGACAACCTCCGCGACGACCAGCGCGGGGCGAAGCTCGACATCCAAGACATCATGGGTGCAACCGGCGTCTCCCGTCGGTACGCCTACGACCTCGTCGAGGAGTTGCCCGAGGAGTATGGGTACGTCCTCGACCGCACGGACGTCGACCAGTACGGCGACCTCCAGATCGACGACGATGTTCGCGGCCTGTTCGTCGACGTCGAAGCGGCTCACAGAGCCGAGGACGGTGTGAACCAGTTCACCACACGGACGGCGGAGGGAGGGGGACGATGACGGGTCTCTTCGACCGCGGAGTCCCACCGCCGTTGTAGTTGTCTACAAGTAGCGTTGCAGTAGTCCGTCTTCTCGTGGTTTCGGTACTGGTGAGTGTCCCTGTTCGACCCCTGCCGACCCCCGTGGGCAGTGGTGGTTCACACCCGGCGACCCGTGTGGTGAACCGGTTCACAGGACTTCCGTGCTCCCGTTGCGTCGACCGCCCCGCTTGGCGAAACGCATACACGCGGTGAATTCGTATTGAATTCACGTGAGCCGGACGTCAATCCCCGTCGACGAGGCGACCAAGGAGCGCCTGGACCGGTTGAAGCGTGACGGCGAAACCTGGGACGAGTTCCTCACCCGTGTTACCTCCTCCGAGGAGCCCATCGAGGCAGGCGCCTGGACCGACGAGGAGGCCGACCGGGCCAAGGAGGCCATCAGGGAGGCGCGGGACGACTGGCGATGACCTTCCTCGACAGTTCGACCATCATCGAGTACCTGCGAGGGACCGACCGCGTCATCGACTATCTGGACGAGGACGAACTCTGGCTGACCTCGACCGTCTGCGTGTTCGAGGTACTGAACGGCCGCGCAGGGCGACCCGGGTTCGACGCCCGCGAGGAACGGCAACGGTTCGGGGGTGTCCGAGCGATAGAGTTCAACGAGGGCCTCGCCATCGAGACCGCACAACTCCAGCACGAGGCCGCCCAGGACGGCGACCGACTGTCCGTCCGCGACGCGATGATCGCCGCCACCGCCCGCTCGACCGGCGACGAGTACGTCGTCGCGGACAGCGACTTCGAGATCGACGCGCTCGAAGACGCGCTGACGGTCACCAACCTTGCTGAAGACGCCTGAAATCATACGACAGGTGGTACTTCGCGGGCCGCGACCGTCCGAATTAATGATATGGTGTTTTATATTAGATAACGTATATCGGCGGCGTAGTCGGGTCAGCCGCTCGGCAGCGACGCCGACGTAGTCCCACACGAGACGATTAGATGTGTATTCGAGGGTTCTGTACGCACGGTTTCGCCGTCGACGGCGTCGTCGTTGCGCTCTTGGAGGCCGTCGTCTCCCCGGTGGACCCCTCGCCGAGCTCGTCGTCGACGACGTCGGCGCGACCACGCCGGACACCCCCACCCCGATGCGGTGGTCAACCGGCCCGTGTGGA
>CAYODS010000008.1:0-47133 GCA_964402765.1 uncultured Halobacteriales archaeon
GATCAACGTCTCGAAGACGATGTTCACCGCCCTGGATCTGGTGTCGATCCAGACCCAGACACGGGTCGAGGGCAAGAAGGTCCGTCGCAACAAGAACCTCACCGAGGTCAACCACTACGACGCCGAGAACGACGAGATCAACGTCCAGGACGTGTACCAGTGGCAGGCGGAGACGGACCAGTTCATCAAGATGGGTGACTCGAACACCCTGGACGAGATCAAGTTCGACCGCGGCTGGGACCAGCGCCGTCTGGAGGAGGAGATCTTCAAGCGCAAGACGATCATCGCCTACCTCATCGAGAACGAGGTCAGTGACTACACCCGCGTCGCGGCGACGATCCAGGCGTTCATCAACGACCCCGACACGGTGCTGACGCTGATCGCGAACGACGCCCTGCTGGACACGCTCGACGACCTCCGCGAGATGGAGTCCGTCGACATCCAGGTCGACCCCGAGAAGGAGGCGCTCGTCCCGCGGCCGACGCCCGGCGAGGAGACCGCGAACAAGGCCACCCAGATCCTCGAGGAGGCCGACGAGCGCATCCTCAACGAGCGCAAGGGTCGCATGCCAACCGGTCTCGGTGGTGCCCTGGAGGGAATGGCCGAGGAGGACACCGCCGCCCCGGCGCCCGCCGCCTCCGCGTCGAGCGCCGACGCGGGCGGTGGCACCGAGGAGTTCGAGTTCGGCGGCGACGTCCAGGAGGACGACCTCGACTTCGGTGCCGAGGCTTCGGACATCGAGGACCTCGCGGGCGGTGAGGGCAGCGAGGAGTCACCCGAGTGGGTCGACGACGACTTCGTGTACGAGGACTCGAGCGGCGAGACCGAGGCAGAGGACGACGGCGACGGCCCGATCTGGGGCGACGACGGCTCGTCGTCGGGCCGCGAGTCCGGCTCCGGGTCCGAATCGGGGTCCGCGGGCGCCGACACGGACGACGACATGGAGTCCATCTTCGGCGGCGACACCGCCGACGACGACGTCTCGCTGTTCGACGACGACGACGAGTCGATCTTCGACGACGACGAGGGGTCGATCTTCGGCGACTCCGAGGACGATGACGACGACGAGGGGTCGATCTTCGGCGAGGGTGAGTGATAGATGAGCACGGACACGGCCGGGAGCCTCTCCGGTGGCGTCGGCGGCGGCAGCGACCAGCTCGCGAACTTCTTCTACCCGCTGTACGAGCGGCTGTTCAGCGACGACAGCGAACTCGTCGTCGGTATCGAGAACAAGCTGAAGCAGGCCCGGATGTCCCACACCGTCGAGATGTACCTCTCGCGGGCGCTCGGCATCGGCGTCGTCACCGGCCTGGCGCTGTGGCTGATCGGGATGTTCGCCGGGGTCGTCCTGTTCACCCAGATCCTCGACATCCAGGGGACGCTCCTGCTCGAAGGGATCCAGAACGAATCGCTGGTGAACTTTATCAACGCGGTGAAGATACCGGCACTGGTGCTGATCACCGGGCTGGTCCTCGGGACGATCGGCTTCGCGCTTGGCTTCGGTGCGATGGTCGCGGTGCCGTACTCCCGTGCCTCGGCGCGAAAGCGGGAGATCAACATGCTGCTGCCGGACGCCATCTCGTTCATGTACGCCCTCTCGGTGGGTGGGCTGAACCAGCTCGAGATCCTCGAGGCGATGGCCCAGGCCGAGGACACCTACGGCGAGGTCGCCCGGGAGTTCCAGTCGATCGTCCACGAGACGGAGTACTTCGACACGGACTACAAGACCGCCATCCGCAACCAGGCCCTGGAGACGCCGAGCGACGAACTGTCGCAGTTCCTCACGGACATGCTCTCCATCGTCAACAGCGGTGGGAACATGGAGGCGTTTCTCGACGACAAGAAACAGAAGCACATGCGGACCGCGAAGCAGGAACAGGAGATGACCCTGGAGACCCTGGAGCTGTTCGGGGAGATGTACATGACGCTGTCGCTGTTCCCCCTGCTTCTGATCATCATCCTGGTGATCATGCGGATGCTGGGCGAGGCCAGTTCGACGATGCTGTACGCGACGGTGTACGGGCTCATCCCGCTGACCGGCGCCGGATTCCTGGTGCTCATCTCGACGGTGAAGCAGGACGACCCCGGTGACGGCTACCTGCGGCCCAGTGACTCGAGTGACTGGCTGGAGAGCGCTGAGGACGCGAGTCTGCTGAACCTGGGGCTGGTGGAGCAGTTCACCGGCGAACACAGCGTGTTCGACCGCATCCAGAGCCAGGAGGGAACCCACGAGACGATGCGCGTGCTGCGCCAGCCCCACGTCTTCTTCCGTGACAACCCGCTGTACACGCTGGCGCTGACGGTGCCGATGGCGCTCGTGATCATCGTGATGGCGGTCATCAGCCCGGAGGTGCCGACCGCCTGGGACGGCACCTGTCAGGCCGTCCCGGACGCCAGTTCGGACACGGTGGCCTGCACCAGCGACGAGGTGGCCCGCGACGACCAGAACAACAAGATAATCGAGAGCGCGGGGATGCTCCAGCGCCCGGTGTGGGGGACGTTCGTGTACGTCTACCTGCCGGTGTACGTGGTCCTGCTGCCGCTTGCGGTGTTCTACGAGTGGAACGTCCGCGCCCGCAAGGCCGTCATCAGCGACATCTCGGACAACCTCCGGAAGCTCTCCTCGGCCAACGACACCGGGCAGACGCTGCTCGAGTCGATCGACACCGTCTCGGACACCTCCTCGGGCAAGCTCGCCCGCGAGTTCGACTCGATCCACGCGAAGGTGAACTACGGGATGAGCCTGCGGGAGGCACTGGTGGAGTTCAATAACAAGTACCACCTTCCCCGCCTCGCCCGGACGGTGAAGCTCATCTCGAAGGCCCAGGAGGCCTCCAGTCAGATCACCGACGTGCTGTCGACGGCCGCCCAGGCCTCGGAGAACCAGGACGACATCGACCGCGAGCGCAAGTCCCGCACGCGGATGCAGGTCGTCATCATCATCATGACCTACCTCACGCTGCTTGCCGTGATGGCGATCCTGAAGACCCAGTTCCTCGACGTGATGACGGGACTGGTCGAGAGCGGCGGGAGCGGCGGCGGCGGCAGCAGCGGTGGCGGCAGCGCGGGCGCCGCCTCCCTGGGCAGCGGTATCAACACCGACCTGCTGGGGACGATGTTCTTCCACGCGGTCACGCTGCAGGCGATCCTCTCGGGGTTCATCTCCGGGTACATGCGTGACGCCGACATCCTCAGCGGCGTGAAGTACGCGGTCATCCTGATGACCGTCGCGCTGGTCGCCTGGCTCGTGGTGGTGTGATGACCGACAGGGGGCGTCCTCGCTCCGTGTCAGCCACCCCCGAGACGGGACCCGACGGTACGCCGTCCGACGGTCCCCGCGCCGACCGCGGTCCCGCGGCGCCCAGCCCCCACCCGGAGGCGCGTCTGGACGCCGGTGACCGCGGACAGACGGTCCAGGACTTCGCGATCGGCGCGAGCGTGTTCCTGCTGACGATCGCCTTCGTGTTCGCGTTCATCCCGACGCTTTTCACGCCGTTCGAGGACTCCATCGCGCCCGGACTGGACTCACAGGCCAGTCGCACCGCGGCGGCCATCGTCGACCAGGGGTCGATCGACGGGCGCTCGAACCACATGACCGCCACGGGCGCCCAGGACGCCATCCTGCCGAACCCCAGCGGCGGCCCCCCGGGCGAGAGCGAGGATCTCCAGAACGAGTACGACCTGCCGGAGACCTCACAGGTGAACGTCACGGTGACGCCGATGCCGCCGGACGACGACACGGTGCTCGGTCTCCCGTCCGGTGCCACCCTCGGCTCCGGAAACGAGTTCCGTGGCCGGCCGGCGGCGACGGTGTCGCGGATCGTCGTCATCGAGGGCGTGCCGGAGTGTGACCCGACGATCGACTCTGACACCTCGGAGCCGGGGTTCCAGGGACAGGCGTGCAGACTGACGGTGCGCATCTGGTGACAATGACGGGAACGACTCCACGACGAGCGGACGACCGCGGGCAGGCGTTCACACTCGAGG
Source organism: uncultured Halobacteriales archaeon (assembly GCA_964402765.1). Lineage (GTDB taxonomy): Archaea > Halobacteriota > Halobacteria > Halobacteriales > SW-7-71-33 > SW-7-71-33. Next base: position 3,988 of record CAYODS010000008.1, read on the forward strand.
GGTTCATCGCGTCGGTGGTGGTGCTGTCGGCGGTGCTGTTCGCGCTGCAGGCGCTCGTGTTCACGCCGACCAGCGCCGGACAGGTCGACGAGCAGGTGCGGGACAAACTCCGCACGGAGGCACGGGACCTCCTCACCGCCTCCGCGAACAACGGCACCGACGACCTCTCGCACCACCTCCGGTACTTCAGCAACACCAGCGGTCAGGGCACCTGGGTCGGTGACAGCGGCAGCCTCGACCAGGGGTACGGGGAGGACAGACCGCTGTCGCCCCGGAACACGATCCTCGGTAACGGCATGAACCAGACGTTCAACCAGCGCGGGTTCAGCTACAACGTCCAACTGGAGTACCTCAGCGCCACCGAGGCCAACGAGACCGAGGAGACGAACATGGTGTTCCGTGGCGTGCCCACCGAGGAGGCGGTCAGCGTCACGTACACCGTCGTGCTGTACGACAACCAGACGCTGACGGTGCCCGACGGCGCCTCGGACTGTGCCAACGTCTCGATCGAGGGAGTCTCCGCCGACGCCGGTGCCTCGAACTGGAACGGCGACGCGAACGGGATCGACAGCGGGTCGAACTGCTTCTACCCGGTGCCCGAGGCGGAACTGTTCGACAACGACGACAACACGGGGTCGGTGGGGCCGTGTTCGGACGGCAACACGGACCCCTCGTGTGAGGCCGGCGAGACGGTCGACAGCCCGATCTACAACGTCGTCGAGGTGCGGGTGGTGATCTGGTGATGCGGAGACTCCGCCCGAGCGACGAGCGCGCCCAGTTGCTCCTGGTCGGTGCCGTCGCCATCGCGCTGATCATCCTCGGCCTCGTCGTCGTGTACAACACGATCCTGTTCACCGAGAACCAGGCACCCACCCAGTCCCTTGACGACAGCGCCAACACAGGCCGTATCCAGGCACAACTGGTCGAGGACACCGAGAAACTCGTCAACTACGTCAACAACGACACCGGACTGGACTGTGGCTCCGCGGGCAGTTTCGAGACCGAGATCGAGCGACACCTGACTAACTCCAGCAACGACGGCGACAAGTCCCTCGCGAAGGGACTCACCTACACCGCCGCGCGCAGCGGGGTGACCTACGTCACGATAAAGAACGCCGACGCGACCTGTACCGGTGGCAGCGGCTCGGACCCGATCGACGTCTCGTTCGATCTGGTGGTCCGCACCCCCGAGTTGGACTACGAGACCAGGATCGAGGCGACCAACGTCGATCCGAACCCATGACCATGAGCCAGGACCCATCCCCTCCCCGACCACGGCCGGAGCGCGTGACCGTCGCCGACGACCGCGGCGTCTCGACGGCGGTCACCCACGTCCTGGCGATCGGGATCACGACGATCCTCATCAGCGGGCTGCTGGTGGCCTCCGCGTCGCTTCTGACCGGGCAACAGGACTCCGCCGGGCGCACCCAACTCCAGGAGATCGGCAACCGCATCTCCGAACAGGTGTACGCCGCCTCGGCGACCGTCGACGAGAGCTCTTCGGCGGCGACGCCACAGAGCGTGACGGTCCGGGTCGACCAGCCCAGCCGCGTCTCGGGGTACTCCTACTCCGTCTCGCTGGAGGACGGCTCCTCGTCGGCGTGTGACGACCCCGTGAACGCGCCGCCGTCGGACCCGGACAAGTGTCTCGTCCTCGACCCCGCGGCGGGACTGAACGTCCGGACCCAGGTCGTGCCGGTCGACCTCGAGGGGAACCCCGCGAACTACGACATCACGGTGACGACGATAAGCGGGGGCGAACTGGAGATCACTGTCGAGAAGTCCTGAAAGCGTCGGCTCGCTCCCTGCCGCGCTCTCCGGTCACAGGCCGAGATGCAGTGACGAACCGTCAGGAACGCTCGGATCGCTCGTACACCTGAACCCAGCCGTCGCTTCTGACCCGCACGAGGTGGTCGCCGTAGCGGAACTCGACGGCACCAGTGCCCTGCCGGTCGTCGTCGCCCGGGCCGAAGAACGTCTGTTCGATTCCGGCCACGTCGACGGCGTCGTACAGCGGTGAGTCGAGATCGCCCGGCGAGACGTCCTCCGCCGCCGCTATTGCGAACACCACCGTCGTCGAGAGGTCGCCGTCCACCTCGGGGTCGTACCGTCGCTGCGCGGCCTGGCGCCAGGACGTGTCCCGACACAGTTCGGGGTCGCCGCCGACGCCGTCACTGCTGTCCGTCATCCGTCTCCCCCCGGGCGAGGGGTCCCGGCCACGAGACCGACCGGCGTCCGTCGCGGGTGGCCCGGAGCCCCGCGGGCGTGCTCGAACTCCAGGGTCTCCGAAGACGGTGGGTCGCCCCCGGGTGACGCGCCTGCCGTGGCCTCACCCTCGACGCCTTCGCTCCCCCTCGTCTCGACGGCCATGGGTGTCCAAGGCGGAGAGCGAGCTTAAGCCATCTGTCATCGTGTTCACACGGGGGGCTGCTGGTCGAACATCGGTCGCGGCCGAAAAAAGTCGCGCGGTGGCGTCAGTGGCTGTGGACGAACTCCTCGAAGCGGCGCTGGGGTTCCTCCCAGTCGACGACGCTGAAGAAGGCGTCGACGAAGTCGCCACGGGCGGGGCCGTAGTCGTGGTAGTAGGAGTGCTCCCAGACGTCCAGCGCGAGGATGGGGTGGGCACCCCACAGTGCGCCCTCGTCGTGGTTGTCGACGACGACGTTGCGCAGCTGGTCGGAGTAACTGTCGTACACCAGCAGCGCCCAGCCGGAGGCGTCGCCGGCCGCGGCCTCGAACTCGCCGCGCCAGGCGTCGTAGGAGCCGAAGTCCTCCTCGATGTGGTCCGCGAGCGCACCGGAGGGCTCGCCGCCGCCGTTCGGGCTCATGTTCTCCCAGAACAGCTCGTGGAGGATGTGCCCGCCGGAGTTGTGGGTGACACTCCGGATCGCGGTCGGCGAGGAGTCGAAGTCGTGGGACTCGCGGTTCTCCGCGAGGGTCTCCTCGGCGGCGTTCCAGCTGTTGACGTAGCTCTGATGGTGGGTGTCGTGATGCCAGCGGACGACCTGCTCGCTGATGTGCGGTTCCAGTGCGTCGTAGTCGTACGGGAGCTCGGGCAGCTCGTAGCCCGCGTGTTCAGTTTGACTCATGCTTGTTGACATTCGGTGGGCGACAGCATAAACCTTCCCGAATCGTGATTACAGTTGGCAGGCTGTCACGTGTGCGTCACCCGCGCTCGGCCGTCTCGGGGCGTGGTGTGTGGTGTCACGGGTCATGGTATCGGCTATCGGAGAGGTTTGGCGGCGCCGGGGGCGGGTCAGTCCTCCGGGTCCTCGCCGCGGGCGCGTTTGAACATCGCGAGTGCCCGTTCGCGACGCTCCGAGTGGTCGACGATCGGCGCGTTGTAGTCGGGGGCGTGGCGCTCGCGCTCGGCGGGGGCGAGCTCGTGCCAGGAGTGGACGGCGTCGGCCGGCACGCCGCGCAGTTCGGGGACGTACTCGTGGACGTACTCGGCATCGGGGTCGTAGCGCTCGCCCTGGCTCATCGGGTTGAAGATGCGGAAGTACGGCTGGGCGTCCGTGCCCGTGGAGGCGGCCCACTGCCAGCCGCCGTTGTTGTTCGCGGTGTCGTGGTCGGCGAGTTTCCGACGGAACCAGTCGTACCCCTCGCGCCAGTCGATCAGCAGGTCCTTCGTGAGAAAGGAGGCGACGATCATCCGGACGCGGTTGTGCATGTACGCCTCCCGCCGGAGTTGCCGCATTCCGGCGTCGACGATGGGGTAACCCGTCTCGCCGTCCTTCCAGGCCTGCAGCGCGTCGGGATCGTGGCGCCACTCGATGTCGTTCTCGTAGGACTTGTAGTTCTCCGTGACCACCTGGGGCTCGAAGTGCAGGACGTGGGCGTAGAACTCCCGCCAGGCGAGCTGTGACTGGAACTCCTCGACGGCCTCGCGCTCGGCCTCGCCGTCGGCCCGGTCGTGAGCGTCCGCGGTGGCCTCGTACACCTCGCGTGGCCCGATCGTCCCCCAGGTGAGGTGGGCCGACAGCCGCGAGGTGGCGTCCTCGGCGGGGTACTCGCGGGCGTCGTCGTACCGGAACACGTTCTCCCGACAGAACGACGACAGGCGGTCACGGGCCTGGGCCGTACTCGCTGGCTCGACCTCTGCCTCCGGGTCGTCGAACCCGAGCTCCGACAGCGTCGGCAACGCGTCGCCCTCGCCGGCGTCGATCGTGAGGTCGTCGGCCGCCGGCGCGGGCGCGGGATCGTCTTTCGGCCGGTCGCGCCACTTCTTCCAGAAGTACGTGTACACGGAGTAGTACTCGCCGGCGTTCGTCGTGATGGAGCCGGGTTCGTGGTGTAGCGAGTCCTCGTAGGTGTCGACGGTCACGCCCGCCTCTTCCAGGTGATCGCGAACCTCGTCGTCGCGCTCGCGGCCCATCCCCGAGTGGCTGCGGTTCCAGACGACGCGGTCGTGGCCCCGCTCGTCGGCGACGCGGGGCACGACCTCGCGGGGGTCGCCGTGCTCGACCAGGAGGTCGCCCCCGGCGTCGCGGTACGCCGAGCGCAGCGAGTCGAGGGCGTCGAGCATGAACGCGACGCGGGGCGGTGAACCGTGTTCGAGCACCGCGTCGTCGAAGACGAACAGCGGTACGGCCCCGTCGTCGCCGTCGGCGTCGTCCGCGGGCCAGCCGACGCCCGCGGCGGCCGCGAGCCCGACGTTGTCGGCCACGCGGAGGTCCCGTCGGTGCCAGTGGATCGCCATACAGACGCCAGCGCCTCGGGGTACCTGAACGTTCGTGTCTCGCCCGCGCTCGCTCGCCGGCGTCGCCGGGTATATGCCCGCGGGTGCCGTAGCGAGGGTATGTCGGAGTCAGAGCCAGAGACCGATGACCTGCCCCGGACCGAGGCCGAGTGGCGCGAGGTGCTCAGCGACGAGGAGTACGAGATCCTGCGCGAGCGGGGGACGGAGCCGAAGTTCAGCGGCGACCTGCTGGACGTCGACGGCGAAGGGACGTTCACCTGCGCGGGGTGTGGACAGGCGCTGTTCTCCAGCGGCCAGAAGTTCGAGTCCGGCACCGGGTGGCCCTCGTTCTACGACGTGGTGAGCGAGGGCAACGTCGAGACCGAGGTGGACACCCGTCACGGGATGCGCCGCGTCGAGGTCGTCTGCTCGCGCTGTGAGGGCCACCTCGGCCACGTCTTCGAGGACGGCCCGGAGCCAACCGGCAAGCGCTACTGCATCAACTCCGCCGCCCTGGACTTCGACCCCGACGAGTGACCGGCCGCACGGCGGACAAATTTCTATTGCCGACGTAGTTTATACAAGGTTAGCGGTCGCCGATTGCTCCAGTATCTATATGAAACGACGAATCGTGTGAAAGTATGACGATATAGGGCGGCCGGAGCGGTCACCGGGGGGTGACAGCCGTCGTTGGAGTCGTGCTCCTGTTCGCGGTCGTGCTGGCCGGGGCGGGCGTGATCCTGTTTCTCGGGGACTCGGCGACGAACACGTTCGAGGAGCGCGTGAAGATCGCCTCCGCGGCGGACTCAATGGGGGTGATCGACAGGGAGGTGGCGTCGCTCGGTCCCGACCGCCGGGTCACGGTGGAGATGCCCGAGTGGGCCGACCGGACCGTCGTCCGACCGACGCACACGAGGGTCACGCTGACCGTGAACGGCGACAGCAGGTGCCGGACCTCGATCCAGCTGGGGGCGATGCAGTACGTCCAGGAGACCGAGGACGGGACGAACAGGCTGACGCTGGTGGCGGGTGGCCTCTTTCGCAGTTCCGACGGGGGGACCGTCGTCGAGAAGCCGCCGTCGGTGTACTACGACGACAGGCGGGTGGTGCTGGAACTCGAACAGTTCCGCGGTGACGAACAGGGCCGTGAACTCACCGCCAGTCACGAGGCGATCGACTCCGACCGGACACAGCGGGACAAGCGGGCGGCGCTGCTGTCAGACGACCCCTGTGCGCCCCGGTCCTCGCTGAACGTCACGGTCCAGAGCCCGAACGACGCCGCCTGGTACGAGTACCTCCACGACGAGATGGAACGACGCGGCACCGGTGACGTGCGACACGACCCGGACGCGAACCGGGTGGTGGTGGAGTTCGGGCAGACGGACCTGGACTACGACTCCGACGGTGACGGGCTGCTGGACAGCAACGACAACTGCCCGACGGTGCCGAACCCGAGTCAGCGCGACATCGACTCCAACGGGACGGGTGACCCCTGCGATCCGGACGACGAAGGTGACGGCATCAGGACTTGAACGACCTCTGCACGAAGCAGGTGCCGATGTCCGGGAGCAGTCACTCGGACACCGACGGCGACGGTCTGGGTGACGCCTGCGACCCGGACATCGACGGGGACGGCTACGCGGTGCCGACGGACGTGAACGGCGACTTCCCGCACCTGAACACCTACTACAACGGTCGCTACCGGCTCTCGGACTTCCTCGGTGAGGACAACTGCTACAGCGTCTCCAACCCGCGCCTGGACACGTACAACCCCGAGCAATTGGACACGGACGGCAACGGACTCGGCGACGGGGTCACGGACTCCGTCTGTGACACGGACGACGACGGCGACGGGATTCCCGACACCGACGACGACTGCCCGGAGCACCGGGAGACCCACGACCCCGCCCAGCCCGACTACGACGGTGACGGCTGTCCCGACCCGGACAACGACAGCGACGACGTGGACGACGAGAACGACAACTGTCCGAACACGTACAACCCGAACCAGGCGGACACGGACGGCGACGGCCTGGGTGACGCCTGCGACCCGAGTCCCGGGGGGAACCAGGGCGGCGGCGACGACGACCAGTGTGTCGAGAAGGAGGTCCTACACGAACACGGCAACGGGATCACGCACGTGCACGAGTACGTCGAGTGCGACGGCGTGAATTATCCCGACCCGCCCGGCGCCCCCGACAACCCGTACTGCGACCCGCTGGACCCGCGGTACAACCCTGACTATTGCAACGACGGGGATCAGGACGGTGGCGACGGCGACCAGGGCCAGCGTGACGGCGGCCAGGACGACGACCAGCAGGACGGGAACCTCGACTGCGAACAGACCCCGTTCGGGTACATCTGTGACCCGAACAGCGGCGGGGGCGGCGGCGACAGGAAGTGTGGTGCGGCGAACGGGGGATGTGAGGAGCCGGTCAGCCAGGACGTGCGCCTGGGGGCCAGTCCGGGCACGGCGACCGGCGTCTCGGGGTTCGCGGGCGGGCCGGTCGGTCTCGGGACCGCCGGCGGTGCCACGACGGTGTGTGACAGGACCGAGACGCCGGACTGGCAGCCCGGGCTGCCGATGGATCCGACCAAGATCGCCGATGGCGGCTGTTACCCGACGCGGCCGCCGGGGTGGACCACCGGGGAGCCCCCGGAGACCTACAGCAGCGCGGTCCAACTGGAGATAACCGTCGTCGAGTTCGAGGGGTGAGCCCGGCGGCGGACGCCGGGTCCGCCGGCGGCTACCTCTCGAGAACGAGCGCGTACCGTGCCTCGTCGGCGTCCCGGACGACCTCGCCGACGCGCCACCGGGTGCCGGCGACGACGGCGCGGAACTGCGCGGGCGTGAGCATCGCGAGACGGGTCCACCCGCCGGTCCAGTCGCCGTACTGGACGCGGAACCAGCGCCGGGCGTACGATGCCGGACCGTCGGCCGGCCAGCGGTAGACGGCCCGGCGACTGTCGTCGCCGTCCCACCGGTCGACGGGATCCGCCCGCTCGACCGCTCGGGGGTCCTCCAGGTCGACGACCAGTCGCCCGCCGGGCGCCGTCACAGCGTGGAGATCGTTGAGGACCGAGCGCATCCCGACGGGGTAGTCACGGACGCCCAGCTGGCTGCCCAGCAGCAGGACGGTGTCGACGCTTGCTCGCGAGACGGGGAGGTCGTCCGTGCCGGCGACGGCGCAGTTCTCCACGCCACGCTCGCGGGCGGTCCGCACCGCGTCCGGACTGGAGTCGACCGCCAGGACCTCGTGACCCCGGCGCTTCAGTGCGCGTGCGTGACGCCCGGCCCCACAGCCCAGGTCGAGAACACGCCCCTCGACGCGGTCGAGCACCGTCCGCTCGACTTCGCTCCAGTGCTCGTACCCCTGGAAGTGTCTCGCCGGTTCCGCCACCGTCACCCGGCCGTCGGGATGGAGGTACCGCGGCTCCGACGCCAGGCGGTCACGGTGATAGTCGTACACGATGCGTCCGACGACGTCCGTCACGGACTCGACGGCGTGCCCCCTCTCGACGGTGGGGTGTGGCGTCACCCGGGCGACCTCGGTGCGATGCTCGCGCTGCGACATGCGGCCGTGCCAACTCTCCACATGGAGGAATAAGTGCTTTGTCCCGGTCGGCGTGACGGGAGTTAAACCCGTCCGGTCCGTACCACGGGTGTGCCGGAGTCCGGCCTGTTCAGGGTGCTCGACGCCGACGAGAAGCGCCTGCTGTTCGTGGCGGTCGAGCACACGACGCCGGGAGAGCCGGCCGAGGACGCGACGACGGGAGAGACGGCCGGCGACGCGAGCGTCGAGGAGTCCTCGAACTCGTCGGCGCCGACCCCAGGCGTGCCCGATGTCGGGGGGCGCCCTGACGCGGAGAGGACGGCCGACGGGCCCGCCACGCCGGCACCCGACCGGTCGTACGACCCGCTGTCGGTACCCCGGCAGGGACACGGTGCGGTGGACGACACGCTCGCGACGCTGCTGCCGGGGTACTTGGTGGAAGCGACGCTCTCGTGGACCGACCCCGAGCCCCGCGTCGAGGCGGTCGAGGTACGAAAGCGTACGCTGTTTGCCTTCGCCGACGACGTGGTGAACCTGTTCGAGACGGCGACGGCGACCTGGCGTGAGGCGGCTGCACGCGGCGAGGCGATGGCCTCGCGGGTGACTCGCGGGACCGACGGCCGCCCGAACGGCGTCCTGTACACGTTCGCCGACCCCGAGGGTGTCGACCGCCTGGCCGAGTTTCGCAGCGGGCGACGGCCGCTGGAGCCGCTGCTGTCGCGGGTGAACGCCGCCGGGCCCGGCGCGGCCGACCCGGGCGCGGCCTGGCGCGACGACGAGCCCTCGGTGTCGGTCGGCCCCGGCGGGATCACCGTCACCGACGAGTGTCGGGACCCCCCGACACACGGACTCGGCCACGACCGCGAGGTGTTCGTCCTGCGCCCGGCCGACGGGCCCTTCGTCGTGGTGCTGATCGCGCTCAGGAAGGGCGGGACGCTCGCGAACACCGTCCGGGAGACGTACCACTGTCCCCGCCCCGAGGAGCCGTAGCCGGGCTCACCCGTCGTGGTGTGCCTCCGTGACGAGCCCGCCGTCGACCGTCGCCGGGTCGTCCTCCTCGACGTCGCCGGCGCCCTCGTGGTCGGGCGTCGCGTCGACGTGCTCGAGGACGAACACGACGGAATCGGGGGCGTCGGGGTCGGCGGAGTCGACGGTGACACTCCAGCCGTGAGCCCGGGCCATGGCCCGGGCGTTCGCGAGCGAGAGCCGCGTGTCGCCCTGGCCGCCCGCGTAGCCGTGCCGGAGCAGTCGCCGCGTCTCGGCAACGTCGAAGGTACCGTCCAGACCGACGAGCACCGACCGGTCACAGACGCGGATCCGCGCCCGGCCCGCGTCCTCGGTGTCGGCGAACCTGAGCAGGTTCCTGAGGATCTGCCAGAGGCGCGTCTCGTCGGCGACGACGACGCCGTCGGTCTCGACGACCGCCTCCACGCTGCCGTCGAGGTTCGCCTGTGCGGTCCGCAGCGCCTCGTTCACCCGGTTCGCGCTGGTCTCGTCGACGGTGCGGCCCCGCCGGGCCAGCAGGTTCATCTCGTCGACGGCGGTCGTCATCCGCTCGGTCGCCTCCGTGATCTCGGTGACGGCGCGCTCGACGGTCGCCTGGTCGACGTCGCCGTCGACGGCCTCGCCCAGCAGCTCGACGTACCCCTGGACGACCGACAGCGGGTTCCGGAGTTCGTGGGTGATCCCGGCCGCGAAGTCGTCCAGCTGCTCGTTCTGCTGGCGCAGGGCGCGACGCTTCTCCTCCAGTTCGGTCACCTCCGACAGCACCAGCCCCCAGCCCAGTGACCGGCAGCCGAGCTCCACGTCGACCACGCGACAGAGGTAGTGCCTGGGACGACCGCCGTGGGTCACCGTCAGTACGCTCCCGTCCTCCACGTCCCCGACCGCCTGGCCGTCGGCGATCGCCGCCTCGATGGACCGCACGCCGCGCCCGTCGGTCGCCACCTGGTTCCTGTGGGCCTCCAGACGGCGTGCGAGCGCGGGACTGCAGTCCTCGATCCGTCGACCGCCGTCGACGTTCGGGAACAGCGACGCCGCCGCGCTGTTGAAATCAAGCAGCCGTTCCTCCTGATCGACAACGAGGACGGCGGACTCGATGTCGTCGACGACCTGCTGGCGGGCCAGCGCGCCGACGGCGAGAAAGCGGTCCTCGACGACGAACAGCGCGCCGACACCGAACAGCGCCACGCCAAGCGGCTCGTAGTTCAGCCCCGGCAGCGTACCGGCGGTGAGGGCGGCGGCGACCTCCGGCAACACCGGCAGCGCGGCGGCCAGCGACAGCACCCACAGCGCCGTGGTGTCCGCCCTGGCCCGCTGGAAGGTGGCGAAAAGCGCCGCGAACCCCAGCGCGATGAGGACGTACACGCCGGTGACCACCACCCAGTGCACCGGTCCGGGGTCGACGGCGAAGTAGCTGAACGGGCTCGTCCGCAGGTCCGCCGCGTAGTACTGCCCATGCAGCGGGTTCGTCAGCTTCACCGACACCACCGCCAGGTACGTCGTCACGCCGGTCGCGAGCCAGCGCCTGCTGCGGTGGTAGGAGAGCCCGGCGTACGCCGAGCAGAAGTACAGCCAGGCGCCGACCGCGGCCAGCCCGATCACCAGCCCCCCGAGGTAGCCGGCGTGGGCGACCGTCCGGTCGACCGGGCTGAACAGCCGCACCGCCTCAGTCACCGACCACACCGCGTTCAGCACGAACACCCCGGTCAGGCCAACCCGCAGGTCCCGGTCGTCCAGCCGACGGGCCCGTGTCGCCGCGCCCGCACAGACGACCGCCGAGAGCGCGAACGCACCGACGACCGCGAGCCTGGCCCCCAGCACAACGGCCTGAATATTCAGGGTATACGTTAAATAATCTGGTGGCTCTCGTGACTATGAGAGTGAACGTTCGGCTCTCAGGGTCGGTCCCCGCCGACCGGTTCGATCGCCTCACGGCTCCCGTCGAGGAGGGCGAACTGCTCGTCGCGGCGTCGCTCGAGCCAGGCCAGCAGTCGCTCTGCCCAGCGGAGTTTCTGGCGTTTCTCCCCCGTCGCGGCGTCGAGGTCCCACCCGACGAATCGGAGCCGGTCGGCCCCCAGCGCGTCCGCCAGGAAGGCCGCGCGGTCGCCGTCGGTGAACCCGCCGAGGTTGTGGACCGTCTCGGTCGGCCGTGCCTGCGTCGTCGGCAGCACGCGGGCGGGGTCACAGTCCGGCACGATCGCCCGCACCTGCCGCCTGTTGTCACCGTGGGCGTGAACCGCCACGGGCGTCCCCTCGCGGGTCCGACGCGCCGCCCGCTCCGGGGCGCCGTCGAGGTCGGTCACCTGGAGGTCGACCGGCACGCCCGCCCGCTCCAATTCGTCGCCGGCGCCGGAGGCGGCGACCACCCGGTCCGCCTCGCGGGCGCGGGCCACCGTCGCGGACAGCGACGGCCCGGGGGCGACGACGGCGACGGTCCCCGGGAGGGTAAGGTCGGCGGGGGACAGTGCCGGTCCCGTCAGGCGGTCGGCCAGCAGGTCCCGGGCCGCCTCGTCGCCCGCCCGGTCGTACCCGAACTCAGCCAGGATCGCCTCGTACACCGGCTCCCACTCGGCGAAGCGCATCACTTCGGCGCGACGGGGCCGTCGTCCGCGGTCACGCGCTCGGTCTCCGGGTCCAGCACCGCCCACGAGCGCCGTGGCGGTCGCTCGGCGTCGTCAAAGAGGTGTCCGGGCACGACCGGCGCCGGCACGGGGTGAAAGCCCCGCCCGCGCATCGCCTGTACGGTCGAGAACACGCCCGCCGGCTCGCCGTCGGCGCCGTACACGTGGAACAGGCGGTCGTCCTCGCGACGGTAGAAGTGGGTGAACCGCTCGCGCTCGGGGCCGGGACAGGCCAGCGTCTCGACGCCGTCGAGGCTCGTGACCCGGTCGCCGTCCGCGGTGAGGACGAGCCGGCGCCGGTCGTTGCCGGCACGCTCCGTGCCCGCGTCGGGGTCGCCCGCCGGCTCCTCGTGCCAATCGAACGTCGGTCGAGCGTGGGGGCGCTCCCGGACGACGTGCAGCGCGAGCCCACCCTCCGCGAGGTGGACGCGGTCGCTGCCGGTGTGGAAGGCGCGCTCGCCCGTCGCCGTCTCCGCCCGGACGAGCGGGGGGGAGGCGAGGGCGGCGTGCAGGGCAGCGGCAACGTCGCCGTCCCGCCCGACGAGCAGCGCGACCCGGTCGCGGGCGGCGGCGCGGGCCACGACGCTCGCCGCCGCGTGGGCGTCGGCGTCGTCGAGGACCGTCACCTCGACGGGCGCGGGCGACCCGGCGAGTGGCGTCGCCGTCCCGTCCGGGTGGGCGACCGGGACGTCGTCGTCCTGTACGTCGTAGCCGAGCCGCCCGCAGACGGCGCGACCGACCGCGAGCGGGGCTCGCTCACTCATCACCCACAGTTCGGGCCGGGGCCTCATATGTCCCCCGTCGGGCGGCACCCGGTGTGCCTTTGTCGGTCGCCGCCGTCGCGCCGGTATGGAGGTGTACGGCCTCGTCGGCGACCCGGTCGAGCACTCCCTGTCGCCGCCGATGCACGAGGCGGCATACGAGGCGACCGGCCTGGACGCCCGCTACGTCACCTTCCGCGTCGATGACGACGATCTGGAAGCCGCCGTCGAGGGGGCCCGCGCGCTGGGTGTGGCGGGACTGAACGTCACCGTCCCGCACAAGGAACGCGTCCTCGACCTCGTCGACCCGGACCCGCTCGCCGCCCGGATCGGCGCGGTGAACACGATCGACTTCGGCGAACGGGTGATCGGGCACAACACCGACGCCGCGGGTGCCCGGCGGGCGCTCCGGTCGGGCGGCGCGGCCCTCGACGGCGCGACGGCGGTCGTCGTCGGCGCGGGCGGCGCGGGCCGTGCGGTCACCGTGGGCCTGCTCGACGTCGGCGCGCGGGTCCGGGTGGCGAACCGCACCGTCGAGCGCGCCGAGGGACTCGTCGCGGACCTCCGTGGCGCCGAGGAGGACCCCGGCCCCGCTGACTCGCCGCCGGTGAGTGCACACCCGCTGGACGCGCTCGACTCGCTGCTCGCGGACGCGACGGTGCTGGTCAACGCCACCACGGTCGGCATGGAGGAGGACCGCTCGCCGGTGCCAGCCGGGGCGCTGCACGACGACCTGACGGTGCTGGACGCCGTCTACCGGCCGCTCCGGACCCGACTGCTGCGCGAGGCCGAGGCGGCGGGGGCGACGACGGTCGACGGCGGGCGGATGCTGGTCGAGCAGGGGGCGGCCGCGTTCGAGCGCTGGACCGGGCGGTCGGCACCGACTTCGCCCATGGCGACGGCGCTGTTCGGCCGCCTGGAGTGAACCGTCCGACGACGCCGGGGTCGGGCGGCGGAGCCGGGCTTAAGTGGGCGGGGGGCGTACGTCAGTTCGATGGGCCTGTTCGAGAAACTGAAGTCGCTGCTCGGGCTCGAGGAGGACGGTGAGTCCACGGCCGACGACCGCGACGTCGGCATCACGGTCGAGCGCGAGCGCGGCGAGGGCACCGCGAGCACGCGCAGACAGGACGGCGACGCGGCCGACACCGGGGGGAACGGCGACGGGTCGGCGTCGGCGAGTCCGGGCGGTGGCGTCTCCGCCTCGGACGCGACCGCGACGACCGGGTCCGAGTCCGACACCGCTACCGCGAGCGGCGCGGCGCCGACCCCCGACGCCGCCGAGAGCACCGACGAGGACGACCGGCGGGTCCCTTCCGAGGCGGTCGACGTAATAAAGGGGATCGGCCCCACCTACGCCGGGCGTCTCTCCGACGCCGGCATCGAGACCGTCGCCGACCTCGCCGCGGCCGACGCCGCCGACGTGGCCGAGCGCGCCGACGTCCCCGAGGGCCGACTCGACGACTGGATCGAGCGCGCACGGAACCGGTCGCGGTGATGACCGTGGGCGAGCGGATCGCCGCTCTCTCGGAGGTGCCGGTCGACTCGACGCTTCTGTTCCGGGTGCGCGACGCCGACGCAGAGGCTGACGGCGAGCGGGAAGTCATCCTCGCGCGGGCGCCGGACTCGGAAAGCGAGACCGGGACGGGGAGGGAGGGGTCCGCCGACGGCGAGACGGATGCCGACGGCACCGGCCCAACCGTGGTGGCGTGGATCAACCAGTGCCAGCACTTCACCCACGTCCCGCTGGACAAGGGGTCGGGTGCCCCGGTCCGTGGCGACGAGGTGGTGTGTGCGAACCACGGGGCGATGTTCGCGCTGGACACCGGCCGGTGCACGTTCGGTCCCTGCGAGGGGGCCTACCTCACGGGCGTGGCGGTGACCGTCGACGACGGCGACGTACTGCTCGTGGACCCGGCGTACGACTACGTCGGCCGTGGCCCCGCGGCGGACGACGGCGACCTCACGTCGACCTCGAACGTGGAGTTCTGACGCGACGGGACCGCGCCCCCTAAGTTCGCCCGGCCCCGAACGACGATGATGACCGAGGCCGTCGACCAGAGTCTCCGACGGCGCACCTGGCGACTCCTCCAGCCCGGTGAGGTGTCGCTACACGGGGCCATCGTCCACACCGACCTCGCTGGCGACGACGACATCGCCATGCACGAGGCCACCGTCGAGGTGGGTGAACTGATCGCGGAGTGTGCGGGCGTCGACCCCGCCGATCACTACGTCTACTCCGGCGTCGAGGACCCGGAGTTCGCCTCCAACCAGCACCAGGGCCGCCGCGTCGAGGACGACGAGTTCCTCTGGGAGTGCCAGCAGCTGCTACGGGCCGGCACGTTCGATCTCGTGTTCTACTACCACGCCGAGACGGGCCACGAGGCGGTGCTTGAGGCCGTTCGTGCGGCGGGCTACGAGGTGACCGGCGTGCGCGGCGACACCGACCCCGACGAGGTGACGGAGTCGTGATCGCCGGGTCCGTGGTGCTTATGCTACTCCGTGCCGGACGTCGGTCCATGTCGCGGTTCGGTCGTGGGCCCCCGTCGAGTCCGCCGTCGGCCACCGGTCGACGGGAGCGTCCGCGACGGACCGCCCGGCGCAGACACGACGGGGCAGGGGGTGAGGTGGCGTGACGGCCCCCACCGGCGTGGTCTCCGGCGTCAGGGTGACCCATGAGCGGGCGGACGTGGACACCGTGTCGGCGGCCGGCAGCGGGGACGCCCGGACCGACGTCGACGCACTGCTCGCACACGAGGCGGTCGAGGAGGCGTACGTCCTGCGGACCTGCAACCGCAGCGAGGCCTACGTCGTCACCGAGGACGCCACCGCAGCCGGCCCCGCCCTGGCGGAGTTCGTCGCCGACGTCCCGGAGTCGGCAGTCGTCCACACCGGCCACGAGGACAGCATCCGCCACCTGCTGCGGGTGGCCGCCGGCCTGGAGTCGATGGTGCTCGGGGAACACGCCGTCCTCGGGCAGGTCCGCACCGCCTACGAGACCGCCCGCGGCGTCGGCGGGATCGGCCCCGTCCTGGAGGAGGTGGTGCCGAAGGCGATCCACGTCGGCGAGCGGGTTCGCTCGGAGACGGCGATAAACGAGGGCGCACACTCCCTTGGCAGTGCCGCCGTCCGCTTCCTGGAGGAGCGGGTCGCACTGGGGTCGGCGACCGCCCTCGTCGTCGGCGCCGGGGAGATGTCCTCGACCGTCGCCCGCTGGCTCGACGACCGCGACGTCGAGCGGATCGTCGTCGTCAACCGGTCGCTCGACGCCGCCCGCGAGCTGGCCGCCGACCTCGCGGTCGAGACCAACACCGCCGGGATGGACGACCTCGCCGACCACCTCGCGGGTGTCGACGCCGTCGTGGCCGCGACTGGCGCCCCGGAGCCGGTGATAGACGTGGGCACCGCCCTGGCGGCCGGCATCGCCGGCGACGACGGTCCCGACTGCGTCGTCGACATGGGCCAGCCACGCGACGTGGCCCCCCAGGTCGACGAGGTCGATGGCGTCTCGCTGTACGACCTGGACGACCTCCAGAGCGTGACCGGGCGGACCCACGAGCGCCGTCGCCGGGCGGCCGAGGTCGCCGCGGAGACCGTCGAGGCGGAACTCGACCACCTGCTGGAGCGGTTCAAGCGCAAGCGTGCCGACGCGGTGGTCGCCGCGATGCACGAGAGCGCCGACCGCGTGAAGCGTCGCGAACTGGAGACGGCCCTGGAGAAACTAAAGCGCCAGGGCGACCTGACCGACGAACAGCGCGAGACGGTCACGGACCTCGCCGACGCCCTCGTCGGGCAACTGATGGCCGCGCCGACGAAGAGCCTGCGCGAGGCCGCCGGCGAGGACGACTGGGAGACCATCGCCACGGCGATCCGGCTGTTCGACCCCGAGTTCGGCGCCGACCCGCCCGAGTTCGTCGACCTGCCCGAGGCGGCCCGCGCCGACGCCGCCGACGACGACGCCTGAACCCGGAAGGGCAACGGTTTTGCCGGTCGGTGCGCTCGGTGCATGTATGGCCGATCTGCTATCAGACGACGAGGTCGCCGAGCGACTCCCCGAGCACTGGGAGCGCGACGGCGACGAGATCGTCCGCACCTTCTCGTTCGACGAGTACCTCCGCGGCGTGAACTTCGCCCAGATGATCGGCGAGATCGCCGAGGCGCAGTTCCACCACCCGACGATCGAGATCCGCTACAAGGAGGTCGAGGTCCGGTTCACCTCCCACGAGGCCGGCGGGATCACCGACGAGGACATCGAGATGGCCCGCCTGGTCGACAACGAGGCCGGCGACGCCGAGGCCGACGGCGACCCGCTGTAGCCCGCAAGACACTTACAAACCGGGCGGCTACGGCGGAGTCCGATGGACGGCGCCGACACGGTCGCCGACGCCGCCGCGTGGGAGCCGACACCGCCCGGTGATCGACCCGAGTACGACTTCTGGGTGTTCGATCTGGACGGCACGCTCGTCGACGTGCCTCACTCGTACGCCCGGAGCGTGTTCGACGAGGTCGGTGACCGCCTGGGCTGTGCCTTCTCCGACCGCGAGGTGACCACGCTGTGGCACGGTCTGCGTGGCTCGCGCAACGACACCCTCCGCGCGAAGGGGATCGACCCAGAACGGTTCTGGACCGCCTTCCACGACGTCGAGGACCCACACGCGCGGGCCGAGGTCGCCTACCTCCACGACGACGCCGCCTTCGTGGGCGACCTCGACACGCCGGTGGGGATCGTCACCCACTCGCGGGAGTACCTCGCGGACCCGGTGCTGGAGGCCGTCGGCATCAGCGACTGGTTCGACACCGTCGTCTGCTGTACCGACGAGCTGGGCTGGAAGCCGGACCCCGCGCCGGTCCACCGCGCGCTCGCCCAGATGGGCGTCACCGGGGTCGCGGACGCCGCCGCCGACGGCGGCACCGGTCGTGGCGTCCTCGTCGGCGACGGGCCCAGCGACGTCGGCGCCGCCTGGAACGCCGGTCTCGACGCCGTCCACGTCGAGCGCCACTCCCCCGCACACCGGGGCCAGTGCGTCCGCGCCGACTACCGCGTCGCCGCCATCGACGACTTCTACCGATCCTGACCGCCCGCGTCGCCGTCGGCCCCGCCATCGAGCGACGACTCCGGCTCGGCGCCGTCGGCGTACCCCGGCAGTCCGGCCACTCGCTCGCGGAACGACTCGCCGGAAAGCGCCGCGGCGAGTGCCTCGACGCCCGGTTTCGCCCGCCGGTCGGGGGCGGCGAGCACCCGGACCGACTGTTCGCCCAGCGGGACGAACCCCACGTCGAGTCGTTCGGCGGTCGCTCGCAGCCCGACGCCGACGTCCGCTCGCCCGGCGCGCACCCGTCGTGCCGGACTCTCCAGGCCCCGCGTCTCGGACTCGAAGCCGTCGATCGCCGCGACCGCGTCGTGCCGGTCGATCCCCCGCTCGTCGGCGAGGTCGGCGACCAGCCGCGCGAGACTCGTCCGCAGTCCGGAGTCCGGCGAGCGGTTCGCGAGTCGCAGGTCCCGGTCCACGAGGTCGGCCACGCCCGCCACGTCGTCGGGATTGCCCGCGGGGACGACCAGTCCCCACTCCCGGCGCCAGGTCGCGAGCGTTGGGTACTCCGTGTCGGCCCCGGGCGCCCCGGAGACGACCGCCTCTGGCCCGGCGACGACGGCGGCGTCGGCCACGCCCTCCCGCAGGCGCTCGCGACCGCCGCGGCTCCCGGCCGCGAGGTGGCGGGCGTCCACGGCGTCGAGCGCGGTCCACAGCGCGAGGTCTGCCTCGCCGACCACGAGCGCCGCCGGGACCCGCGTGTCCGCCGAGAACAGGTCGACGGTGACGCGCTCGCCCGCCGGCAGACGGTCCACGTTCGCGGTCATCTCGACCACGCCGTCGGCGTTCGTCAGCGAGGTGACCGCGCCGCTGCCCCTGTCGACCGGGTACACCAGTCGGCGACCCTGGGCGTCCTCGACGACCGCGACCGCCACCAGTCGGCGCCGGGGTCCGTCGAACGTCTCCGCGACGGCCATCTCGCCCTCGATCGTCGCGGTCGCCGGCTCCGGAAGCCCCGCGGCGGCCCGCAGTGCCGGCGCCACGAATGTGCGGAAGGTGGTCAGCGCCGACACCGGGTAGCCCGGCAGGCCGACCACGCCCGCCGCGCCCGCCTCGCCGGCGACGCGCCCCACGAGGACCGGTTTGCCGGGCTTCACCGCCGCGCCGTGTAACAGGAGTTCGCCGTGCTCGACGACGACCGAGCGGAGGGCGTCCTCCTCGCCGACGCTGGTCGCGCCGGAGGTCAGCACCAGGTCGCAGTCACCGGCCGCCGCCCGGACCGCGGCGGCCATCGCCTCGGGGTCGTCGCCGACCCGCTCGCGGACGTCCGCCGCCCCACCGGCCGCTCCGACCGCCGCGGCCACCGTCTCCGTGTTCACGTCGTGGACCTGCCCCGCCCCGTGATCGAGGGTGTCTCCGGGTGGGACCAGTTCGTCGCCCGTCGGTACGATCCCCACCCGGGGCTGGCGCCGGACGGGCACCTGGTCGACGCCCAGCGCGGCGAGCAGACCGACCTCGCGCTCGGTGAGGTGGGTTCCCGGCCCGAGCGCCCGCTGACCGGCCGCCACGTCGGCGCCGGCGGGGGTGACGTTGTCGCCCACCCCCACCGTCTCGCGGACGAGGACTGTGTCCCCGCGCTCTGTCACGTTCTCTACCGGTACCATCGCGTCCGCGCCGGGCGGCAGCACCGCGCCGGTGGCGATCCCGGCCGCCTCGCCCGGGTCGAGCGACACGTCCGGTCGCTCGCCCGCCGATACACGGCCGACGACGCGCACCTCGACGGGGGCGCCCTCGGTGTCAGTCGCGCGAACGGCGTACCCGTCCAGTGCCGAGCGGTCGAACCCCGGTACGTCGAGGTTCGCGGTGACCCGCTCCGCCAGGACGCGCCCGCGGGCCGCCCGGACTGGTACCGTCTCCGTCCCGGCCGCCACGTCCAGCGTGGCGACTGCCTCGTGGACCGCCTCGGGCGGTGAGAGGTCCCGGAGGTCCGTGCGACTCACCCCGCTCGCCTCCCGGTGTACCCGTGGCTCATGGCCGCGGGTTCGGCCCCGTGGGCAAAAGATGCGCGGTCGACCGGGCGGCGCTCGCCGGGCCGGCGGCTCACCTGGGACTGTCGAGAGAGAACGGTAGACCGACTACGCGAGGATGGACTCCGCGACGCTCGCGAGTTGCGAGCCGTCGGCGTCCTTGAGGCGTTCGTCGGTGATGGTGAGCCGCTGGCGCGGCCGCCCGACGTCGACGGGCACCTTCTCGGTGCCGATCAGGCCGGTGTCCTCGAGCTCGTTCTTCATGCGACTGAAGGTGGCCTTGGAGGCGACGCCCACGTCCTCGCCCCAGCGGGAGATGTCGTAGAACAGCTCCTCGTTCTTTGCGGCGACCAGCAGTGAGATTGTGACCTCGTCCAGGCCGTCACCGTTTCCACGGGCGGTCTCCAGCGAGGAGAGCACCTGCGAGAAGTCCTCCTGGGCGTCGGCACCGAGGTCCTCGTTCAGCGTCTCCCGCACCCGGGAGATCGGCGGCGTGCGGAGGGTGTAGTCGTCGGCGGTCTCCCAGGCGTGGCCGTAGGCGTCGTGGGCGCCGTCGACGAAAGTGCCGTCGTCGGTCTCCAGGCCACCCATGCGGCCGCCGGCGTCGACCAGCGCGACGACGCTGTCCTCGGTGACGACCACCGAGTTCGCGGGGGCGTCTTCGACGGTCTTCACCCCGAGGACGTCGTCGACGATCAGGTCCGCCGCGCCGCTGGCGACGATGAAGTCGTCCATCACGTCCCGCAGCAGTTTCTCGTCCGCCAGCATCCGGACCGTCGGCGGCGACTCCACGTCGTTCGCGGCCTCGACGACCTCGCGCACGGAGTCCTCGCTTGGGTTAACTACGTACACCTGATCGTCGGCGTCTTCGAACACGTCCCGGAGTATCTCGCCTATCTCCCCGTCGAGTAAATTCGATCCCATCGGTACGTGAAAGACAATAAGCGCCCGTTACTTAATATTGTCGCCGGTCTATCGGTACTTACGACTGAAAACAGAAATTAGGTGTCTTAGAGCCCGAAACAATTAATTAACTACCGGTGTCGCGGTTAATCGACCGGTTTCGTGTAGGCAAGTTCACACGTATCGCGGTGCCGTGTGCCCGGTCCTGCCGGCGGTAGGACGAGAAACCGTGTCGCGGTCGGCCGGCGAGCGCGTCGCGGGCGGTCAGGCGAGGAACACGTGTCGTGGGCGGTCCGCGAGGACGTCGCGGCCCCAGTCGACGGTCTCGGCGAACGCCTCGCTGCGGAAGAAGCCGGTGGCGTCCTCCTGGGAGTCCCACCGGGAGGCGATGAACATGTCCTCGGGCGTCTCGCGGTTCACCATCAGGTCCGTCCTGATGTGGCCGTCCATCTCCCCGAGCAGGTCGAGCACCTCGTCGAACTTCTCGTGGAACTGCTCGCGGTAGTCCGGTTCGACGGTGTAGAACATGCCCATCGTCCCCCAGGTGTCGGCGTCGGCGTCGTCGCCGGCCTGGCGGACCACCTCGGGCAGGTCCGAGAGAAAGCCGCCGGCGGTGTCGGCCGCGCTCTCGGTCTCCCAGACGGAGGCGACCGCCGACAGGGCGTCGTCGTCGCGGCGCTCGTACACCGCGGTCTTGCGGTGGGTGCCGTAGTGATCGAAGTTCGCCCGCAGGCCCCGTACCTCCTCGAACAGGTCGTCCGGGTCGGCCTCCGAGTAGACCACGACGGCGTACACCTCCTCGCCGTGTGGCTGGCCGGCGTACACGCCGATGTCCGCGAGTTCACCGCGGATCTCGCCGTCGTCGGTCTCCTCGCCGGCGAGGTGAGCGCCGCCCCCGCCAGCGTCCGGCGAGCCGCCGTGTGGCCCGCCGCCAGCGCCCGCGTCGGCGCCAGTGTCCACGTCCACCCAGTCGGGCGGCCCGCCGCCTGCAGTGCCGGTACCGGACTCCCGCGCGACGGCGGTCTCCGACTCGTCGGCGGGCACGGTCTCGCCGGCCAGCAGCGGCCGGAGGTCCTCCGGCTCGATCAGCTGGCCGACGTAGAACGGCCCGAACTCCGCGAACTCCGAGGAGGAGCGGTCGAACCGCATCTCGTACAGCAGGCGCTTGATCTGGGCGGCGTCCTGCGCGAACAGCGTCACGCCCCACTCCCAGTCGTCGAGACCGATCGAGGAGGTGACCACCTGTGAGACCTCGCCGGCGTACTCCTTGCCGATGTCGCCGTGGGCCTCCATGTGCTCGGCGCGCTCCTCGAACGGGAGGTCGTACCAGTTCTGCTCGGGGTCGCGGCGCTTGTCCATCGGGTAGAAACAGACGTAGTCGGCGTCTGGCACCGTCGGCTCCAGGCGTGACTGGATGTACCGCTGGAGGCCGGTCTCGGCCTCGCCCGTGAGCGCGGCCTCAAGATCGACGTTGTAGCCCGACGCCTCCGCGACGGAGACGTACGAGGTGGTCCGCTCGGTGAACTCGGCGAAGTCGGTGCGCTCGAACTGCCGTTCGAGGGCGTTCAGCTCGTCAAGCGTGGGTCGGAAGTGCACGACCAGCACGTCGGCCTTGTGGCCGGTGACCGAGACGACCGCCGACTCGCCCTCGGTGGGGTCGGCGGTGCTCCGGAGGTACTCGACGCCCTCTCGCAGGGCGCGCTCGCGCTCCCGGGTCGGCGCCGACCGCCAGGCAGACCAGTCGACGCGCCGGAAGTCGTGGAGGGCGTACCACCCCTCGGCCGTCTCGGGCGGCTCGCGTCGGTCCATGCTTCGGGAAGGGGACGGAGCAGAAAGGGGCTTGCGGTCCCCGGTAGCCCCGTGAGGCGGCCGGGCAGGACCCGCGAGACCCGGCGGCCGTGTCGGTCTCCGGAAACGATTTCACGCCCGCCCCGCGATAGCGAAACGAATGCGAAAGAGCGGTCCGCCGAAGGGACTCATCGCCTACCTCGTTCTCGAACTCCTCGAGGAGAAGCCCCGCTACGGCTACGAGATACTCAAGGAGATAGAGGACATCAGCGGCGGCCACTGGGCGCCCTCGTACGGCTCCGTCTACCCCATCCTCTACAAGTTCGAGGAGGAGGGCTGGGCGGAACGCATCGAGCGCGAGGACGAACCGGACCGCAAGTACTTCGAGTTGACCGAGGCCGGCGCCGCGGAACTGGACGACCGTCGCGAGGAGTCCGCCGGCGACGCCCGCGAGTTCGCCGACGTCATCCTCGGGTTCTACCACGTGTACGTCGCCTTCGCCAGCGACGAGCGCTTCCAGGTGCCCGAGGTCGAGGGCGAGTGGCGGTACGACCGGCTGTTCTCCTCGTGGATCGTCGAGCAGATGATCCGCCACCACGATCACTACTTCGACGACGAGTTCCAGCGCATCGAGGCCACGCCCGAGGAGTTCTACGACCGACACGGGATCGACCAGGAGGAGTGAGCGGCCGGGGGCCGGTCCCGGCGGCGTCACCCGGCGAGGAACTGCGGCCCGAGCACCAGCAGCAGGAAACTGGCGACCATCGTCAGCCCCACCGCCGTGGTGATGGTGCGGATCAGCCGCCGTGAGGCCTCGATCGGCAGGCGTGAGACGACCGTCTCCGAGCTGGTCCGGAGTATCCGCCCGCCGTCCAGCGGCAGCGTCGGGATGCAGTTGAAAAAGCCCAGCTGGACGTTTATCCAGCCGATCCAGAACAGGACGTTCGCGAGCACGAACACCCCGCCGTCAAGCGCGCCCAACGGGCCGACCGCCTCGTAGAAGTTGCGGTTGAAGCCGGTGAAGCCGGCGAAGTTGAACGGGAACGGCCCGATGACGCCGGACAGCGGGAGGTACAGCGCGACGATCATCAGCCCGAAGAAGGAGTTCTGGAGCCCGCCAAAGGGTCCACCCCCGCCCGAGCCACCACCACCCAGCGCCGCGAGATACTCCCCGGCGGGGTAGGTCCGGACGCCGAAGTCGTCGACCGAGAGCCCGCTGACGCCGCGGAAGCCGCGGATACCGACGAACCCGCCGCCGTCGTCGCCGGCGGCCAGCGTCACGTCGTACTCCCTGCGGTCACCGTCGACGTAGGCGGCGACCGTCACCTCGTCACCGGGGTCGGTCTCGTCCAGGCGCTCGATCAGCGTCTCGGTGTCCGTGATGCGGCTGTCACCGCCCGTCCCGTTGACGTAGGTGACGACCATCGTCCGCGTCGGCGCGCCCGACCGGTTCAGCGGGCCGGCGTCGACGACGCTGACGTACGCGCCCGCCGCGAAGGTGGTCGTGCGCTCGTCGGTCTCGACGGTGATCCGCTCGTTCCGCTGGAGGACCGCCCGGAACTGCCGCTCCGTGTTCACCGTCTCGCCGTTGACCGACCGCACGCTGTCGCCCGTCGAGAGGTTCGCCGGACTCCCCTCGGTGGCGGCGGTCACCAGCAGTCGGCGCTCGACCTCGCGTCGCTGCTCGCCGTTTACCTCGACGGTCACCCGCCGTCGGTCGCTCTCGGCGAGCACGTCCGAGAAGTTCCCGGCGCCGACGGGCTGGCCCTCGACGGCGGTGATCCGGTCGCCACGCTCCAGGCCGGCGTCGTCCGCCGAGGAGTTCGGCACGACGCCGCCGACGCCCGCGCCCGGCGCGACGCCAATCGACCCGACGACCGGGCCAAACAGCAGCCCGAAGGCCAGAAGCGTCACCGCGAAGTTGTTGGTGACCCCCGCCGCGAACATCCGGGTCTGGCCCCCGCGAGAGGCCCGCTCGCGGGACTTCTCCTCCGGCTCGACGAAGGCGCCGATCGGGACGAACGCCAGAAAGGCCAGGCCCATCGACTTGATCTCGATGTCCTCGACCCGACAGAGCAGGCCGTGGCCTCCCTCGTGGACGATCAGACCGATCGCCAGCCCGAGGACGATCTCCGGCGCCACCGACAGCGGAAGGAAGTCGTTCACGCCCGGGATTACCAGCACGTTCCGGGGCTGGTTGACGGCGGTCGCCTCGGGCGGGTTCTGCATCGCCGTGAGCGCCGACACCAGCAGGAAGACGAAGGCACCGAACATCACGACCAGTGCGATCCCCACCCCGAAGTTCGCCCAGGCCCGCCAGAACCGGCGTGGCCCGGCCAGCCAGTCGAGGAAGTCCTTCCCGCGCTGCGTGCGCAGCGTGGTGATCGGGCCGCTGACGTTGACCGACCCCGGCAGTCGGCCGCTCCGATCGAGCGCGAAGGCGACGACGGTGTAGAGGAGAATCCCAACGGCGACCCAAGTCAGCAGGCTCACCATTTCCGTTCGGGCCGACGAGGGGCGACCTCTTGTGTCTTCGGTTCGGTGCCGTCGGTCGATCCCGTCATCGTTCGCGGCGCAGGCGCCCAGCAACGAACGCCGTGTCCAGGTCCGCAAGGAACGGCCCCAGACGGGGCCCCTCCTCGTCGTCGAAGAACAGCCGGTAGCCCGCCTCGAACACCGCCGCCGGTTCGGCGCCGTGGCGCTCGGCCGCCTCGTACACCTCCGTCTGGACCGCCTCGCCGTCGCCGCCGTCCTCCACGACCGCCGCCACGTCGTCCAGGGCGGCGGCGACGTCCGCGTCCAACTCGACCGACGGCAGGCGCTCGCGCTCCACCCGGTAGTCGAAGCGGTTGCCGGTTCGACTCGCCCAGGCGCGAGCGTACGAGACGCGCTCCAGGGCGAGGTCGACCGCCCACGCCGGGGCGCTGTCGGGGAGGTGGCCCTCCCGCCGAGCGATCGTCTCGCGGACCCCGCGCTGGTCGGTCATGCCGAGCACGGCCGCGAACCGGTACGGAACCCGCACCCGCTCGCGGAACGGCCCGTCGAGAAAGGCCCGCAGGCGCCGGAACTCCGCCGGTCCGGGGCCGTCCGTCGCGACCCGGTCGAGCGCGTCGGCGAGTGCCCCGTCGTCGAACGCGGCGACCGCCTCCTCGGGCAGGCGACGCGGGTCGAGCACCAGCGGGTAGGCACGCTCCGCCAGCGCCGGATCGGCCCCGGTGCCGCCGTCCTCGGTGCCCTCGCCGTAGTACGCCCGCTCCAGGCGGTCGAAGGCGTCGACCAGCTCGTCCAGCCGCTCGATCGTGAAGTCACGCTGCTTGCGCGGGTCGCGGGCGAAGAAGTACCGCAGCGCGTCGCTCTCGACGAGTTCGAGCACCTCCTCCGGGGTGATCACGTTGCCCGAGGACGACGACAGCGCCGCCCCGTCGAGCGTGAACCACTCGTACACCAGGGGTTCCGGCGGCGCCACGCCCAGGAGTTCGCGGGCGATCTCCTGGCCGGAGGGCCACGAGCCCTCGGCGTGGTCCTTGCCGAACGGCTCGAAGTCCACCCCGAAGTACGCCCACTGGACGGGCCACTCGAACCGCCAGGGGAACTTGCCCTCGCGCAGACTCGCCTCGCCCTCGTGCCCACACCCCTCTATCGTCCGCCCGCCCGCCTCGACGTCCTCACAGACGTACTCCACGGTGCCGGCGTCGCCGTCGTACGAGCGGACACCGCCGGTGAGGATCCCACACTCCGCGCACCGGGGCCGGAACGGCCAGTAGTCGCCGTCGGCGTCGACGGAGTCCTGGTACGCCGCGAGCACCGTCCCCGCCCGGTCGCGGTCTGCGAGCAGGTCCGCCGCGGCCGCCTCGAAGGCGCCGTTCTCGTACAGTTCGGTCGCGGAGTGGAACTCCACCGGGACGCCGACGGCGTCGATCGCCCGGCGCAGAAGCGTCGTCTGGTGGGCGCCGAAGGAGTCACAGCAGCCGAACGGGTCGGGCACGTCCGTCAGCGGCCGGCCGAGGTTGCGGCCCAGCGCACCCACGTCGAACCCGCCGCGCTCGACGTACTCGCCGTCCAGACCCATCAGGCGGTGGGGGATCGACCGCAGCGGGTCGCGGTCGTCGCTGGTGAACACCTGCCGCACCTCGTGGCCCCGCTCGCGGAGCACGCTTGCCACGTAGTAGCCACGCAGCGCCTCGTTGACGTGGCCGACGTGGGGGACGCCGGACGGGGAGACGCCGCCCTTCACGACGATCGGTTCGGTCGGGTCGCGGGCCTCGACGCGGTCTGCGACCTCGTCGGCCCAGAAGGCGTGGTACCGGTCGTCGTCCTGGCCGTCGGCGTCGCCGTCCCTGGCGGCGGGACCGCCGTCGTCCGCGCTGTCGCCGGCGCTCATGCCTACCCTTCGCCCGCCCAGTACGTGGGTTCGTCGGTCTCGCCCGCGGGAACGATGTCGGTGCCGTCGTGGTCGCCGGCACGAACGGCGTCGGCCACCCGCCCTGGGTCGGTGCCGTCGACGACGACCGCCCGCAGGCCCGCCCGCTCGATGACCTTCGCCGCCGGCAGGTCGACCGGCGCCGAGGACCCGGCGTTCATCTCGAGGTCGGCGATCACGTCGACGAGTTCCGCGGGCGTGAGCCGGTCGAAGTGACGGGCGTCGTCGGTCTCGTTCGGGTCGGCGTCGAACACGCCCGGCACGCTGGTGGCGTACACGAGGAGGTCGGCGTTCGTGTACTCCGCCAGCGCCGCGGCGACGGCGTCGGTGGTCTGTGCGGGGGCGACCCCGCCCATGACGGGGATGTCCCCGCGACGCATCGCCGCGCTCGCGCTCTCGTAGTCCTCCGGCGGCGACAGGGTGGCGATCTCGTTCAGCGCCGCGATCAGCAGGCGGGCGTTCAGCCGCGTGGCGGCGATGCCCACCTCGTCGAGCACCACCTCGTTGGCTCCCAACTCGCGGGCGGCGCCGATGTACTCCCGGGCCGTCGGCCCGCCGCCGACCACGGCACCGATCGTGCGCCCCTCGTCGGCCAGCGCCCGCACCAGGTCGGCGTACTCCCGGACGCGGTCGGCACCGACCGTCGGAACGAGCACGCTCCCGCCGACCGAGACGACCACCTTCATCCTGCCAGTTCTTCCGGGGAGCCGCTCTTAAGAATTGCCAAGCCGGCTGGCCGAAGGTACAAGCCCCCGCCAGCCCTCCGGGCGGGTATGCGACCAGTCGCCGTTCTCGGCCCCCGGGCGGAGACGGGGCGGGCCGTCGACCGACTCGCCGACCGCCTCGCAAGCGAGGGTCGGGTCGCTCTGGTCACCGGCGACCACGACGGGACGGTCCCTGGGGACCGCGCGGTCGCCACCCGGTACACCCTCGACCAGGACCGGTGGCACGCCACCGGGGCGGGCGACCTGGACGACGTACTCGACCGCCTCGCCCCCGACCACGACTTCGCGCTCCTCCGGGGCGTGAACCCCGTCGTACCACAGGTCCGGGTAGGGGACGGGGACGACGGGAGCGATCCGGACACAGAGGACGAACGGCCGCGCGTGCTCGCCACCGCCGCAGATGCGGACTCGCTCGACCTCGACGCCGTCGTCGCCGCCCTCGGTGAGGCACGCCCCCACGTCACACTCGAGTCTCTCGTGCGCGAGGTGAAACGCTCTCCCGACGCCGACCGCGCCGGGGCGATCGCGACCTTCACCGGGCGCGTGCGGACGCGGGACGGCCTGGACGACCCGCCGACCGAGCACCTGGAGTTCGAGGCCCACGAGGCCCTCGCCGCGCGACGGATGGACGCGCTCCGGGCGGACTTGGAGGCGCGAGAGGGCGCCCAGGCCGTCCGGCTCCACCACCGCCGCGGCGTCGTCGAGGCGGGCGAGGACATCGTCTTCGTGGTCGTGCTCGCCGGTCACCGCGAGGCGGCGTTCCGTGCCGTCGAGGACGGTATCGACCGCCTCAAGAAAGAGGTGCCGCTGTTCAAGCGGGAGGTCACCGCGACCGAGGAGTTCTGGGCGCACGAGCGCGACGACCACGACCGGGAGTGACGCCACCGTCCGTTGGGTCGCGTCCCGTGCCGCACACCGCCCCGTGCCCCCCCGATCGGGACCGCTATCCCCCCGTGAACGGGGGCTCGCGGTCTCACTCTCCGGATCGTGAATTAAACTCTCAGAGAGCGTCCTAAAACGTCTGCGCTGCTCTCGAACGGTCGTAAAAAGTGGTGAAACGCCGTGAACACACCCGATCTGACTGAACTCTCCCGAAACGCTCCGAAGCGTCGGCCGTTTATATGGGGGTGTGGGTCGTTGGGTGAAGCGAGGCGATCGAGATGAGTACCACGACACAGCCCTCCCACGACGCCGACGACCGTGCGAAGGACGAGCGCCTGCGCGAGTTCCTCCGCGAGAAGGCAGACGACGGCGAGCTCTACTTCAAGAGCAAGTTCATCGCCGACGAGGTCGGCCTCTCCCCGAAGGAGATCGGCGCGCTGATGGTCAAGCTCCGGGACTCCTGCCCGGATCTCGAGATCGAGAAGTGGTCGTACACGAGCGCGACGACCTGGCGGGTCGAACCCGCCTGACCGGCGACGCCGTCCCCCTTGGTCCCTCCGACCGCCTGCCCCGCGACGCCTTCCCCTCCACGCCACTCCGCACCGTTTCCCGCCCCCGTCCAGGGGTTTATACGCACGGCGTCCCTTCTCCGTGACGATGGACGAGGGTGACGGACCGCACGCGGGCCCGCCGCTCTCGGCGATCGACTCCGCGTTCCACGTGCGTGCGGTTCGCACCGACGACGACCGTATCCTCTACTTCGGCGAGCCGCTGGTTCCCCAGCAGCGCCTGGTCGAGGAGGTGTGGCCCGCCTTCCGCGAGGCGGGGTACGAGGTGCGGTTCACCACCTCCGACCGCGTCGGCGTCGACCCCGGGCGCCCCGTGCCCGCCGAGGGAGGGCTCGGGGGGGCGGCCGAGACCGACGCGGGTCGGGTCGCCCGGGAGCACGTCCTCGTCGCCGACCCCGTCTCGGTCGGCGTCGACGGCGTACCGTGGACGAACGTGCTGTTGCTGGTCGCCACGGTCGTCTCGACGCTGTACGCCGGCAGTCTCTGGTACCACATCGACCTCTCGGACCCGACGAACGCTCTCGGGGCGTGGCCGTTCGCGCTGGCGATACTGGGCGTGCTCGGCGTCCACGAACTCGGACACTACGCCCTGAGCCGCCACCACGGGGTGAGCGCCACCCTGCCGTACTTCATCCCCGTCCCGACGCTGATCGGCACGATGGGCGCGGTCATCCGCATGAAGGGCCGGATGCCCGACCGCGAGGCGCTGTTCGACATCGGCGTCGCCGGTCCGATCGCCGGTCTCGTGGCGACCGTCGGCGTCACGGTCGTCGGTCTCCATCTCGACCCGGTGACGATCCCCGAGGCGGTCCGCTCCGATCCGAGCGCCGTCCGCGTGGAGATCGGCTTCCCGCCGCTCATGTACCTGCTCTCGTGGGTCACCGGCCAGCCGCTGTCGTACCCCGCCGGTCAGGCGGTCAACCCCGTCGTCATCGGCGGGTGGGTGGGTATGTTCGTCACCTTCCTCAACCTCATCCCCGTCGGCCAGCTGGACGGCGGCCACGTCCTCCGGGCGATGCTCGGTGACCGCTACGAGCGGTACGCGCCGGTCGTCCCCGCGGTGCTGTTCGGTCTCGCCGCCTACGTCGAGTTCGTGCTGGACGCCCCCGGCAACGCCGCCCTCATCTGGGTCGTCTGGGGCGTGATCGCCAGCGTGTTCACCCTGATGGGCTCCGCCCGCCCCGTCCAGGAGGAGACCACGCTCGACCGTCGCCGCCTCGCCGTCGGCGCGCTCACCCTCGCGCTGGGTGTGCTCTGTTTCACGCCCGTCCCGATCGCGATCGTCCGGTAACCTCCCCTCTCTCTGGTCAGCCCGACCCGTCGCCGTCACTCGATGCGCCGTGCGTGTACCCCCTGTCCGGCAGTGGGTCGCCGTCCATCGTGACTGCCCCCTCCGTGACCCGGCCGATCGGGGTGACGGGGACCGGTGTGGCCGACTGGACCGCCGACACCGCGTCGGCGGGAACGGTGAACAGCAACTCGAAGTCCTCACCGACGAAGGTGGACAGTTCGCGCCGGTCCGCGGCGTCATCGGCGACCCGCTCGACGGTATCGTCCACCGGGAGTGTGTCGCCGTCGAGCGCCAGGCCGCAGTCACTCGCCGTCGCCAGCAGGTGGGTGGACCGCGCCAGGCCGTCGCTCACGTCCAGCATCGCCGTGGCGTGGTCCGCGACCACGCGCCCCGCGGCGACACGGGGCAGGAACCGGAACAGGTCGTTCGCGCGCTCGACCGCGCCGCGCTCGAACAGCCGCAGGGCGGCCGCGCTCCGGCCGAGCGTCCCGGTCAGGCACACGCGGTCGCCCGGCCGCGCCCCGTCACGACCGACCGGGGCGCCCCGCCCGGTCGCGTTCGCGGCGCCGGTGTCTCCCTCCCGGTCCGGCACTCTGCCCACGGCGGTCGTCGCGACGGTGAACTCGTCGTGGCGGTCGAGGTCCCCGCCGACGTAGGCGGCGTCGACGCGCTCGCACACGTCGCTCGCACCGTCGAGAAACGCCCGCAACTGCTCGCGGTCGAAGGTCGGGGCGCCGTAGGCGGCGACGGCGGCGACGGCGGGTACGCCGGTCGCCGCCACGTCCGACAGCGACACCGCCACCGCCCGCCAGCCCGCCGTGTACGGCGTCACCCCGTCGGGCAGGTCCGTGCGCTCGTGGAGCATGTCCGTCGTGACGACGAGGTCGTCGACGACGGCGGCGTCGTCGCCGGCGCCCGGGACCGCCTCGGAGACGAGTGCGAGTGCCGCCCGCTCGTCCATCGTCACTCCCCGTCGTCCCCGACGTCCAAGTCGGGTACGCCCCCGAGGTCGTCGACCGGGATGACGGAGTAGTCGACGCTGAGGGTGTCCCGCGTGGCCCGCACCTTGCCGACGAACTCCGAGACGCCGTCGAGGTCGCCCTCGAGGATGAACACCTCCAGGCAGTGGCTGTCGCCGACGTGGCTGTGGACGTTCGAGGCGACCAGCGTCTCGTGGTCGTGACGCAGCCGCATCATCCGCTCCTCGACGGCGCCGTTCTCGTAGTCGAACAGCACGGTGACGACCGCCATCAACTCCCGGCCCTCCAGGCTGCGGTCCTCGAACTCCCCGAGCAACCCGCGGGCCGCCTCGCGCACCACCTCGCTGCGCCCGGTGTAGCCGTGGTCCTCGGCGAACTCGTCCAGGCGCTCCAACAACTCGTCCGGCATGGAGACACTGACGACTGCCATGCCCCACCTTCGCCCCCCGCGCCAATAGTTCCCCGACTCCCGCGGCACTGCGGCCGGGAGCCACGCCCCGGTACTGACACGTGCCATCGTGTCACGCGATCCTCACTCCCTCCGGCTCGTGGCCGCCGCGAGGCGTCGAGAATAAAATTTCACAGCTTCATACGAAGAATTTATTGCGTGTCATACGGAACATTCGGCCGTGTTGCGAGTAGCGACCGACCCGGACGGCTTCTTCCGTGACCTCGACCCCGGTCCCGTCGGTCCCGCCGTCGTGGTGCTGCTGGTGGGGGTTCCGGTGGCCGGCGTCGGGGTGATGGACGCCCTGGTGACGGGAGCCGGGCTCCGAGCGGCCGCCCGACGGGGACTGGTGCAGGTCGCCGGTGCGGTCGGCCTGTGGGTCGGCACGGCGGTCCTGTTGCAGCTCACGTCCTGGGTCGTCGGCGGGTCGGGCAGCTACTGGGACACGCTGCGGTACGTCGGTTACGGCTTCCTGCCGGCGGTGGTCTCCTCGGTGCTGAAGTTCGCCGTCGCGGTCGCCGTGGCGCTGACCGGCGGTCCCGTCGCGAGCGACCCGCTCGTGGGCACGTTCGACGCCGGGCCGACCGCCGCCGCCTTTCTGCTGTGGAACGGGCTGCTGTGGACGTTCGGCCTGCGGGAGGCGCGGGACCTCTCGCTGCGGGACGCCCTGGTCGCGGTGGGCGTGCCGGTCGGGATACTGGTCGTCGCACAGGCGTCGCTGGTGGTGAGATGAGATGACCGGGCCCACACTCGGAGGTGGTCGACGGTGTTAGAGTGGCTGTACCGCCGGTACCCCTCGGCCTTCGTCGCCCGGCGCAACCTCACCCGCAACCGCGTGCGCTCGGCGCTGACCGTCCTCGGGATCACGATCGGCGTCGTCGCCGTCGCCTCGCTCGGTATCTTCGGCAACACGCTGCAGGCCGACCTCACGGGCTCGCTCGCGGAGATCGGCTCGACCGTCGTGGTCACGCCCGCCCAGGACGAGGGGTACCGGACGATCGAGTCCGACCAGGTCCGGCAGATAGAGCGCGTCGCCCCCGAGGCGCAGGTGACCCCGCTGAAACAGCGGTTCTACACGGTCACGGCAAACGGCAAGCAGCCCATCGTCCGCACGTACGGCGTCGAGGACCCCGGTCGACTCGTCGAGGCGGAGCGAGGGCGCGTGCCCGAGAACTTCCGCGACGGCGTCCTCCTCGGGTCTGGGATGGCCGACGAACTCGGCGTCGAGGTGGGTGACAGCGTCAGCGTCGCCGGCGAGGACCGCCGCGTGGTCGCCGTCCTGGAGTCCGACCGCACCTCGGTGGTCAGTTCCGAACAGGCCGCCTTCCTCCCGGCGAGTGACGTCGGCGACGACGCCTACTCGCTCGTGCTCGTCGACGCCGACAGTGCCCAGGCCGCGAACGCCACCGCGATGGCGATCCGCGGGGAGCTGAACGACCGCCGTACCCGGGTGGTCGTCGACGAACTCTCCGAGCGCGTCGACCGCGTGCGATCGATCTTCGCCACGCTGAACACCTTCCTCACCGGCGTCGCGGCGATCTCGCTGTTCGTCGCCGGCGTGGGCATCCTGAACGTGATGCTGATGAGCGCCGTCGAGCGCCGCCAGGAGGTCGGCGTGCTCCGTGCGGTCGGGCTGCGACGCCGGGACGTGCTGAAGGTGATGCTCATCGAGGCGGTGCTTCTGGGTGCCGTCGGTAGCCTCGCCGGCGGGCTGATCAGTCTCGGCGCCGGCCTGGGGATAAACCACCACCTGCTGGGCGACGCCACCCGCGTGTTCGCTGGCGCGAACCTCGGGTACCTGCTCTTTGCGGTGAGCTTCGGCGTCGCCATCGGTCTCGGCAGCGGACTGTACCCCGCCTGGAAGGCGTCGCGCGAACGACCCGTGGAGGCACTCCGTCACTAACGATGTCAGGTAGTAAACCAGTCTCGGCTCGGATCCAGATGATTTCAACCATGAATCTCAAAAAACTTAATCCACTCCGGCGGTACAGGGCACACGTGACACGGGTCGCGCTGCTCACGGTGCCGCTGCTGATCGTCCTGGGACTGGCGTTCGTCCCCGCGGGGGCCGTCGCGGCGGGGCCCGACGGCGGCACAGACCTCTCGCTGCCGTCGATCGAGTTCGACCAGCCGGGCGACCCGGACGGGTCGCTCGCCGTGCGCTCGGTGGAGACCCGGCCGGCGGAGCCGTACCCCGAACAGCGGGTTCGGTTCGTCGTCACACTCGAGAACGACGGCCGCGTGCCGGTCGAGCTCCAGTCGGTCAGGGTGCTCCCGCGGGAGCAGCCGCGGTACACGCCCGCCGAGGCGTACGCCAGCCTCGACGGCGACCTCCGGACCGTCGACCCCGGCGAGACCGTGACGGTGCGGATCGACCAGGAGGACGGTGACCGGCTGCTGAATGACTCCGGTATCGCCAGGCTGCGGGCGAACGTCACCGGCGAGACCCGCGCTCCGAGCGCCCGCGACAACGTGACCGTCCGGGACTCATCGCTTTTTACCGTCGACGTCAGGGACCAGCCCGACCCGCCCCGTATGGAGATCGCGGCCCAGAACCTCTCGGTCGACCAGGGACGGATCGTCGTCACGGTCGTCAACCCCGCGGAAGTGACCGTCGAGAACGTCCAGGTCAAGCTCTCGGGCGACCTGCCCGTCGAGGAGAACACGAAGTACCTCACCGACGTGGCCGGGGGCCAGAGCAAGCAGGTAGTCTTCGAGGTGTCCCCCGAGTCCGCCGGCGAGGCGACGGTTCGGGCGCGAATGCAGTTCGAGTTCGTCGACGGCCGCGTCGGGTCCGAATCCGCACAGACGACGGTGACCGTCGAGGGCGACGGCTCCGGCGCGGGCGCGGAGGTGGTCGTCACCGAACCGGAGGCCACCGTCGGCGAGGACGGGTCGGTGGCGGTCACCGCCCGGCTGTTCAACAGCGGCGACAGCCCCGCCAGCGGCGTGCAGGTCCGTGTCGCCGACACCGACCGCCACTCCCCCTCCGAGTGGACCGCTATCGACGGCGGGCTCGGCCCCGACGAGAGCGTCTCCTTCGACCGGCAGACGGCGGTCGCCGACGGCGCCGACACCGTCACCCTGGAGGTGCAGTACCGCGACGAGGAAAGCGGCGAGACGGTGACCGAGACGTTCGACGTCGACCTACCCGACCGCTCCCAGGCCGCCGCGTCCGACGACGGCGGCGGCGGGAGCGACGGCGGACTCGCGGCGACGCTTCTGGCCGTCGTCGTGATCGCCGGCGTCCTCGCGCTCGTCGTGTACGGCTGGCGCAACCGCTCGGGCGACGACGACGGCGGGGCCCCCGTCTCGCCGAGTTTCCCCGGTGGCGTGGGTACCGAACGCATCGCCGGCGCGGCCGACGGCCTGGCCAGCGCCGCCCGCAACGCGAGTCTCCCCGGTGGCACCGCAAGCGACGGCGGCACGACCACCGACCAGCCCGGCACACAGACTCCCCCGGACGACACACAGCCCCCCGCCGACCCGACGCCGCAGGCGGGTGCCGGGGCCAGTCCGGGTGCCGACGCCGGCACCGCGCCGGGCACGCGGGACGACACGCGGCGCCAGTCCACGGGTGGCGGGCGACCCGCCGGGGGCGCGGAGGCCCGTGGTGGTCCCCCGGCCAGGAACACGGGCCCCGTCGAGCGCCAGCCCGGACCTGACTCCCGGGGCGGTCCAGGGATCGGCCGGAGCGGCAGTCCACGCCGCGACCGGTCCCGCACGGCCCGGGACTCCCGGCGTCAGCCCCACGAGGAACCACCGCGCCGGGAGGGCCGCGCCCCGCCGCGGCGCGAGGAGGGGTTGCCGCGTGACCCCGGCAACACCCGTGACCGGGCGCCGAGAGACGAGCGCCGCGACGGTCGCGACCGCCGGCCACGCCGCGACACCCGGGACGCCCCGCCCCGCAACCGCCGGGACCGGGGGCCCGGAGAGCGCCGCGACGCCGACCGGCGCCGGCCCGCCGGTGACCGGGCGCCGCGGGACCGCCGTGACCGCCGTGACCCGCCGCCCCGTGACGGTCGCCCCGCGGAGCGCCGGGACCAGGACCGGCCACCCCGTGACGACGCTCCGCCGCGGCGCGCCCGTGACGGGCGGCCGAGGGACGCAGAGCGCTCCGGTCGTCGCGATCCGCGGGACCCGCCCCGTGACCGCCACGGGGACGAGCGCCGTTCGCGCACGCCCCGCGACGGGCCGACAGAGCGGCGCCGCGAGCGCGAGGAGCCGACCACTCGGCGGGAGCCGGAACCGGAGCCCGACCCGGAGCCGACGGGAACCTGCAGCGGGTGTGGTGAGACGTACCCGGAGAGCGAGTTGGGGACGATCGACCTCGCGGACACCGACGCCGCGACCTGCCAGGAGTGCCAGCTGCGGGCCGTCGCCGCCGCCCGCGAGCGACTCGGCGCCGAGGACGACCAGGCGACGGGCATGGACGAACTGGTCACGGAGATGTCCGACCGTCCGACGTGTGACGGCTGTGGCGACCCCACGGTGGCGACGGACCTGAAGGAGGTCACGCTGCCGGACGGCTCGACGGCGCTGTCCTGTCCCGACTGCCGGTCGGCAGCGCTGTCGGCCGCACGCCACCAACTCACCCGCCAGGAACGGAACTGATGGACCGGACAACTCGCGGGGCGAACGGCCGGTCGACACGGAGCCTGGACCGTGACGCCGGCACGGACCGTCGTGAGCGCTCCCGGGGCGGCCGTGACGCGGGCGGTGCCCGCGTCGAGCCGCCGGGGCAGGCGACGACGCCGATCCTCGCTCTGCAGAACGTCGTCAAGCAGTACCAGACCGGTGGCAAGACTCTCGTGGCGCTGGAGGGCGTGAACTTCCGTGTCCGCCCGGGCGAGTTCGTCTCGGTGATGGGCCCCAGCGGCAGCGGCAAGACGACGATGCTGAACGTGCTCGGCCTCCTCGACCGGCCCACCGCGGGGTCGGTGTACTTCATGGGCCGGGACGTCACCGACTTCGGCGACGAGCAGCGCACCCACCAGCGCCGACAGACCGTGGGGTTCGTGTTCCAGGACTTCCACCTGCTCGAGTCACTCACCGCCCGCGAGAACGTCGAGATCCCCGCCCTGTTCGCGGGCCGGGAGGGCGCCAGCGACCGGGCACGGGCGCTGCTCGACCTGGTGGGACTGGGTGACCGCACCGACCACTACCCCGACGAACTCTCCGGCGGGCAGAAACAGCGCGTCGCCATTGCCAGGGCACTGATAAACGAGCCGACGGTCGTCCTCGCCGACGAGCCGACCGGCAACCTCGACCGCGACACCTCGCTTCGCATCCTCGATCTCCTCTCGCGGATCTGTGCCACCGGCGCCGCGGTGGTCGCCGTCACCCACGACCCGCTGGTCGCGGACTACGCCGAGCGCCGGGTGGACGTGGTCGACGGGAACGTCGTCCGCCAGCGAGGTGGCCGATGAGCGACCCCACCGGCGCCGACCCAGCCGACACCGCCCGCGACGCGAACCGGCCCGCCGAGCGAGAGGACGCCCGTGGCCCGCTCGCCCGGCTCCGCCGGGCCACGCCCACCCTCCGGGCGACCCTCGGGCAGTTCGCGCCGTACCTCGGCGTGTCGACGGCGACGTTCGGCCTGGCCGCCGTCGTCGGCTACGCGGTCGTCGGCCCGGCGGTCGCCGGGGACGTGACGATCGCGAGCGGCGGCGTCGTCGGCGGGCGTTCGGTGCTCGACTACCTCCTCAACAACGGCCTGGTCGCCGCCGGGCTCGTCGGCGGGTTCGGTGTGATCACGCTGGGCATTCTCGCGTTCAACGGCGTCACGCTCGGGGTCGCGGTGTACGCCGGCCTCGCGGCGGGCCTGTCGCCCCTCAAGCTGGTCGCGCTGGTCGCCCCCCACGGCGTGGTGGAGATCCCCGCACTCCTGCTCGCCGGCGCCGTCGGCTTCTTTCTCGCCCGGCGGACCACCGCCTGGGCGCTCGACCGCCGCGAGGAGATCGTCTCCGCCGCCGAGGAGCGGCGCTTCTGGGCCGCCCTCGCGCTCGTGTACCTCGGTATCGCCCTCGCGGCGGTGATCGAGACACACCTCACGCCGCGGCTCTGACCACGCCCCGCGACCTGGGTCACCCGCTCAGAGGTCGTCGATCAGCCGGTCGACGAGTCGGTACGTCCGCAGTAGCGTCCGCTCGGCGTCGCGTCGACTGGAGTGTGACTCTGGGTGCGACAGTCGCTCGCGGCGCCGCCGGAGGTGCGCGAGCGCCTGCAGGTCCTCGGGGAGATCGCCGTCGTACCGCTCGACGACGGCGTCCAGGGCGTCGGTCCAGTCCGTCGTCGCCGCGTCGCCCAACCGCTCGGTGAAGTAGACGTCGAGCGTGCGCTCGGCGGCCCTGACACACATGAATTCCGCGGAGGTGTACGAGCCGGCACACAGCGCCGTCGTCGCCTCGTTCAGGTCCCGCACGACCGGCTCGAACCGCTCGCCGACGTGCTCTGCGAGCATCTCGTGGGTACCCTGCACCTGGTCCGGTCCGAGCGTCGTCGTCGGCGCGCGGGCCACGGTGGTCCGGAAGTGCGTCTCCAGGCGGTCGATCCACTCGTGGACCCGCGAGGCGATCTCCTCGCGCTCGTCCTCGGACAGCTCTACCTCCGCGAGTTCCTCCGGGGAGTCGACCCGCTCCTCCAGAAAGTACTCCAGGAAGTGCTCGGCGTCGTCGCCGATCGACCCGAGGCCGGGCAGGCCGGAGAGCCGCGTCAGCGGTGTGGCGAGCGTCGCCACGGTCCGCAGGTCCGGCTCCTCGCTCGTCATCTCGGTCTCCAGGCGGTAGAGGTTGAACGCGAAGCTGTGTACCCCCGCCGCCGGGACCGTCACCCCGCGCTCGGTGTCGGACATCCGTATGTACCGTCCGCACGCCGCGTACTTATTTTCTTTGCACTGCTTCACGCCGTAGGTTTTACTCTCTGCCGGGAACAGAAACGGCGACGGCCGGTCAGACGTGGCGCTCGATACAGTCAGCCACGCGAGCGAGTCCCTCGCGGAGGCGGTCGGTCTCCAGGCCGAAGCCGATCCGGAAGCGGTCGGGGAAGCCGAACGTGTCGCCGGGCGCGAGGACGACCGACGCCTCCTCGACGACGGTCCGGCAGAACTCACGGCCGTCAGCGAACCCCGGTGGCACGCGGGGGAAGGCGTTCACGCCGACCGGCCGGTGCCAGTCGAGGCCGTGATCGGCGACGAACTCGGCCACGATCTCGCGGTTGCGCTCGGCCAGCGCGCGGTTCTCCGCGAGGATCTCCGCCTGCCGGTCCGGGGCGAGCGCCTGCCGGGCGACGTGCTGGCCGAACACGGAGGGCGAAATGGTCGTGTAGTCCTTCCAGCCCCAGGCCACCTCGATCACCTCGGGTGGGCCGGCTACCCAGCCGAACCGACAGCCAGCGAGGCCGTAGGCCTTCGTCAGGCTCGTCGTCGAGACGCCGCGGTCGCCCATCGCCGCGACCGGCGCGATCGGCTCGCTGGCGAGCAGTCGGTACACCTCGTCACACAGCAGGTAAGCGTCGTTCGCGGCGGCGAGGTCGTACAGTTCCCGCACGCGCTCCTCGGGGTGGTACCGTCCGACGGGGTTGTTGGGGTTGTTGAGCACGACCAGTTCCGTCTCCGGGCGGATCGCCTCGCGGACGGCGTCGAGGTCCAGTTGCCAGTCCGGCGGGGTCAGGTCCACCCGGGTCACGTCGGCGACGGCGTCCGGTACGGCGTGCAGCGCCTGGTAGGTCGGCGTGACGACGACGGCGTGGTCGCCGGGCGACAGCACCGACAGGAACGTGACGAGATTGGCCTCCTGGGTGCCACAGGTAAACAGCACCTCCTCGGCCGAGCGGTCGTAGCGCTCGGCGACCCGTCGCCGCAGGTCGGGATCGCCGTTCGTCGGAATGACGTAGCCCAGTTCGCCGGGGTCGGTGTCGAACCGGTCGGCCGACAGCGAGCGGATCCCGCTCTCTGCGAGCATGATGTCGGCGTGGTGCTCGTGCTCGGCGAACCACCGCTCCAGCGCGAAGGGCGCGATCTCCATGCCCGCCTCTCGCCGGCCAGCGTACTAACGCCGGCGGTGCCCCGCCCGCTCGTCGGTCACCCCGTCGCGCCGTGGGTCACTCCTCGTCGGTCTCCTCCCGACCGCCGTCGGCCGCCGACCGTGGCTGGTCGCCCGGTTCGTCCGCCCGCGGCCCCTCGCGGCCGACGGCGCCGCTCTCGCCCGGTTCCTCCGGCGTCGCCCGCTCGTCTGGCACGGACGGGCCCGGGTCGGTGCCGCCCGGTTCGACGGCCGGCCGTTCCGTCTCGTCGGCGTCGGCGGTCGCCTCGTCCACGTCGGTCGCCAGCGCGGGCGTCGCCCCGCCGGCGCCGGAGCGCTCGCGGAGGTTCTGGCGGGTGAACTGCGGGCTGGTGGCGATCCCCTTCGGCCCCCGCATGTTGCGGTACAGGAGGAAGGTGACGACGGCGGTCGCCGCCGACGCCCCCAGCGTCGCGGTGGTGAGTGGGCCGACGAGGTCGGCCCCGACGAACTGGCTCGCGACGAAGAGGATCGTCGTCGACAGCGCGCCGAAGGCGACGAGCAACCCGTACACGACCCGCCGTGCCAGCGCGTCGAGCACGTCGTCGGGGTCCTCGATGTCGGTCTTTATCTCGAAGTTCCCCCGCTCCAGGCGGTCCAGTGCACGCTCCAGTTTCGGCGGCGTCCGCAGGGCGGCGCCGGTCGCCCGGCGGACCTGCTGGGCGCGCTCGTTGACGGCGTTGCGGACCGTCTCCTCGACGAACCCCTGCTCGCGGAGGTAGGTGGTGGCGACGTCGATGAAGTCGAAGTCCTCGTCGAGGGTGACACAGACCCCCTCGACGACGGTGGCGACCCGGAGGATCAGCGCGAGGTTCCGCGGCAGCCGCAGCGGGAACTCGTAGATGGTTGATTCGACCTGCTCGATAATTTGGTTGACGCGGTACTGTTCGATCTGCTCGCCGCGAGCGTCACGGATGGCGAGTTCCAGTACCTCGGCCATCAGCCCGCGGTCCGCCTCGGGCGACAGCGTCCCCATCGCCACCAGCGTGTCGAGGATCGCGTCGATGTCCTGGCTGGCGACGGCACGGTAGAACTCCACGATCCGGTCCTGGATGTACGGCTCCACCCGACCGCTCATGCCGAAGTCGTAGAAGACGACGCGGCCGTCGTCGGTGACCGCCAGATTGCCGGGGTGTGGGTCGGCGTGGAACACGCCGTCCTCGACGAGCATCTTCAGGTACACCCGCTGCAGCGTCTCCGCCAGCCGCGAGCGGTCGATACCCGTGCGGTCGAGTTCGTCGACGCGGGTGATCTTCGTCCCCTCGACGTACTCCATCGTCAGCACGCGCCCGGTCGAGCACTCCTCCACGACATCGGGCATCACGACGCGGTCGTTGTCCGCGAAGTTTCCCCGGATCTCTCGCAGCATCGCCGCCTCGCGGCGGTAGTCCATCTCCTCGCGGATCGTGCTCTCGAACTCGTCGGCGAGGTTGCGCATCGAGAACGCCCGGTTCTCGTCGACGAAGAAGAGCACGAGCGGCAGCGTCCACCGGATCGCCGTGAGGTCGGCCTCCACGAGGTCCTCCACGCCCGGTCGGCGCACCTTCACGGCCACGCGCTGGCCTCGGTAGCGGGCGACGTACACCTGCCCCAGACTCGCACCGCTGATGGCCTCGGTGTTGAACGTCTCGAAGCGTTCGTCGACTGGCCCGAGCTCCTCCTCGATCACCTCGCGAGCCTCCTCCCAGGAGGCGGCGGGCACGTCGTCCTGTAGGCGGGCGAGCACCTCGACGTAGGACGGCGGGAGCACGTCAGGCCGGGTCGACAGCAACTGGCCCAACTTGATGAACGTCGGCCCGAGCGTCAGGAGTGAGGCCAGCAGTCGCTCGGCCCGGGCGCGCTGCTGTTCGGGACTCACCCGTCGCGGGCGGCCAAAGAGCAGGAAGCGGCGACGGTCCCGTGCGTACGCGAGTGCCAGTGGCAGGAACTGCCGGAGCACCCGCAGGAACCGCCAGTACGCCCTGAGTCGGACCAGCGTGATCACCCCACCCTGTCAGGCACCCGTTCCCGAGTCGTCGTCACCGGCGTCCTCGACCTCGATCGTCGTCGCCGCGGCCGAGGACCGCTTCGGCAGGCGCACCTCCAGGACCCCGCCGTCGACCGACGCCTCGGCGCCCTCGTCGGTGGCGTCGTCCGGGATGGGCAACTCGGCGTCGAGAAACAGCGAGCGGTCCTCCCGGAGAAAGCGGTACTCCGGGGGGAACTCCTTGCGGCGGCGTGCCTCGATCACCAGCCGACCGCCCTTGACCTCGACGTCGACGGTGTCGGCGGTGGTCCCCGGGAGGTCGACGACGAGGAGGTAGGCGTCCTCGCTCTCCAGGAGGTCCGCGAACACCGTGTCAGGCAGGTCACGGAGGGCGTCACGCAGCGCTGACATACCAGCGGCTTCGGGGTGGGGGGCGAAAAAGGCCGTGGTCCCGCGATCGCGGGCTACTCGTACAGCCAGGTCTCGTCGATCCGCTCGAAGTCGACGAGTTCCTCCTCGTCGAAGAACAACTCGATCTCCCGCTCGTTGGCGCCGGGGTCCTCGTGGTCGGCGGCGTGGACCACGTTGCGCCCGAGATCGAGGGCGTAGTCACCGCGCACCGTCCCGGGGGCAGCCTCGGCGGGGTCGGTGTCGCCGATCATCTGGCGGACCTGGCGGGTGGCGTCCTGGCCCTCCCACACCATCGGGACGACCGGCCCGGCGGTGATGAACGACTTCAGGTCCTCGAAGTACGGCTCGTCGACGTGCTCGTCGTAGTGCTGTCGCGCCAACTCGTCGTCGATCTGCATCACCTTCGCGCCGACGAGTTTCAGACCGCGGTCCTCCAAGCGGGAGACCAACTCGCCGACGAGTCCGCGCTGGACGGCGTCGGGCTTTGCCATCACGAACGTGCGCTCCTGGCTCATTCCTCGGCGCCCTCCGGCACCTGGGTGTCGTCGTGGATCCACTCCAGGTCGCGGGGTTCGCGCCCCATGAAGTAGTTCTTCTCCGCCTTCGAGTCGACGAAGTGGAGCACGGTGCCGTCGTTTTTCACGTACATGATGCCCGTGCCGGGCTCTATCTCCTCGCCGGTGTAGTCGCAGGTGCGGTGTTCGACCATTACTGACCTCCGATGGCGTCCGCCTCGCGGGCGGTCTCGCGCAACTGGAGCACGTCGCCCTCGCGGACCGGCCCCAGCACGTTGC
The DNA here is from genome assembly GCA_964402765.1 of uncultured Halobacteriales archaeon. Taxonomy (GTDB): domain Archaea; phylum Halobacteriota; class Halobacteria; order Halobacteriales; family SW-7-71-33; genus SW-7-71-33. The sequence continues at coordinate 46,898 of CAYODS010000008.1, forward strand.
GCGTGATGATGCGGCCCTGGTTCTCGCCCTCGCGGATGCGGCACTTGACCTGCATTGCCTCGCCGTGCATGCCGGTCTTGCCGACGATCTCGATCACCTCGGCGGGCGTGGAGCCGCCCTCCTCGTCTTCGGCGCTCATCTACCTGAGTTCCTCGACCTTCTCGGTGATGTCGTCGACCGTGCCCGAGGCGTCGCCGGCGTCCACCACGGCGGCGGCCGCACTGCCGACCTCCAGG
>CAYODS010000009.1:0-47027 GCA_964402765.1 uncultured Halobacteriales archaeon
CTGTTGCACGCCGCCCCCGGCGACGACGGCCCGGCGACGGGGATCGCGACGACCGACGCCGACGAGGGCGAGGCCGTCGGCGTCACCGGCTTCGAGGGCGTCATCGACTACCAGCCCGGCGCGGTGAGCGTCCTCCAGGTGCCAGGCGTGGGGGCCGACCGCGACGCCGACCCAGACCGCCTGCGGGACACCTGTGGCGCCGTCTCGGTCGTGACCGCCGCCGGGGTCGAGGCGGTCGTCGCGCTGCGGGCGGCGGACGTGGAGCCGGACACCACCTTCGCGCCGGGCGGGGTCGCCGCCGACGCGGCCCGTCGCGGACTCGACGCCGCCGTCGTCACCGCTCCGGACGGGGTGGGGCGGGTGACCGACGCCCTGCGGGACGCCGGCGTCGACTACGATGTCTCCTCGCTGCGCTGAGTCGCCCCGTCGGCGCTCACCTCGCCCTCGCCCTCGCCCTCTCCGCCGGGGGTCACGTCGGCGTGTTCCCGAACCGTCGCGTAGGCGTCCTGGAGCCGCTTGAACGCCTCCTCGTCGCCGCCGTGGTCGGGGTGGACCTCCTTCAACCGCTCGCGGTACGCCGAGCGCACCGTCTCGCCGTCAGCGTCGGGCGGCAGTCCCAGGACGGCGTAGGCGGTGCCGACCGCCTCGCCGTCCCCGTCGCCGCCGGGGCGGGCGTCGTCGACCGCCCCGTGACCGCGGGGACCGGTCGTGGCGTCCACCGTCTCGCCCCCGGCCCCGAGGTCGAACCCCACGTCCGGCGTCTCGAACGGCAGCCGGGTGCCCAGGGCGACGCCGGGCATCTCGTGCTCGACGAGGATCGGGTGGACCGGTGACTCCCGCAACAGCAGGTACGTGCGGGCGTCGAAGGTGACGGCCACGTCGCGGTCGGGCAGCAGGAAGGCCACCTCGCGGCCCTCGGCGGTGGCGTCCTCCTCGAACGGCTCGTCGATCGCCTGCAGGTAGTAGCGGATCTCCTCGCGGCGGAGCCGCTCGCCACGGACCCGGTCGTCGGACTCGCGCCGGCGCGCCGGGAACAGCCGCTCGCCGGCGAGAAAGGCCCCCAGGATGAGCGCCGCGAACAGCGCTCCCAGGAACAGCCCCGCGAGCAGCCAGGCCGGCACTCCCGACAGGAGCGCGAGCGCGAACACACCCCCACACGGGGCGGCACGGGCAAGAACCTGTCCACCTGGGCTGGGTCAGTTGCCGGCGCCGGTCCGGCGCTCGACCTCGACCTCGACGCGGACGGCGTCGGGGAAGTCCCGACCGGCGATCCGCCGGACGAGTTCGGCCCGACCGACGATCTCCAGTTCGCGCTCGTACACCGTGTACCGCCAGGTGTCGAAGGTGTCCCCGGCCGCGACGGCGGCGTCCTCGCGGGCCGCGCCGGGCGGCGAGTGCCGGTACAGCGGCACGGAGCGGTCGATCGGCGGGCGGGAGTGTGGCCCGGTCAGCTCGACGCCCTTCCGCTCGGCGGTCTCCTTTATTTCGGCCACGACGCTGTCGAGCGTCTCCCGGTCGCCGCTGGTCAGCCGCATCCGCGTCACGAACGCCACACGAGTGGGTACGACGCCGCCCTGAAAAGCGCACCGCGATCCGGGCGGCGACCGAGGCGGGCGCGAGCGGCCCCGGGAGGCGGTCAGCCGGCGGGCCGTCCCGCCGAGCCGACCCGCCGGTAGAGGAGCCCGCCGACGAGGGCGAGGACGAGGACGGCGACGGCGCCGACGACGCCGGTTCCCGGGCCACCGCTGCCGGAGACACGGGCGACGGCGCTGGGGCGGTCGTCGACGGTGTTGCCGGCCCTGTCGGCGGCGCTGGCGAGGGTGGCCTCGTACCGCCCCGGTTCGTCGGCGTCCACGCGGACGAGGTACGTGAACCCGGGGCCACGCCGGACGACGTCCTCGCCCGAGAGGCGGCGCTCGCCCGCCGGCCCGTCGAGGACGACCGTCGTCGCCCCGCGGTCGAGGCGCTCGTCTGTCTGGAACCGGACGACGACGGCGCCGTCCTCGACGGTCGCGTCGAAGGACTCGACGGCCGGCGCACCCTGGTCGACGCCGGGCAGCGAGGGCACGGTGACGGTGACGGCGTTGTCGGTGCGGTGGCGGTCGGCTGGGGCGTCCGCGACGACGGTCACCCGCTCGCCGGAGAGGTCGGCGGGCAGGCGCACCGCCACGCGGTCGCTGGAGGCGGCCGGCACGCCCCGGGCGACGGTGGCCTCGGCGGTCGCGACCACCTCGCCCTCGTGGCGCACGCGGACCGGGAAGGTGCCGCGGGCGTCGCCGACGTTCGTGACGAGCACCGTCGTCAGGACGTGGTCGTCGGCGGCGCGGAACTCGACGTCGGGCGCGAACACCTGGAGGTCGGGGCGCAGCCCCCGCACCCGCAGGCTGTCGTTGATGTCGTCGGCGTCGGTCGCGGCGTCGACGCTGACCCGCGTGCCGGCGCGGTTCAGGCGGTCCAGCCCGACCGTGAACTCGACGGTGCGGGTCTCGCCCACGGCGAGCCGCCCGAGGTGGCGCTCCCCGACCGCGCCGCCGGCGTCGCTCATCGTCACGGTCACGTCGGTCGCGACGGCGCTGCCGCCGTTCGTGACCGTCGCCGTCACCGTCGCCATCTCCTCGCCGGTGATCCTGGCGTCGACCGCCGTGACGGCGGCGTCGGCTCGGGCGCTCACCGCGCTGGTCGCGTTGTTGCGCTCCGAGAGTTCGGCCACGTCGTTCGCGGGGTCGGCGACGACGGTGACCCGCCCGCTCGCGGGGTCCTCGACGTCGATCGTCGCCGTCGCCCGCTCGCCGGGCGCGAGCGACCCCACCTCACGGGTCGCCAGCGTCTCGCCGTCGCCGAGGACCCGCACGCGGACGCTCTCGGCGGTCAGTTCGCCGCGGTTGCGCACGGCGAGGGACACCTGCAGGCGGTTCTCGTCCAGGCGGGCCGTCTCCGCCTCGGTCGTGAGGTCGGGGCGGAACTCGTGGGTGACGGCGAACAGGTCGCGGTTCTGCTCGGGCGTGGCGAGTTCCCGGCCGGTGAACGCGGCGGCGAAGCCCTCGTCGCTGCCGGCGACGGTCGTCTCGGCGAGAGACAGTTCCTCGGCGGCGGTGCCGCCGACGGCGTTCTCCGCGACCCACTCGCCGTCCTGCCGGGTTGCGTACACCAGGCTCCGGGACTCGGCGCCGTCGGGCACACCCCGGTACGCGACGACGGGGAAGCCGTCGCCCCGCGTGACCCGGACGCCGCCGACGGCGGAGACCTCCATCGCCCCGCCGACGCGCTCGGCCTGGCCGTCGGTGCCGTACATAACCCGGGTCCGGTTGTCGACGGTGTCCACCCAGGCGACGCCCTCGGGGCCGACAGACAGCGACCGCAGGCCCCGCGCCTCGTAGCGGGTCACCTCCCGCAGCGTGCCGCCGTCGCGGGCGAGCGTCACCACGTCGCCGTCACCGTCGCCGCCGACCGTCGGGTCCACGTACGCCACCCGGACGCGGTCCCCGGCGGCGACCCGCACCGGCACGCGGGGCACCGCCGTCGAGCGCACCTCGCCCGGCCCCTCGTCCACGCGGACGTGCTCGACGGCGAAGGAGTCCTCCGCCAGGCCGGCCCACACGACCACGAAGCCGCCGTCGTGGGCGACGACACGGGGCGCCACGTCGAGTCCGGCGTCGTCGGTGAGCCGGCGGGGCTCCGTCCAGGTGCCGTCGGTCAGGCGTGCGTAGTACACCTCGGTGGCGTTCATCGCGTCCGCGCCGGTCGCGTCCGGCCCGAGCGAGGCGTCGACGCGGGTCCAGACGGCCATCGCCTCGCCGGTGGTCGGGGAGTACGCGACCGAGGGCTGGGAGTCGTACGCCGACCCCTCGGTCACCGTGCCGGCGTCGGTCCACCCCTCTGGCCCGCGGGTCGCGACCCGGATCTGGCGACCGGCGTCGGCCGCCGCGGGCTCGTGACTCCAGGCCAGCAGGTAGCCCTCGTCGGTCGCCGCCAGGGAGGGCTCGCCGTCGGCCAGGCGGTCGGCGGTGATCACCGCGGTGCTGTCGGCCGCCCGAGCACTGGCGTTCAGGGCGCCGTCGAGGTCGGGACCGAGCGCCGCGGCGGCACCGGACGGACCGGCCGCCAGGCTGTCGTTCGCGCCCGTGCCGGTGTCGACGACCGGGTCGGCCAGGCTGGCACCGGGCGAGACGTCGCTGAGGTGTGGCTCGGGCTGGCGACCCGCCTCCTCGGTGACGGTGTGACTCGCGACCGTGCGGGCGGCGGCGGCACCGGACCCGATCCCGCCGCCGACGGCGGGCTGGACGGACGGCTGCAGGTCCCACTCGTGTGTCTGCTCCCACTTGTACGGCTCCATCACACTGGAGGGGATGAACGGCACGTCGACCTTCACCCCGTAGTTGATGAAAAAGCGGCCGGCGAGCGTGGGGTTGAACGGGACGACCTGCATCCGGTCGGTCTGGAGGGCGCCCTCGGCCCACGCGGAGCCGGTCTTCACCTCGTACTCCCCGAACGGGGTGTCGATCGCGGCGATCCGGCCGCCGGCCTGGCCGCGGAGGCTCAGTTCACCCTGGAGGCGAGCGTTGACCGTGTCGGGCTCGAAACTCGGCCCGATGCTGCCGGTGGCCCGGAGTTCGGGGCCGAATATCAGGTCCAGCGGCAGCCCGAAGGAGACGCCGGGCATCGGCCCGTCGGGGCCGTCGAAGTCGAAGTCCACCTCGGTCGTCGGCAGCGGCACCACCCAGTCCTCCAGGTGGTAGTTGCCGTCGACGGTGCCGGCGAAGGCCACCGTCGAGAGGTTCCAGTCGGGGACGGTGTACACGCCGTTGACCGAGACGCCGCCCTTGACGTTCGTCTCCTTCGGCGGGAACAGCAACTGTGCGGAGCCGGCACCGCCGACGGTCACCTGGCGCTGGCCGGGCCGGTACCGCAGGCGGAACTGCGTGGCGAAGGCGGCCTTGCTCGGGGGCTCGACGTACTGCTGGACGTCACCGGGCAGGTCGTACCCCTGTTCGGACTCGAAGGTGCCTGAGACGTTCTTCGCCCAGGTGGGCCAGGTGATCGTCAGCTCGCAGTTACCCACCGCGGCGGGCACGTCGCCGCCGTCGCCGTTTATCTTGTTGTACCCCTTTATGAGGTAGTTGGCGTTGACGAGGTAACTGACGACGCCGTCGGGGGCGTCCGCGAGTTCGACCGGCACGGTCACGGTGTCGGTGCGCCCGTTCGCCGTGACGGCGGTCACCTTCATCACGCGACCGGGCTTGGGGAACTTCGCCCGGGGCATCGTGAACCCGTCGCCGGGCGTGTCGTCGACGACGGTCTCGCCGCTGACGGTGAACTCGACGCGCTCGACTGTCTCGGTGCCGACGGTTTCTGCCTCTATGACGCCGAGTTCGCCACAGTTCGCGAACAGCCCGATCGGCTCGAACAGGGGGTCCTGCAGTCCGCTCACGTCGGTGATCGCGACGCGGGGCCGGACGACCTCCACCTCGCGGGTGACCGTCCGACTGTCGCCGTTCTCGTCGGTGACGGTCAGCGACAGCGTGTACGTCCCGGGGGTGTCGTAGCGGTGGACGGCGTACGGCGAGGGGCCCTCGGTGGTCGCGCCGTCACCGAACTCGAAGGCGTACCGGTCGATCCCGGCGACGGCGGTGGAGCCGGCGCCACTCACCCGCACCGCCTCGCCGACGTAGACGACGCCCTCGTCGCGGGTCGCCACGTCGACGCGAGGGGTGATCGCCTGGCCGCCGCCGGTCACGGTGACGGTGTGGAGGGCGGTGTCGCTGCCGGCGTTGGTCGTCACCGTCAGGCGCACGTCGTGTGGACCGGGGTTGTCGAAGGAGTGGTCCACGACCGGCCCCGTCGCGGTGGTGCCGTCGTCGAACCGCCACAGGTAGGTGGCGTTCCCAGGCGCCGACGACCGCGTCGCGTCGAAGGTGACGGACTCACCGACCGCCGCCTCCGTCGTCGAGACGTCGATCCGCGCCGAGGGCCCGACGCTCGCGCCGGAGACGTTCACCGTCTTCGTCGTCGTCGCGGTGTCGTTCTCCCCGATGACGGTCAGTCGCACGCGCTGGGTGCCCGGCCGCTCGAAGGTGTGCTCGACGGTCGGGCCCCGCGCCGCGGTGCCGTCGGCGAACTTCCAGCGGTACGTCGCCCCCGGTGTCGGCGTCGCCTGCAGCGTCGCCCGTTCGCCCACGACGGGCGACCGCGGCGTGACCCTGAACTCGGCGTTCAGGTCCGCGGTGGTCACGCGCCCCGAGTGCACCCGCAGGGTGAACTCCCCACCGCCGTCGACCGCCGACACCGCGACCGCGACCTCGCCGTCGGTCTCGACGGTGAGACGCTCGACCGGCCCCGCGCCCCGCGAGGCGCGGTCGTGGTCGTCGAGCGTGGGACGACTCCCGTCCCGGTTCAGGAGCAGGTCGAAGTCGGCCCCGCTCGGACCACGGAGGACGACCGTCGCCTCGTCGCCGAGCGTCCCCGGGAGTGTGATCGTCTCCGTCTCGCCCTCCGAGAGACACCCCGTCACGGTGAGACCGTCGGCGTCGGCCTCGACGGTCGTCTCACAGTCCTCGCCCGGCGGGGCGGCCCCGGCGTCGCCGGTCGCCCCCACCGGGACCGGCGCCAGCACGCCGGCGAGCAACACCACCACGCCACACAGCACCACCGTCGCGACGCCACCCGGACGACGACCACCCGACCGGGCGGGAGTACCCGCTGCCATTGGTAAGGTTACTCACAGCCACAGCATATAAAATTTACCTCTACACTGGTTTAATTTATGTATACTCCGTCGTAAAATGACGTGTCAGCGCCGCTGAGACTGTTACATTACTCAGCTTCGAGGAGAGAAACCTCAGATTCCATGACGAGACTCAGCGATCGTTTAGGAACAGGGAGAACGAGTCAGTGAGGAGATCACCGCGTCGGTATCCTCATTACGCCCGATCACTTACACTCCCGTAATGACGGTCGAAGCGACGAGCGCCGGCGCGGTCCTGTTCAGGGACACGCGTGGTCGGCGCGAGTATCTGCTGATGAAGTCACGCCCGGGTGACTGGGAGTTCCCGAAGGGCGGCGTCGAGGGCGAGGAGGAGCTACAGCAGACGGCGATCCGCGAGGTGAAAGAGGAGGCCGGCATCGAGGACTTCCGGCTGGTGGACGGCTTCCGGCAGGACTACGACTACGTGTTCGAGGCCAACGGCGAGACGATCCACAAGACGGTCCACCTGTTCATCGCGAAGTCCTTCGAGGCCTCCGCCGAGTTGAGCGAGGAGCACCGCGACCACCAGTGGCGCGACTACGACCAGGCGGTCAACACGGTCACCCAGGACGGCCCTCGGGAGATACTGAAAGACGCCCACGAGTTCCTGGAGGAACGAGACGTCTGACCGCCCGATCGAGGGCCGGGCACCCCACAACCGGTAAGCGCCGGCCCGTCGAACGGCCGCCATGACGAGACTGACCGTCGGGGACCCGGACGGGTCGACGCCGCCGGGCGCGGTACGGCTACCAGCGGCCGTCGCCCTGCGGGGCGGCCGCCACACCGTCGGGACCGTCGTCGGCGCCGGCGACGGCGACCTCGCGGCCGCCGACCTCACTGGCCTGTCGGTCGGTCACGACGAGTTCGAGCGCGCCCTGGAGACGGTCCAGCCCTCCGTGACGGAGTCGATGCGGGCGGAGTACGAGGCCATCGCCGACGGACTGCGTGACGGGTGAGGGGGACGGGCTCAGGGCCCGGTGTCGGGCAGGTAGTCCCCGGCGTACGCCTGGAACACCATCCCAAGAAGCATCGCGACCGTGACCATCGCTAGCGAGGCGACGATGGCGACGCTGCCGAACGGCTGCATCCCGACGCCGGCGGCGGCGATCCCCACGATGGCGAGGATGACGCTGACGACGCCGAGGCGCACGCCGAGTTGACCGAGCGCGTCAACCAGCCAGGGGGTGTCCGGCTCCTCGACCTGGGAGCCGGCCCCCGGGGCGGGTTCGTGCTGCAGCGACAGTCGTGTCTCGTGTTCGGGGTCGGGGTCGGCCTCGTCGGGACGGGGCGGGATCACCTCGTCGTCGACCTCGGTGGGGTCGTCAGCGCCGACGGCGCCGGTCACGGGGTCGAAGCGGTGGCGCCCGCGCTCGTGGTCGTGGTTGCGCGACCGCCACTCCTCCGACTCCTCCTCGACGCTCTCCTCGGCCTCGTCCATGCCCGTAGGTGCCCCGAGAGGGTCAAAAATCCGTCGCGTCCGCGGTCAGTCCGAGAGGATCTCCGGCGACACCTCCCGGCGCTCCTCCCCGAGGTGGCAGGCGGCCACCCGACTGGCGCCGCGGGCGGTGAGTTCGGGCTCCTCAACCTCACAGACGGTGGTCAGGTCGGCCGCCAGCGTCTCGGCGGCCTGCTCGGTGCGCCCGTCGATCAGCTGATCGAGCGCGTCCGACAGCGCCGACTCGGCGGTGGCGTCCGACAGCGACCTCGGCAGGTCGTACTCCTCGCGGACCCACCGCTTCAGGTCGGTGGCGGCGACGTCCTCGACGGTGAGTTCCTCGGGGTGCTCGTAGGACTGCTCGGACTCGATCGCCCCGACTTCGACGATGCTGTCGAGGTCGACGGAGTCTATCTCGACCTGCTGGCGGAAGTCCAGCAGGTGTCGCCAGTCCTCCTGTGGCAACTCGACGCCCTCGGGGAGGATCACCTCCGGGCACCGGGTGTGGAACCGGCAGCCGCTGGGCGGGTTCGACGGGTCCGGCACGTCGCCGGTCAGTTCGACGCCGAGCCCGCGGTCGGTCGGGTCCGGCGTCGGGATGGCCGACAGCAGCGCCCGCGTGTACGGGTGCTGTGGGTCCTCGAACAGCTCCTCCGTGGGCCCGACCTCGACGAACTCCCCGAGGTACATGACGGCGACGCGGTCACAGATCTCCCGCACGACACCGAGGTCGTGGCTGATGAGCACCACTGCGAGCCCGAGTTCCTCCTGGAACCCCTCGATGAGCCGCAGCACCTCGGACTGCACCGACACGTCCAGCGCCGAGACGGGCTCGTCAGCGACGAGCAACTGCGGGTTGACCGTAAGCGCCCGCGCCAGGCCGAAGCGTTGTTTCTGGCCGCCGGAGAACTCGTGGGGGTACCGCTTCATGTCGTCGGCCGACAGGCCCACGCGTTCGAGCAGGTCGCCGACGATCTCCCGGCGCCGCTCCCGGTCGGTCATCCCCTGGACGATCAGCGGCTCGGCCACCGCGCTGCCGACGTTCATCCGGGGGTTGAAGCTGGAGTCGGGGTCCTGGAAGATCATCTGGGCCTCCCGGCGGAACCGTCGCAGTTTCTGTGTGTCGTAGTCGAGGATGTTCTCGCCGTCGAACAGCACCTCGCCGTCGGTGGGCTCCTCCAGTCGCAGCATCGAGGTCGCCGCCGTGGACTTCCCACAGCCGGACTCGCCGACGATACCGAACGTCTCCCCGCGGCGCACCTCGAAGCTGATGCCGTCCACCGCGCGGGCGCGACCGACCTCCGTGTTGAGCAGCCCCTTCGTGATGGGGTAGTGCTTCTTCAGGTCCGACACCTTCAGCACCGGACCGCCGCTCATCGCTTTTCACCCCCGTCGGTGGCGGCGCGGTCGCCACGCCCCAGCACGACACTGGAGTCCCGGCCGGGCGCCAGGTGGACACAGGAGGCGACGTGGTCGTCGCTGCCGATCGAGTGCATCGGCGGCTGGTCGCCCTCCCGACACTCCTGGACGGCGTGCTCGCAGCGCTCGGTGAACCGGCAGCCGTCCGGCGGCGACCGGGGGTTCGGCAGCTGGCCGGGGATCCCCCCGAGCTCGCCCTGGCCGGGCAGACACTCAAGAAGTGCCTGCGTGTATGGGTGAGCGGGCTTGTGGAACACGTCCTCGACCGGGCCACGCTCCATCACCTTGCCGGCGTACATCACCACGACGCGGTCGGCGACCTCCGCGACGACGCCGAGGTCGTGGGTGATGAACAGCATCGACATGTCCCGCTCCTTCTGGAGTCGCTTGAGCAGCTTGAGGATCTGCGCCTGGATCGTCACGTCGAGCGCGGTGGTGGGCTCGTCGGCGATCAGGAGGTCGGGCTCGCAGGCCAGCGCGATGGCGATTATCACGCGCTGTTTCATCCCGCCGGAGAACTCGTGTGGGTAGTCGTCCAGCCGGGAACTGGCCTCCGGGATGCCGACCTGGGTGAGCAGTTCGACGGCCCGCTTGCGGGCCTCCTCCTCGGTCACGTCCTGCGAGAGCCGGATGGCCTCGCGGATCTGCCAGCCGACGGTGTAGACGGGGTTCAGCGCCCCCTGGGGGTTCTGGAAGATGTGACTCACCTGCCCGCGCCGGAGCACGCGCAGTTGCTCCTCGCTCATCTCGGTGACCTCGTTGCCGTGGATCTTGATCGAACCCTCGGGGATGTAGCCCGGCGGTGTCTTGAACAGCCGCGTCACCGCCTCGCTGGTGACGGTCTTGCCGGAGCCGGACTCCCCGACCAGCGCGACCGTCTCGCCCTGGTCGACGGTGAGGGAGACGCCGTCGACGGCCTTCACGTCCTTGCCGTCTGTCTTGAAGTAGGCGTGGAGGTCGTCGATCTCCAGGACCGGCCGGTTGTAGCGGTCACCGGCGTCCGCCTCGGCCTCGACGGTGGGGTCGTCGGTGCTCATTCGCCGCTCCCCCCGTGGCGCGGATCGAGTGCGTCACGCAGTGCGTCGCCGACGAAGTTGAACGCGAGGATGGTGAAAAACAGGAACACACCGGGGATCGTGGAGATCCACCAGGCGTCGGTGAGCCTGTTGCGACCGTCGGAGATGTACCGTCCCCACGACGGCAGCGTCGGGTCCGCGAGCCCGAGGAAGGCGAAGGCGGCCTCCGCCAGGATGATCCCCGGGATCGACAGCGTGGCGATGGTGATCAGGCTGTTCGAGATGTTCGGCAGCAGGTGCTTGCGCATCGCCCACAGGCTGGAGGCCCCGGCGGCCTTCGAGGCGGTCATGTACGGCTCCTGGCGGCGCTGCAGGGCCTCAGAGCGCATGATCCGGGCGTTCGACCCCCAGCCGAACAGCCCGAAGATCGTGATGAGCAGAAACAGCGTGCCACCGAAGGTGTACGCGAGCAGCAGGAACAGGAAGAACGTGGGGAAGGTGATCTGGATGTCGACGTACCGCATCAGCACCTCGTCGATGAGCCCGCCGTAGTACGCCGCCGTCAGCCCCACCGTCGCCGCGATGGCGGTGCTGATCAGCGTCGCGATCAGCCCGACCTGCATGCTGATCTCCATGCCGTGGATGAGCCCGTGGAGGATGTCCTCACCGCTCGTGTTCGTGCCGAGGGGGTGCTCCCAGCTACCGGTACACCGGGGCACCTGCCCGCCCTCGTTGACGCCGCCGGGGCACTTCGTCCCGGTGACGTAGGTCTCGATGGAGAGGAAGATCGGCGGCTGGTTCTCCAGGCCGGGCGTCGGTCTCGGCGGGTCGACGAAGCGAGTGCCGACGGTGCCGACGAGGAAGATCACGAACAGGTACAGCGCGCTGATGACGGCGGCCTTGTTCTTTCGGAACTCCTTCCAGTAGTACCGCGCCATCCGGGGGCGCTCGATCAGCGGCACGACGCCGTAGTAGCCGATGATCAGGATCGTCATCGACCACAGCCAGTCCACCGGCGCCACCGTGCCGACGACCGGGAACGAGAACCGCCCCGTGTCCGCGATGAACTGGGAGTACAGCTCGATGACGACCCCGAGCAGCCACACGCCGACGATCCCCATCCAGGTCAGTTCCTTCCAGGAGCGGGTCCGCTCGCCGGGGTCGATACCGTCCCAGTCGACCCGGGTGAACGCCATCCCGCCGTCGGTCGCCCGCTCGCGGTCGTCGCCGTCACGCCCCGACATCAGCGATCACCGTAGTTGATACGGGGGTCCATCACCACGTACATGATGTCCTCCATCAGGTTGCCGACGATGGCGATGAACGTCGGGATGACGACCGTGATCATCACCAGATCGGTGTCCTGGGAGATGATGGCGTTGTACGACGCGAGTCCCAGCCCGGGGATGCCGAACACCACCTCGATCAGGTACGAGCCGAAGAGGACGAGCCCGAGGATACGCCCCACGAAGATCGTCATCAGCGGGACCGACGCCGGCCGGAAGATGTGTTTCGCGACGATCTGCCAGTCGCTGACGCCCTTTGATTTTGCGGTCTTGACAAACTCGGCGTTGACGTACTCCAGGGCCTCCGCGCGGGCGAAGCGCATCACGGAGGCGATGGCGCCGGTCATCAGCACGAGCGTCGGCAGGATGAGCTGCTTGAGGTTGGTCGGGCTGAGCACCCCGACGTAGCGCTTGCCCTCGAACTGCTGGCCGATGAAGGCGGGGTGCCCGGAGCCGGCCTTCTCCAGCAGCGTCCAGTTCCCGTTCGCGGTCTTCGGGATGGCCTCGTTGTAGCCGATCGGCACCCAGCCGAGCCAGGAGCCGAACACCACGAGCAGGATGATACCGAACCAGAAGTTCGGGATGCTGATCCCGAAGAAGGCCACGAACGTCGCCGCGTAGTCCTTCTTCGTGTACTGGTTGACGGCGGAGTACAGCCCGATGACGGCCCCGAGCACGGTCGACAGGACGATCGCGGGGGCGCCGTACATCAGCGAGTACGGCACCGTCTGGGTGACGACCTTCCAGACGGGCTGGTTGTACTGGTAGGACCAGCCCCAGTTGCCCTGGACCATGTTCACCAGAAAGTCGACGTACCGTTCGTGCAGCGGTGCTGCGATCCCGAGGCGCTCCTTCTCGGCCTGGACGGCCTCCTGGATGTCGACCCCCTGCTGTGCGGCCTGCCACTCCGCCGCGAGCACCTGCTGGTTCGGCACCAGGTCCATCAGCAGGAAGGTGACGGTGAAGATCACGAAGGTCGCCACCCCCGCCCAGAGCACTCGTCGAAGGACGTACCATTTCATACGTGGTGTGTGGTATGGAAACTGACCTCAAGCTTAGAAAACTGTTTGGTTCGTGTCCGGGCCGAGTTCAGGCCTCTTCCAGCGTGAAGTCCTCGAGACCGCGCAGCTCCTCGCGGGCGGCCTCGATGTCCTCGCGCTCGACGCCGATACCGTACTCGGTGACGGCCTCGGCGTCGTAGTACTGCGACCACTCGGGCTGGAAGGTCACCGCCGGGTTGGTCAGTCCGCGCTGGATCTGCTCGGAGATGACCTGCTTGTCGATGACCCCGGCGACGGCACGACGGCCAGCCTGGGTCCTGACGAGCGGGTGCCCGTTCGAGCGCTGATTGAAGAACAGCATGCTGATGAACGGGTCCTGGACCTCCTCGACGCGGACGTCCTGGACGGCCTGGCGGAACTCCTGGACGGCGTCGGTCGGCAGGCCGTACTCGTCGCCCTCGCCGTTGCGGAACCGCTCGAGGACGGTGGACTGCTCGGCCTCGTTGTCGAACTGGTTCTGCTCGAAGTACGGCGCCTCGGCCCAGGCCTCGTCCATCTCCATGACGTTGCTGGAGTCGACGTGGTTCCGCATGTAGTAGTCCTCGTTGCGGGAGGCGAGGAACGAGCCCGTCTCGCCGGGCGTGCGGTTCTCGAAGGTGTACGGGCCGGTGTTGCCGTACCAGGTGAAGTTGCGGATCTCGGGGGCCTCACGCAGCGCCTGGGCGTCGGGGGCGTACTGCTCGTACAGGCCCTTCGGCAGGCAGTCCTCGTCCCAGAGGATCGGCCGCAGCGGGAACAGCGGGTCCGGCGCGGCGCTGTCGGTCAGCTCGACCTGGAACTCCAGTTCGCCCGTCTGCTCGACGTTGGCGACGTTGCGGCTGTACCGCTGCACTGACGAGGAGGGCGGCGTCTCCTCGTTCCAGAAGCTGGCGGCGTCGTCGGCGACGCCGTGGACCATGTTCGACTGGAACACCCAGTCCTCGGCGGTCATCTGGCCGTAGGAGTTGCCGTCCATGTCGGTGCCGAACTCGATGCCGTCACGCACCGTACAGACGAACACCGAGCCGTCGCCGGTGTCCTCGATGTCCAGGAAGTACGGGACGACCTCGTTGTCCACGCTAACGGCCCACGAGCCGTCGTGCAGCAGACCGGTGCGGGCGCTGGAGTTGGCGTCGTCCTGCTCGGGCAGGTACAGCGAGCTCAGCGGCGTCGTCGAGAACTGGACGTAGTCTCCGCTGACGCTTTGCTCGTTGCGGTAGCGGTTGATCTGGTAGAACGAGGCACCGAACTGGTTGTACAGGTCGGTGGTGTTGATGCCCTGGCGGAGCCCGATGTAGTCCGGTGAGGTCGACAGGAAGTTCGCCGGCAGCTCGTCCGTGAGGTTAGCGAAGATCTGGCTGATGAGCTCGATCCGCGTCTCGATGTCGGTCGCGTTGCCGTACTCGTCGTACATCGCGCGGTGGTCGGCCTCCGGCACGTAGCCGTAGGCGTTCACCGGCGAGTCACGCACCCAGAACGTCTCCGTGTTGCCCGGCGTCCGGGGGTAGGAGTTCGCCGCGATGCCGATGAGCATGTCCCAGTCCGCGACCGTGCGGGTCTGGTCCGGCGGGCCGGCGTTGCGGCCGATCGGGCCGAACTCGAACTCGTCGGGGTTGGCGTCCGGCAGCGGCTCGGAGTTGAAGTCCTCCGCCAGCAGGTTCTGACGACCCTCGACCTGCAGGGAGACGCCGATGCGCTCCAGGTCGGACTGCATCTGCAGGGCGATGTCCTCGCCGTTCGAGGACCCCTGGTCGTAGAACAGCGTCGGCGAGACCTGCTCGCCGTCGGGACCGAGAAGCGTGACCTCGGGGAGCGGGTCCTCGCCGCCGTCGCCACCGTCGCCACCGTCGCCGCCATCACCGCCGTCGCCGCCATCGCCGCCGTCACCGCCGTCGCCGCCATCACCGCCGTCGTCGCCGTCGCCGCCGCCACCGCCGGCACACCCGGCGAGTCCGGCGGCGGTGCCGGCGCCGACCATCTCGAGGAGTCGGCGGCGAGACTTTCTGGTCGCTAGTGGCTGTCGATCACTGCCGGAAGAGTCGTTCGGCATACGGCGCGATTCCTGGCTACAGTATATATTCCTTTCTAATCCTCTCCATACCGTCCGGTACCCGTCCTGTGATTCTCGCCAACGTCTCTCGTGGTCGACACCCGGCGACGAACGGTCGACGGGTATTAGACGGGCCCGGGCCAGACGCGGGTATGCGGCGACGGTCCGGGGGAGCGTGATGCGGCGGGCGCTCTCCGTCGAGCGAGCGGTCGGGGTCGAGTGGTACGTCAGCGACGCCGACGGCTGTGGCGGCCGTCTGCGGGCGTCGCCGGCGGACTTCCGGGTGGTCGAGCGGGAGGCCGTCGACACGCAGCCTCTGGGCACCGACCGGGGCTCGTACCCCCATCTTGTCGTCCGGGCCACCCTGCGAGACTGGGAGACGAACGACTTCGCCGCCCGCCTCTCGGACGCACTCGGGATGAGCCGCGAGCGCGTCTCCTGGGCCGGCACGAAGGACAAGCGCGCACACACGACACAACTGTTCAGCCTGGACGGCGTCGACCCCGACGCACTGCCGGCGATCGACGGAGCCGAGCTGACGCCCGTGGGGCGGGCCGGCCGGCCGGTACTGTTCGGCGACCTGTCCGGCAACGAGTTCCGTGTCGTCGTCCGCGACCCGGACCACCCCGGCGCCGTCGACACCGTCCGCCGGGACCTGGCCGCCTTCGCGGACGGGGGCGACCCGGCGGCCCTGCCGGCGGACGGTCCGCCGGGGGGCGACGACGCCGAGACCACCGTCGCGGTGCCGAACTACTTCGGTCACCAGCGGTTCGGCGCCCGCCGACCGGTGACCCACGAGGTCGGGCTGGCGGTCGTGCGTGGCGAGTGGGCCGAGGCCGTCCTGCGGTACGTCGGCAACCCGAGCGAGCGCGAACCCGAGCGCACCCGGGCGGCACGGCACTACGTCGGGGAGACCCGCGACTGGCAGGGGGCGCTCGACCGCCTGCCCAGCGCACTCGGCCACGAGCGGGCGATGTGTTCGGCGCTCGCCGGCGTCGACGACCCCGGACCCGAGGACTACCGCCGCGCCCTGGAGGCGGTGCCGTCGAACCTCCAGCGACTGTTCGTCCACGCCGCCCAGTCCTATGCGTTCAACCGGATCGTGAGCGAGCGCCTGGAGCGCGGCCTCCCGCTTGGCCGCCCGGTCGAGGGCGACGTGGTCTGTTTCCGCGACTCCGACGCCCCCGAGGGCCTCCCGCGGCCAGACACCGACCGCACGCAGCGTGTCACCGCCGACCGCGTCGCGACGGTGCGACGCCACTGCGAGCGGGGCCGGGCGTTCGTGACGGGGCCGCTGGTCGGCACCGAGACGCACCTGGCCGAGGGCGACCCGGGTGCCGTCGAGCGGGCGGTGCTTGACGACCTGGACCTGGCGCCGGCGGACTTCGAGTTGCCCGGGGCGTTCGACTCGACCGGCGACCGCCGGGCGCTGCTCGTGCGGACCCACCTGGAGGTGGAGCGCGACCCGCTCTCGCTGTCGTTCGCGCTGCCGCCCGGGTCCTACGCCACCGTGCTGCTGCGGGAGTTCCTGAAGGTCGACCCGCGGGACCTCTGACCCCCGGTGCCCAACGCTTAAGACTCGGGAGTGCGAAGTAGTAAGTGAAGCTAAATTACAACTCAGATGACAACATTCTTCCGGTAGCGGCCGCTATCTCTGTCGCCGTCAGTACGGTCAAGCAACCGACCCAGACCGGTCTCGCCGATCGCGGGCCGGGTCCGACACCCAAAAATGACAGACAAATTATATACAGGGACGATCGACTGGGACGACTACTGGGAGCGGGCCGACGAGGAGGTGCGGGCGGACACGAGTCCGAGCGAGCAACTCGTGCTGGAGCCGTTCGTGGAGTTTCTGGAGACGAGGCTGCCGGACGGGCCGGAGTCGTACGCCGACGTGGGGTGTGGTCCGGGCGCGCTGGCCTTCGCGGTGGACGAACGGTACCCGTCGGCGACGGTCGTGGGGTACGACGCCGCGCCGGCGGTGCTGGCGGAGAACCGCGAGCGGGCCGCCGCGGCCGGCCGCGACGTCGCCTTCGAGCGGGGGGTCCTGCCCGGGTTCGACCCCGACCGGCAGTTCGAGGTCGTCTCCTGCGTGTTCACGCTGTGTTACGTCGCGGACGTCGAGGCGGCCGTCCGGGACCTGTACGACGTCGTCGCGCCCGGCGGCTACCTCGTCATCGAGTACCACAACCGACTCGCTCGGGCACACTTCCGCCGGATGGCCGCGGACCCACACGAGCACCTCGGGGAGGACGCCGCCTGGGACCCCGAGAGTTTCACCGACCGCTTCGAGTTGGTCATCGAGGGCGAGAGCCTGCTGTCGTACGACCGTATCCACGAGGTGCTCGGGCGGTGGCCACAGAGTCTGTTCTCGGTGGCCGACGACGCCGACCAGTATGAGGCACACCGGTACGAGCCGCTGGTGTTCGTCCCGAAGTGACCGACGCCGGGGGGAACCACCCGCGGACGCCCCCACACCTCGCTCGGGTCCCTCGCGCGTACGCCGCCCGATCACTCAACGGGCGCCACCGCACCACGCACCATCGGTCGCGTGCCCGCCGGGGCCACGATCGCGGCGCTTAACAGGCCGAGCGCCCCCGATCGGCCGTGCGCTGTCGATCGTGTGGGTCGTCGCTGGAGCGACCGGGTGACTACTGCCTGGTCTGTCGTTCGGCCAACGCCGACGGGATGGTCCTCGACCTGGGCCGGGAGCGCGCCGAGGTGACCCCGCTGTTCGACGGCGACGCCCTGCGGCCGACGGTCGTCACGACGGTGCCCGAGGACGGGACGGCGACGGACACCAGCGACGCCAACCCCCGCGGCGAGTTGCGCGCCTTCGCGGGCCGGGTCGCCGACGAGGTACGCCGTCGTCGCCCGGAGCAGGTGTACGCCGCCGGCGACCGCGAGGTGCTGCAGGCGGTGCGGGCGGAGCTGCACCACGACCTGCTGCGGGTGGACGCCGAGAACCCCGTCGAGGCCGCCCTCGACGGCGGCGAGGGGCCACTGGAGACCGTCGACCGCCCGCCGGGCGAGAAGATCGGCGGCAGTCACTCGACGCTGATCGGCGGACGGGACGGACGGCAGGCGATCCGGACCGTCGCCGGGCACCCCCACGTGAAGAAGGTGGTGCCGGGGCCGATCGACGCCGGCGGCACCGGGTCGCAGTCAGGGCTGCGGGCGAAGGCCACCCGCCCGGACGAGAACGGCAACGTCAGACTGCTGTTGCGGAACGGCTCCAGCGTCCAGGAGAACCGCGTCGTCACGACGGCACGGGACCTGGAGACCGGCGAGCGCGTCCGGGCGGACCTCCAGACCGCACTCGCGGAGGCGGGGCTGCGCTGACCGCTCGCACGGCGACCAGCAGGTGGAGGCTCCAGCAGGTGACCGACACCCCGAGCGCAGTCAGTCCGAGGGGGACGCCGACGCTGTGCGGTCGCGGGACGAGTCGCCACAGCGCGTAACACCCGCCGAAGGTGACCGCCTTCGCGGGCAGCATCACACCCGGCCCGAACCACTCGACCAGCGGCGCCGCCACCGGACCGGTCTCGGTCAGGACCGCCAACCAGAGCCCCAGCCCCGTCGTCAGCACGTCCCCGATGCCGAACGCGAGCGCGGCCAGCAACTACACCCACCCGTGCCACGGCCACGCTGTGCCGTTCGGTTCCCAACCACACCTCACGGAGGGTCGCCGGAGGCTTCGTAACGCGTCACTTATGCCCTCGATCGCCGAGTAACGGCCGCCGACCGTCACCGGCCGCTCGCGGGCCGACCGCACCCTCCAGCGGCGCCCGGCACTGTCGTGTCCCGGGGTAGCGACCTCGTTCCCCCCTGCCGGCGGCGCGAACCACAAGGCGTATATCCGCTAATTAAATCTAATTAGACATGGTCAGTCGCAGCGACGCGGTGCTCGCGGCGATCCCGGTGCCGGCGGTGCTGGGGGCGGCGGCGGGACAGGTGACCGGCGGCACCCTGCCGGTGGCGCTGGGGCTCGTCGGGGCCCTGCTCGTCGTCGGGCACGAGCTGTTCGTCGTTGGCGTCCCCGAGTGACCGCGGTTCAGTTTCACCCCGCTCACGGAACCGATTTAAGCCGGGCGCGTCGATCGCCGGCAACGTGACTCGGGTCATCCACACCGCCGACACCCACGTCGGGTACCAGCAGTACCACTCGCCCGAGCGACGCGCGGACTTCCTGCGAGCGTTCGAGTCGGTCGTCGCCGACGCCGTCGCAGACGAGGTCGACGCCGTGGTCCACGCGGGCGACCTCTTTCACGACCGCCGGCCCGGACTGGCGGACATCCAGGGGGTGATCGGCGCGCTGCGCCGCCTGGACGACGCCGGGATCCCGTTTCTCGCCGTCGTCGGCAACCACGAGACGAAACGCGACGCACAGTGGCTCGATCTCTTCGAGGACCTCGGCCTGGCGACCCGTCTCGGCCGGGAGCCAGTCGTCGTCGGCGACCTGGCGCTGTACGGCCAGGACTTCGTCCCCGGGGCGGCCCGCGAGGACCTCGACTACGAGTTCGCGCCCGCCGACGCCGAGTTCGCGGCACTCGTCAGCCACGGCGCCTTCGAGCCCTTCGCCCACGCCGACTGGGACACGGGCGCGGTGCTGGAGGCCTCGCCCGTCGCCTTCGACGCGCTCCTGCTGGGCGACATCCACCACCCCGGCCGCGAGGAGGTCGACGGCGTGGTGGCGACGTACCCCGGCTCGACGGAGCGGGCGAGCGCCGAGGAGCGCGAGGAGCGCGGCTACAACATCGTCGAGTTCGGCGGCACCGTCCCCGTCTCCGTCACCCGGCGGTCGGTGCCCGACGCCCGCGAGTTCGTCTTCGTCGACCTGGACCTGGAGCCGGGTGAGGGCGAGGCCCGGGTGCGCGAGGCGGTTCGCCAGCACGACCTCGACGACGCCGTGCTGATCGTGACCATCGAGGGCGAGGGCGACCCCGTCACGCCCGCCGCCGTCGAGGAGTTCGCCCTAGAGCGCGGCGCGACCATCGCCCGGGTGAACGACCGCCGCGAACTGACCGAGGACAGCGCCGTCGACGTGACCTTCGCGGACCCGGACCTGGCGGTGGACCGCCGCCTGGACGAGATGGGCCTGAGCGAGGCCGCTCGCGGCCTCGACGCCCTCGTCCGCACCGCCGAGGACGTGGCCGACTCCCGCGTCCGCGAGGCCACGAAGCGCCGCGTCCGCGATCGGATCGAGGACGACCCCGACAGCCTCCAGCGCCCGCCGGGCCACGAGGCGGACGCGGGCGACGGGACGGCGACCGCCGACGGTGAGCCGGAGTCCACAGACGGCGAGACGGCCCCCGAACCGGGCGGCGAGTCGGCGGACGGGGCGTCGGCGGAGTCGGAGCCGGAGCCAGGCGGCGAGTCGGCGGACGGGGCGACGGACGAGGGTGAACCGCAGGCCGACCAGGCCTCCATGGAGGAGTACCTGTGAGGTTCGAGCGCGTGCGGCTGCGGAACTTCAAGCCGTACGAGGACGCCGACCTCACCCTCGACCGCGGGGTGAGCGTCGTGCTGGGGCCGAACGGCAGCGGGAAGTCCTCGCTGTTGCAGGCGTGTTTCTTCGCGCTGTACGGCTCGAAGGCCCTGGAGGACGTCACTCTGGGCGACCTGGTGACCCGGGGCGCCGAGGAGTCCGAGGTCGAGCTGTGGTTCGCCCACGAGGGCGACTCCTACCACGTCCGCCGGCGAATCCGGGCGACGGGCGACCGGGCCCGGACCGCGGAGTGCGTGATGGAGACGCCCGCTGGGACCGTCGAGGGCGCGACCACGGTCCGCGAGCGGGTCGTCGAGATGGTGCGGATGGACGCCGACGCCTTCGTCAACTGCGCGTACGTCCGCCAGGGCGAGGTCAACAAGCTCATCCACGCCACGCCGGGCGAGCGCCAGGACATGATCGACGACCTCCTGCAGTTGGGCAAACTGGAGAGCTACCGCGAGCGTGCCGGCGAGGCCCGCCTCGGGGTGCACGACCTGCTGGAGGGCCAGCGCGAGGTCGCCGATAACCTCGACGACCAGATCGCCACGAAGGAGGCGAAAGACCTCCACGCCCGCCTAGACGACCTCGAAGACGAGCGGACCGAGGTCGAGTCCGAGATCGAGCGCTTCGAGGGCAACCGCGAGGAGGCGCGCGAGACCCGCGACCGGGCCCAGGAGGTGCTCGACAGCCACGAGGAGGCCCGGGCCGAACTGGAGGACCTGGCGGAGCGGATCGACGAGGTGCGCGAGACCGTCGCCGAGACCGAGCGCGAGCGCGAGGACCTCGCCGACGAGACCGAGGACGCCCGGGCCGCCCGCGACGAGCACCGCGAGCGGCGCGAGCAGTTGCTCGGGGGGTTCGACCCCGACGCCGTGCCCGACGAGGACCTGCTCGCGCCCGTGGAGGAGGACGACGCCGGGACCACCGTCCCCGACGTGGACCCCTCGGAGCTGGCGCTGGACGCCGACGCCGACCCCGAGGCGGTCGAGGCGGCCCTCGAAACGCTCGAACGGGTCGCCGACACCCTCGACGACCGCCAGGGCGAGGTCGCGGTGCGCCGCGAGGAACTGACCGGCGAGCGCGACCGCCACCGCGAGCGCGCGGAGGAACTGGCCGAGGAGGCGAGTGAGAGGCGCGAGACCGCCGACGAACTGGCCGCCGACCTGGCGGACGAGCGCGAGACCCTCACCGAGCGCGAGGACCGCCTCGCGGACGTGGACGGGGAGATCGAGGCCCTGGAGGAGCGGTTCGCGGACGCCCCGACCACGCCCGAGGAGGCCGACGACCACCTGGAGACGGTGCGCGAGGAGCGCGAGACGACGAGTGAGGCCATCGCCGACCTGCAGGCCGACCGGCGGACCGTCGCCGACCGGATCGAGGCGGCCGAGAAACTGCTCGACGCCGGCAAGTGCCCCGAGTGCGGCCAGCCAGTCGAGGACTCACCCCACGTCGACCGCCTGGAGGACGACCGCGCGGAACTCGCCGACCTTGAGGGCGAGATCGAGGAGCGCGAGGACGACCTCGACGCCCTGGAGGACCGCGTCGAGACCGCCGAGGACCTCGCGGAGGCGGCCCGCGAACTCGACCGCCTGCGGGAGACCCGGGACGACGTGCAGCGGCTCATCGAGGACAAGCGCGAGTCGATCGACGACGACGAGGACCGCGTCGAGGAACTGCGCGAGACCGCCGAGGACCTCGACAGGGAGGCGGAGGAGGAGCGCGAGGCGGCCAGCGAGGTCGACGGGCGGCTGAGCGCCGTCGAGGAGCGCAGCGAGGCGCTGTCGGCGGCGGCCTCGCGGGTGTCGTCGGCCGTCGAGCGCCTGGAGCGCGTGGTCGAGGCGGACGAGGCGGTCGCCGACGCGGAGGAGCGGGTGACCTCGCTGGCGGAGGAGCGCGAGCGCCTGGCCGAACTGAACGACGAGCGCCGCCAGCGCCTCGCGGACCTCCGCGAGCGCCGCGAGGACCTGGAGGCGGAGCTGGCGGACACGAGCGTCGAGGAGGCCCGTGCGGAACTCCAGCGCGCGGAGAACTACCTCGGGGACGTGGAGGAGAAACTGGAGGAGCTGCGCGAGCGCCGTGACGACCTCAGGGAGACGATCGGCGGCGTCAACGCCGAACTCCGGCAACTGGAGGAGTTACGCGAGCAGCGTGAGACGGTCGAGCGGGAACTGTCGGCCCTGGAGTCACTGCACGAGGAGACCCAGCGACTCGAGGCGACCTACGGTGACCTGCGGGCGGACCTCCGCCAGCGCAACGTCGAGGTGCTGGAGCGGATGCTCAACGACACCTTCGGGCTGGTGTACGGCGGTGACGCCTACGCCGGCATCGAACTGGGCGAGGACTACTCGCTCACGGTCTACCAGAAGGACGGCGAGACGCTCGACCCCGAGCAGCTCTCGGGCGGCGAGCGGGCGCTGTTCAACCTGAGCCTGCGGACGGCCATCTACCGCCTGCTCGCCGAGGGCGTCGAGGGGACCGCGCCGCTGCCGCCGCTGATCCTGGACGAACCGACGGTCTTCCTGGACTCCGAGCACGTCTCCCGGCTGATCGACCTCGTCGAGGAGATGCGCGAGTTGGGCGTCGAGCAGATCGTCGTCGTCACCCACGACGAGGAACTGCTCGGGGCCGCCGACGGTGTGATCCGCGTCAGCAAGGACCCGACGACGAACCGCTCGACGGTGGAACGCGCCGAGAGCGTCGTCGGCACGCCACCCGCCGAGTGAGTGCCGGAGTTCGAGCCACGCCCTCTCGCTCGCGCTCAGGAGCGCAGTCGCTCGACCGCCGACAGCGCACGCTCGGTGGGACGGTAGGCCCGCCCCGACCGGCCGAGCAGGGGGTCCGTGCGCTCGACGCGGTCGATCAGCCCCGCGGCCTCCAGATCCGCGAGTGCGCCGTGCAGGTCGCTCTCACAGAGCGTGGTCTCGTCCAGGAGCGTCCTGACCGGGGTGGCACCGCCGTCCGGCTCCGGGTCCGGGTCGTCCTCGTCGGGTGCACCGTTGGCGTCGCCGTCCCACCGGTCCACGAGGTCGACGAGCAGGCCGAGTCGGCCGTCGCGGGCGGCCAGCGCCCGCAGAGACTCGGGGGCGTCCGCCAGCGCGACCGGCGGGGCGTCGACCCGCTCTACGGCGTCAGTAGGGAGGTAGCGGCGCTCGCCGGTCGCCGGGTCGCGAACGAGACAGGCGTCGCCGCTCTCCTTCAGCAGCAGGAAGCGCTGGCCGGGGGTGGCGTCCTCGACCTCGCCGTCGACCCGGACGGTTCGCATCGCCGGTGGTGGGCGTCCCGCGGTGAAGAACCCCGCGGTCAGACGCCGGACTCGTCGACGCCGTCGCGGTACGGGTTGGTGCGGTAGCGGTAGTAGCCGTACGCCGCGAGGACGCCACCGGCGAACAGGAGCCGGGCGCCGAGGTCGGGGTCGTTCCCGAGCGTGACGAGCAACAGGCCCACGCCGACCGCGAGGACGGCGGCGTTGAACACGACCACGAGGTACCAGAACGACACCCACAGGTCCTGGGGCACGTCGACGGTCGGCGTCTCGGTGTCCTCCTCGTCGTCGAGTTCGGCGGTGGGGTCGGGCACCTCCACGGAGGGCGAGGGCAGGTCCCGCGTGGGGTCGGGCGCCTCGACGGTCGCCTCGGGGTGGAGGGCGGCCTCCTCGTTGTCGACCGGCTTCTCGTCCTGGTCGCTCACGGTCGGAAAACGGACGAGCGGGATGAAAAGGCTGCTATGTGCGGTCGGCGAGGGTGACCGACTCGCTGGCCTCGACCCACGCGAGGGGGTTCTGTGCGTCGTACAGCACCACCACGTCCTCCTCTCGGTAGGCCTCGACCGACTCGACCGGGTCGTTCGGACGCGTCAGGTCCGCGCTGTCCATCGAATCGTCCACGCGGTCGGACATACGACGTGTCACCTCTGCTGCGTGGTACAGAGTGGCACGGCATATACTTTTCCGCCGCCTCGGGCCCCGAGCGGCGGGCGGCGGCCCCGTCGCGCGAGGAGCGGTCGACTCGGAAAGCGTTTTAATCGGGTCCGACGAGTATCGGATATGACCGAGCACACCGTCGAGTTCGTCGGGACGGGTGAGGAGATCGAGGTCTCCGAGCGAGAGACCATCCTCCGGTGCTGCATCGACGAGGGGATCGCACAGGAGTACTCCTGTCGCGTGGGCATGTGTCTTGCCTGCACCGCCGAGATCGTCGAGGGCGAGGTGACCCAGCCCGCCTCCCGCGGACTCACCGAGGAGGAGCGCGAGGAGTACGCGTTGACCTGCATGGCGCGTCCGCAGTCCGACCTGGTGCTCGACCGCGGCAAGTACCCGCCGAGCATCGATGACGACGCCGACGCCGGGGCGGGCGCCGACGCCGCCGCCGACGACTGATCACTCGTTCTCGCGGAGCCAGTCGACGGCGAAGTCCACGAGGTCCACCTGGTCGACCAGCCGTGCCTCCGCGGCGCCGACCGTGCCGCGCTCGACGGCGTCGGGGTGGGCGCGCTCGAACGCCGCGCCGATCTCGCCGAACGGGGCGTCGTCGTGGACGACGTCCTCGAAGGTGCGCCAGCGGCGCTCGCCGTCCTCGAGGACGGGCGCGCCGGTCTCGTGGCGCTCGCGGACGCCGGAGCGGTACTCCGCGAGGTGCAGGGAGGTGTTGCGGTCGTGACCCACGCCCAGGAGGAGGACGCTGCCGGCGAGGTCGTACACGCGAGCGAGCGGCGACCCCTCGCCCATCGAGTCGTCGAGTTCGTGCCCCTCGACGACGTAGTCGGCGCGGGCCCCCCAGGCGGCGAACGACACCGTCGGGTGGGCGCTGCGGGCGACGGCGGGGTACGAGCGGAAACACTCCGCGACGGCGCCCATCCCGCGGGTCGGGGTCACCGCCGGTCGGTATGCGGGCATCGTCTCGCGGACCACGTCGACCCAGTCGTCGGGGACCGGCGGGTTCTCCCACTCGGCGGGGTGGCCGTACTGCGTCGAGTGCGTCGGCATCACGAGCGTGCCGCTGTCGGTGACGGTGCCCATCAGCGCGTCGACGACTGCCGGCGCTCCGCCGGGCACCCACCCCAGCGCGCTCAGCGAGCAGTGCACCAGCACGTCGTCGCCCGGGCCGACCCCCAGCGAGCGCAGGTCCGCGAGCAGGCGGTCGACGGTGACGGGACTGTCGACCGCCTCGACCGCCGCCCACTCGCCCTCGTACCGGCCGGTGTCGTCCCGCTCGCCCGCCAGGGAGCGGTCCGGGGCGTCGCCGGTCGCCGTGCCGTCGGCGTGGTCCTCGCCGGTCACGTGTCGGCCCCGGGCGTCGCTGCACAGTTGTTCGGCCCCAGCTCGATCGTGAACGCGCGGTCGGCGTCGACGCTCGCCTGCCCGAGGTTCACCCGGATGACCTCCCGGTAGTTCGCCGGTCGCGGCGGAATGTCGTCCACCAGGCGCCGGACGAAGGCGTCGGCGCCGAGGTCGAGCACGGACAGGCGCTCGCGCACGGTCCCGAGCGGGGCGACGTAGCCGCCGTCGGCGGTCGCCTCGGTGCCGGGGCCGTGGTGCCCGGGCGCGAGCAGGGTGTCCGCCGGCAGCGCGGCGACCTCCCCGGTCAGCGTCTCGTGCAGCCGGCGGGCGAGGGCCGGTGCGCCCTCGTCGCCGGCCTCCAGGTCGGGGCGGGCGACGGCGTCGAGAAAGAGACTGTCGCCCGCGAGCAACACGTCCCCGACGCAGAGGCCGGTCATCTCGGAGGTGTGCCCCGGCAGCGCGAGGGCCTCCAGGGTGGTCGAGCCGACCGGGACCCGGTCGCCGTCGCCGACGGTGTGAAAGCGGTCGGGGTCGGCGAGGCCGCGGTCGACGGCGCCGGCGGGGACGACCGCCCGGGCGTCCGTGGCGTCGGCCAGTTCGCGCACGCCGCTGACGTGGTCGGCGTGGACGTGGGTGTCGACGACGGCGACGATATCGGCGTCGCGGTCGGCGGCGTCGGCCCGGTAGCGGTCGACGAAGGCCCGCAGCGGGTCGACGACGACGGCCTCGCCGTCGGCGTAGACGGCGTACCCGAGACAGCCGCTGGCGGGGCGGTCGTACTGGACGACCGTCGGGTCGGCGGCGACCTCCGTGGCGACCAGCACCGACGCCCACCCGCGCATCCCATCGCGGAGGTTCGTCGCCTCGACACCCGCAGCGCGGAGGACGGCCGCCACGTGGGCACTCGCCCGGCCGCGGGGACACACCACGACGACCGGGCGCCCGCCGAGGTCTGCGACCAGTTCGCGGACGCGCTCCGTGTCGGGGTGGGCGTCGACGAACGCCGAGGCCGGCACGGCGGCGTACTCGACGCCGTCGCCCTCGATCCGCCAGGCGGCGGCCTCGTCGGCGCCACGGACGTCGAGGACGGTCACCGGATCGCCGCCCCGCAGGGCCGCACCGACGGTCTCGGGGTCGGTCTCGGGCACGTCCCCGGTGTCGACGTCGAGCGCGAGCGCGGCGGCGGCGGCACTGTCGGCACCCTCGCGGTGGGCGGGCGGCGTCCCGCCGTCGGGTCGGGGTGGGTCCGTCTTCGGGTGAGTCACACCGGAGGGTGGGCGGGCAGGGGGTTAAACGCTCGCGGTCTCCGGGGCGGGTCAGTGGGCGACGTCCTCGGGTTCGTCCAGGCCGGCGACGATCCCGGTGAGGAGTCCGACCGAGAGGACGACGACCGCGCTGCCGCCGAAGACGAGCGGCGTGACCGAGGCGAACTCGCCGTACAGCAGCACCCCGAGTCCGAGGACGATACCCGCAAGCGCCGTTCCGAACAGGGCGTCGCTGCGGTCCATCGTCCGCCGTGGAGGGAGCGGGGAGCAAAAACCCCGCGGAGTGCGACGACACGACTATGCGACCGGGGACCGAACCGGCGGGCATGAAGGACGTCGAGGACCTCACCGAGAGCGCCCGTGAGTTGACCGAACAGGGGCTCTCCCGTGGTGAGATCGCCGACGAGTTGAACGTCTCCCGGGAGACGGCGGCGTGGCTGGTCGAGCGCGGGGACACGCCGGACGCCACCGCCGCCGGGGGCACGACCGGGTCCGACCGCGACGACCGCCCGGGCGACGGCGCCGACGACATTCACGTCGACTGGTCGACGGTCGGCGAGGACAGCGCCCGCCTGTCGGCGGTCGGCACCGCGCTGGCGGACGCCCTCACCGGGGACGCCGCCGTGACCGTCGGCGTCGAGAAGGCGGGGGTGCCCCTGGCGACCAGCGTGGCCCGCGAACTGGAGACCGACCTGGCGACGTACGCCCCCAGCAAGCACCAGTGGGAGGAGGGCGACCTGGAGGAGGGTGGCACGTTCTCGCGGAACTTCGCCGGCGTCGAGGACCGCTCGTGTTACGTCGTCGACGACATCATCACCAGCGGGACGACGATGGCCGAGACGGTCCAGGCGGTCCAGGCCCGGGGCGGCGAGGTCCTCGCCTGTGGCGTGCTCGCGGACAAGCGGGGCGTCGACACCGTCGAGGGCGTCCCCGTCCGGTCGCTGCTGCAGGTGATCCGCGTCGGGGAGACCTGACGCCCCGACGGCGACGATCACCCGGTGTCGTCCCTGGCGCGGGCGCGGGCGACCGGGGCGCTCGGCCGGGGCCCCGACCGGCCCTGCCCCGCCGACGGGCGAGATGGGTCAAAGGGCAGGTGATTTAAGCACCGACCGCGTAAGTGTGCCTGAAGGGCGTCCGACCAGACACCCGCCGATCACCATGTCAGAGGAAGTATCCAGTCGCGTATATCGGCTCCACTCCACGCTCGAACTGCCGCTGGAGGACGTCTACGAGTTCTTCGAGGACCCCGACCTCCCCGACAGCATCGAGGATGTCGAGATCACACGCCGGAACAACACCCTCATTTTCCAGGCCGTCGCCGCCGACGGCTCGATCAGCAAGTACACCCCCACCGCGCAACTGAAGGCCTCCGTGACCGAGAACCGCGTCTACGAGGACGGCGCCGAGCCGAACCGCCGCGGCGGGCCACAGTGGGGGATGGACGAGGAGGAGGAACCGGAGTCCGAACTCGTCGAGTACGCCGGCTTCAAGGGCGACCGCGAGACCGTCCTCCAGAACTCCACGCTACAGTACCCGATGTTCGAGGTGCTCGTCGAGATCGCCCGTCGCTCGGAGAAGGGCGCACTCACCGCCATCACCGAGGTCGACGGCAGCCTCGAGGCGACCCGCATCGTCGACGGCGAGGACCGCCCCGCCTCCGTCGAGGTCGTCGAGAACCCCGACAACGCCGACGGCGACAACGGCGTCGACTGGCGCAACAACGAGTTCATCAGCTAGTCTCGCGCTGCGGGTCCGTCGCGCCGCTAGCGCCCCTCGAACTCCGGGCTGCGGTCCTCGCGGAAGGCGGCGACTCCCTCGTCGACGTCGTCGGTGGCGACGACGTGCCCGAACGCCTGTGTCTCCAGTTCCAGCCCCGCGTCGAGGTCGTCCTCGCCGCGGTGCATCACCCGCTTGGTGAGTCGCTGTGCGACGGGCGGGCCCTCCGCGAGGTCCGCCGCTAGGTCGCGTGCACGCTCGTCGGTCTCCCCGGCGGGGACGACCTCGCTCAGGAAGCCGTACTCCCGCATCGTCTCGGCGTCGAACCGCTCGGCAGTGAGGATCACCTCCTTCGCGCGGGCCTGGCCGATGAGTCGCTGGAGGCGCTGTGTGCCGCCCCACCCCGGCAGCAGTCCGAGGTCGTGCTCGGTCTGTCCGAACCGCGAGCGCTCGCTGGCGATCCGCAGGTCCGCACACGTCGCCAGTTCCATGCCACCGCCGAGACAGAAGCCGTCGATCGCCGCCACGACCGGCCGGTCCAGGTCCCGCAGGCGACCGAACACGCGCTGGCCCAGTCGCGAGAGCTCCACGGCGTCGAGAGCGTCGGACGCGACGATCTCGTCCAGGTCGGCCCCCGCCGAGAACGCCTGCTCGCCCGCGCCGGTCACGAGCACCGCCCTCGCCCCGTCGAGGGCGTCGAGCGCCCGGTCGAGGTCCTCGAGCAGCCCGACGCTGACGGCGTTCATCCGGTCGGGCCGGTCGAGCGTGAGGTGTGCGACCGCCGCCTCGTCGACGCTCACCCGGAGCGTGTCGTACTCGGCGCCGTCCGTGTCCTCAGAGGTCATGACGGCCCCTCGCGGGCGGCGCAATTCAACGTTTCTCTCCGCGGACCGCCGCCCCGGCGACCGTCGGGCAGTTCGTTTCGTCGTCAGACACAGATGAAAACGCTGCGATAGACAATAATATTAAGTTTGTGGCCTCGCTGTTGTACGATAGACAGAGAGTGGAGAACATGTGCGACATCGGGAGCACGGCGCGAGGGGTGTCGGTGCCGTCGGTCGGGTACGAGTGGCGTCTGGCCGGGGCGGTAGCGGTCTCCGTCGCGGCGGTCCTCGGGGTGGTCGTCGGCGGCGGGGTCGTCGATCCCGCCGGCGTCACGGGCGCCGTACTCGTCGGGGTCGGAGGGGTCCCGGTCGCGGTCGCGTTCTGGTTCGGGCGGCGGACGGCGAGAGATCTCAAGCGCCTGGAGACGGTCGCCCGCCGGGTCGCCGTCGGCGACGGAGACGTGACGGTCGCCGTCGACCGCGGCGACGAGGTGGGGGCCGTCGGCGACGCGATGGTGGCGGTGCGTGACGCACTGGACTCACAGACCGCGGCGGCCAGGCGCCCGTCGGAGCGGGAGGCCGTCGTCGCCGAGTACTGCGAGGCGATGCGCCGCGCAGGGCGTGGTGACCTCTCGGTCCGCCTGGACCCGACGCGGGCGAACGGCGACCTCCGGGCGGTCGCCGGGGCGTTCAACGACGCGGTCGAGGCGTGGGGTCGGGTCGCCGACGAACTCGGGGAGCGCGGCGACGGCGTCGCCGCTGGCGCGGAGACGGTCCACGACGGCGTCCGTGACCTGCACGACGCGGCCGGTCGGGTCGCCTCGGAGACACGGCGCGTGCGAGAGACGGCACGCGACCGCCAGGAACTCCACCGGCAGGTCGCCGAGGACGTGACCGCGGTGTCGCGGGTGGCCGACAGACTCGTCGAGGCCGCCGGAGACGTGGAGACGACCGCCGAGCGGCCCGCGGAGGCGGCACGGGCGACCGGGGAGCGCGCCGCGGAGACGGTCGAGGAGCTACAGCGGGCCACGGAGGCGACGGCGACCGCACGCCAGGAACTGGACCACCTCGGGGCGACCGTCCAGGACGTCGAGCGCCTGGCCGAGCGGCTCGACCGCCTCGCGACCGCGGTGAACCGGGCTGCGCTGAACGCCTCGATCGCGGTCGCGGGCGACGCCGGGAGCGAGTCGACGGACGACCTGAAGGAGGTCGCCGACGAGATGGAGTCGACCGCGGCGGCGGCCGAGCGGGTCGGCGTGGAGCTGCGCTCACAGACGGCGACGACCGCGACGGCGGTCCGCGAGGTCCAGACGGCGGTCGAGCACGGGCGGGAGACCGTCGAGCGGACCGCGGCGGCGGCCGAGCACACCCGCGGGACGGTCGAGGCCCTCGTGAGCGAGGTGGCCCACCTCCGGACGGCCGCCGAGCGCCAGGCCGA
Source organism: uncultured Halobacteriales archaeon (assembly GCA_964402765.1). Classification (GTDB taxonomy): domain Archaea; phylum Halobacteriota; class Halobacteria; order Halobacteriales; family SW-7-71-33; genus SW-7-71-33. The sequence goes on from CAYODS010000009.1 coordinate 30,998, forward strand.
ACACACCGACCGCCTGGCGCGGCTGACGGACGACGCCGTGGCCGCCGGCGAGGACACCGCCGAGGTGACCGACCGGACGGCGACGATGGCCGCCGAGGCGGCCGAGACCGTCGAGACCCTCGACGAGTGGTCCGGCGCGCTCAGCGAGCGGGCGAGCGACCTCGCCGACGCACTCGACGCCGTCGGCCCGGCGCCGGACGCCGGCGGCGAGGTCGACGCCGCGGGCGACCGGGCCGCCCGGGTCGCGGACGGCGGCGTACCCGCCGAGGACGACTGACGGGACCGGACGGCGCCGCCCACCGACGACGGGCCGTCGTCCGAGTCCGAGGAATTACGCTGCCGGGGGTCGAACGCCGTGTCATGAGCGACAGCGACGGCGACGGGCCGCGAGTGGTCGGCGTGTCGGGCAGTCTGCGGAACGGGTCGGTGAGCCGGACGGCGACCAGGGTGGCGCTGCGGGCGGCCGAGCGCGCCGGCGGCAGCGGTCACCTGCTCGACCTCCGACAGTACGACCTGCCGGTGTACGACGCCGACGCCGACAACGCCGGCGACGCCGAGGCGGTCCGCCGGACGATCCGCGAGGCTGACTCGGTCGTCCTGGGCACGCCCGTCTACCACGGCTCCTACGCCTCGCCGCTGAAGAACTGCCTCGACTACTGTGGCTTCGACGAGTTCGAGGACACCACCGTCGGCCTGCTGGCGGTCTCCGGTGGGTCGTTCCCGATCACCGCCCTGGACCACCTCCGGTCGGTGTGTCGGTCGCTGAACGCCTGGGTGATCCCCCACCAGGCGGCGGTTCCGAAGGCATCCAGTGCGGTCGAGGCGGGGGAGATCGTCGACGAGCAGTTGCGCGAGCGGGTCGTCACCCTCGGGCGGCGGGCGGTGCAGTACGCAGACATCCAGCCCGACCCGGACTCCTTCGAGTCCTGCGAGAACGTCGGCGCCGAGGACTGACGCCGCCGTGTCCGTTCTCGCCAGCGCCCGGGACCGACGTGGCAAACCGCAACCGTTTCAACCGCCGCCGTCACCGATCGTCTCGTGACACAGTGGGTGGAGGAGCCGACGGGCGGGCGCGACCGCGGACCGGCCGCGCTCGCTCGCGCCTGGGCCGAGGTGCTCGTGCGGCCGTTCCGGTTCTTCGAGACCGGGATCGCCCCGAACGACCAGGCGCCCGGGCTGGTGTTCGCCGCCGTCGTCGTCCTGGTCGAGGAGCTGGTCCGTCTCGCCGTGCTGCCGAACGCCTACCCCAGCGACCCGCTGGTGGCCGCGGTGGCACTCGGTGCCGTCGTCGTCATCGTCACGCCCGCGGCGCTGCACCTGGCCGCCGCCGCGGCGACGGTCGTGCTCGTCCCGCTGGCGCCCGACCGCGCCGGCGTCTCCGAGACCGTCCAGGTGGTCGCCTACGCGACCGCCCCCTGCCTGTTCGCCGCCGTCCCCGTCCTCCACGTGCGCGCACTGGCGGTGACCTACGGTGCCGTCCTCGTCGTCGTCGGTCTCCGGGTCGTCCACCGCACCACGCTCGTCCGCGCGGCGCTTGCTGCCCTCGTCCCGGTGGCGATCGCCTTCGCCTACGGCTTCCGGGGGATCGACGCAGTCGGCACCCTGCTGCGGCGCTGGTACATCATCTGACCCGGATCGTTCCGGCGCGAGACGTGTAAGAAATTTTTAAATTCTATTATGCCGACGCACGGAGTGTGGATTGGGTGATGGAGTGCGACAGTTGCGGCCAGTACAGTGACTGGATCGGGGGGGACAGCGAGTGGGAACACGTCACCGCCGGGGGTGGGACGGGTGCCCTGCTCGAGTGCAGCGTCTGTGGCAACACCCAGCACAAGCGCTGACCGAGGGTCGTGGGCCGGCGCCCGTCGAACCGTCACCGTTAGACCGCCGGGCGTCACAGCCGGGGCATGGACGACCAGCCAGCGCCGGCGAACGGCGACCTGTTGCTGCGGGCGGCCCGTGGCGAGCGGACCGAGCGCCCACCCGTCTGGCTCATGCGCCAGGCCGGTCGCTACCTCCCCGAGTACCGCCGCCTGCGCGAGGAGTACTCCTTTCTGGAGGCGATCTCCACGCCGGAGGTCGCCGCGGAGATCACCCTCCAGCCGTACGAGCGGTTCCGGCCCGACGGCGTCGTCATGTACTCCGACATCCTCACCGTCCTGGAGCCGCTGGGGCTGTCGTACCACCTGGAGTCTGGCGTCGGCCCGGTGATCGAGGACCCCGTCGAGACGCCGGACGAGGTGCCGGGCGGGCACGGCGACGTGACCCGCCACCTCGACTACGTCGGGGCGCTCCTGGAGCGACTTGACGACCGCGTCGACGACGCCGCCGTCCTGGGCTTCGCCGGCGGGCCGTTCACCCTCGCCTCCTACGCCGTCGCCGGCGAACCGGACAAGGACCACCTCCCGCTGCGGCGGTTTCGCGCCCGCCATCCCGACGCCTTCCGGGCCCTGCTGGAGCGCTTTGCCGACGTGACCGTCGACTACCTCCAGTTCCAGGTCGACAGCGGCGCCGACGCCGTCCAGGTGTTCGACACCTACGCCGGCCACCTCACCCGCGGGGACCACCGGGAGTTCCTGCTCCCGCTGCACCGCCGGCTGGTCGAGGCGGTCGACGTGCCGGTGATCCTGTTCGTCCGCGACGCCGGCGGGCGCCTCGACTTGCTGCAGGAGTCGGGCGCCGACGTCGTCAGTCTCGGCTGGAGCGTCGACATGGCCGCCGCCCGCGAGGAGTTGGGCGACCAGCCCGTCCAGGGCAACCTCGACCCCTCGTACCTGCTGGGGGACCCGGCGTTCGTCCGCGAGCGGACCCGCGAGGTGATCGACGCCGCCGGTCCGGCGGGGCACGTCCTCAACCTCGGGCACGGCCTGCACCGCTCGACGCCGGTCGAGTCCGTGCGGGCGTTCGTCGAGACCGCGAAGTCGATCGAACGCTGACCTCAGGCCTCGGCGGCGATCTGCTCCTCGGCCGCCCGCTCGTCGGCGATCCGTCCGGCGAGCGACCGTGCCTCCCGCACGCGACTGGGGACGCCGATGCGGGCGGTGTAGTTCGTGGCGAGTTCGACGCCCGCGGGCAGCGAGAGGTCGTCCAGCGCCCGCCAGGAGGCGTCGTACGCCGGGTAGGCCCGCAGCGTCTGCACGTCGAGCACCTCGGGCCGCGCCCCGAGGACGGTCTCGAACTCGCGGGCGGCGACGCGGGCGAGTCGCTCGGGTGGCTCGTCGACGACCGCGGGGTCGCGCATCCCGCCGAGGAAGGCGGTGTACACCCCCTCGCGGTCGAACAGGCTGTCGACGAAGGTGACACCGCGAGTGCGCAGATCCTCGTCGGCGTGGACCTGGTAGCCGAACCCCGCCCGCTCGACGTCCGCCCGGAGGTACACCATCGCGATGGGGTTGTACGTCAGCCCCCGCAGGGCGTCGGCCGCGTCGGGGGCGAGGCCCGCGAGCACGTCGGCGGCGGCAGGGGCCGGCGCGGTGAGGACGACCCGCCCTGCGCGGACCGTCCCGCCGTCGGCGACGACCTCGTAGGTGGGGTCGTCCCCGTCGCCGGCCTCGACCTGGCGGACCGTCTCGACCGGCGTCGAGAGGTGGACCCGGTCGGCGTGGGCGTCGTACAGCGCCTCGGGGAGTCGGCCGAGCCCGCCCGCGAAGCTGATCGGCGGGGCGGTGTCGGCGTCGACCCGGGAGAGCGCCGCCGACAGGAGACTGCCGTGTTTCCGCTCGACCCGGAGCACGCCCGCGAGGGCGTACCGGGCGGGCATCTCGGCCGGGTCGGAGGCGTAGATACCGGAAAAGAGCGGCTCGATCACGCTCTCGTACACCTCGTCGCCGAACTTCCGGCGAAAGAGGGCGGCGGCGCGCTCGTCCTCTCGGCCGGGGGGGGTGAACGGCTCGGCGAGCGCCCGTAGCTTCGCCCGCTCGGAGATCAGGTCCGTGCGGACGAACTCGCCCACCGAGCGGGGCACCACGCGGAGCCGGCCGTCCCGGTAGACGTAGAGCGGAAGCTCGTCGTCGGCGGTCACGACCGCAGACTCCAGGCCGAGGTCGGCGACGAGCGCGTCGACGGGGTCGGTGCGACGGATGCGGTGTGGGCCACGCTCCAGCGGGTGGCCGTCGACGGTCTCGGTGTGGACGACGCCGCCGGGGCGGTCCCGCGCCTCGAACGCGACCGCGGGGACGCCCCGCTCGTGGAGGTGATGGACGAGCGAGAGACCGGTGATCCCGGCGCCGACGACGGCGACCGCCGTCTCCCCGCGGGCCTCGGGACCGTCGGTCGGTCGGGGCGGGTCGGGGGCGTCGGTCACGCGCTCAGTCGTCGGCCTCGGTGCCGGGGTCCGGGTCGGCGTACACGTCGGCGTCGGGCTCGCTCACCGGGTCCGGCACGGGCACGTCGGTCGGGGCGTTCAGGCACATCGTCCCCGTCGTGGACTTGCACTGGCACTGGCGGAACTGGTAGTACTGGGGGTCGAACGCGCCGACGAACGGCTCGACAAGGTCCGCGAGCACGGACTGGAGGCGGTCGTCGTCGTTGGGGATCGGCACCCGGTAGAACTCCAGGCCCTCCTCCGCTGCCTCCTCGGCGAGTTCGAGGTCCAGCTCCGAGAGCGTCTCGCTCTGCTCGTGCATGAACGAGACGGGTTCGACGACGACCCGCTCGGCGTCGACGTCCTCGATGGCGTCCTCGATGTCCGGCTCCGTCCAGGGGATGTCGCGGTTGCCGTGGTTCTGGAAGCCCAGGGTGTACTCCTCGACGTCGAGCATCCGGCTCATCACCGAGCACCACTCCGAGACGTAGGTGTCGTACCGCGAGCCCTCCTCAAGGTAGTGGTTCGGGGTGCCGTGCGCGGAGAAGAACAGTTCCGTGTCCGGATCGCGGAGGTCGAGGTCGTGGTCGGCGACGAACGACCGGACGTTGTCCGCCCGCAGCCGGTTGTACAGCGGGTGCTTGTGCCAGCCGGTCACCTCGTCCAGTTCGACGTCCCAGCCGAGGTCCTCGACCGCCTCGCGCAGCCGCTCCAGGGCGGCGACGGTCGTGGTGGCGCCACACAGCGGGTACACCGGCAGTCCCACCAGGTGGTCGACGTCGTCCTCGTGGGCGCGCTCGGCGACGTTCTCGACGAGCGGCTCGGTGAACTGGAAGCCGGCGTAGGTGGTGACGTCGTACCCCCGCTCCTGCAGTTCCGTCTCGAGGCGGTCAGCCTGGTCCCGTGCCTGCGGGTTCAGCGGCGACCCCCCACCCATCTCCTGGTACTCCTCGATGAGCCCGGGTGCGCGGCGCTCAGCGAGTTTGCGCGACCGCTTCCGGGCCTCCTCCTCTGTGGTGTCGCCGTCGAGTTCGGCGTTGTCGAAGAAGATACGCTCGAGATAGGCGACGACGTTCTCACGCGTCGGCTCGGACGGCTCTCCGAAGTTCAGCACGACTACCCCTGTGGTCATACGAGCGGATAGCGGGGGTCGATGGTTAAGCCTTGCCTCGGCGAGAGGGCAGGACGCGACGACGGCGGAGAGGAGAACCCAACAAGACTTTATTGGGCTGTACCCAATAGGAACTAATGTCGACCGGCCCGGCCGGCGAGCGTCCCCCCGTGCAGGACACCGACGGGGAGCCGCCGCTAATCGACTTCGATCCGGGCACGAACGTGCTCGTCTCCGGGCCGCCGCTGATCGGCAAGTACGACCTCATGCTGGAGACCCTCGCCCGGGGCACCGAGCAGGGCGATGGCAGTGTCGTCGTCGCCACGCGGGACGACGAGCGGGCCGTCATCGAGGACTACAAGCGCGTCGCGACGAAATTCGACGGCTCCAGGCTGGGTGTCGTCGAGTGCATCTCAGGCCAGCGCGGCGGCACCACTGAACACGAGGGCGAGGCGCTCGTCCGTCGTGCCTCCTCGCCCGCCGACCTCACCGGCATCGGGATCGGCGCCAGCGAGTTGATGAACGACCTCCACGAGGACGGCGCCACCGGTATCAGGCTGGGCGTTGACTCGCTGTCGACGCTTTTGTTGTACACCGAGTTCGACCGGCTGGCGCGCTTTCTGCACGTCCTCTCGGGGCGCATCGACCGCGCCGGCGGGATCGGCCTGTTCGTCATCAACCCCGGGACGATCGACGCCGCCCAGTTCGACCAGCTGAAGACGCTGTTCGACGGACTCGTGGAGTTGCGCGAGCGCAACGAGCGCCGCGAGATCCGCGTCCGTGGCCTGCCCGGCGTCCAGCAGGGATGGCGTCCGTACGACTCGCCCGACTGATCACAGGTCGCCCTCGCGGGCCATCTCGCGCACCGTCTCGGCGCGTGCCCTGATCTCGGCGAGGTCGCCCGACTCGCGCTTGTCGTCGACGTGGCCGTACACCAGCCCCATCCGGTGGTTCGAGCGCAGGTCGTCCTCGTTGCGCGCCAGAAAGTCCCAGTACAGCGCGTTGAACGGGCAGGCCCCCTCGCCGGTCGTCTTCGTGTGGTAGTACGCACAGTTCGAGCAGTGGTCGCTCATCTTGTTCACGTAGTTCGCGGAGGAAGCGTACGGCTTCGTGGCGAACACGCCGTCGGCGTACAGCCCCATCTCGACGACGTTCGGCGTCGTCACCCAGTGGTAGGCGTCGACGTAGCCGTAGTGAAACCACTCGTTCAGCTGTGCGGGCTCGACGCCGTAGGTCAGCGCGAAGTTCGAGAGGATCATCAGCCGCTGGATGTGGTGTGCGTACCCCCGCTCCCACACCGATCCCACGGCCTGCTCCAGACACTCCATGTCCGTCTCGCCTGTCGTGTACAGCGGCGGCAGGTCCTCCTGGGCCTCTAACTGGTTGGCGTCGGCTAGTTCGGGCATGGCCTCCCGGTAGACGTGGCGCATGAACTCCCGCCAGCCGATCACCTGGCGGACGAACCCCTCGACGCTGTTCAGCGGCAGATCGCGGTCCTCGTGAGCCTCGATGACGGCCTCGACGACCTCCGCCGGGTGGAGGAGACCGACGTTTATCGCCGCCGACAGCAGCCCGTGGTTCAGTGCCCACTCGTCGTCCACCATGGCGTCCTGGTAGGGCCCGAAGTCGGCGAGACGGTCCTCGACGAAGGCCCGCAGCGCCCGCACGGCCTGCCGTCGGGTCACCGGCCACGGGAACTCCTCGGGGTCGGCGGCCCCCCAGGTGTCGAACTCCTCGTCCACCCACCGCATCGTCTCCCGGGTCGACTCGTCGTGGTCGAACTCGGGTGGCGCCGGGAACTCGTACCCCTCGGGCGGCGTCTCGCGGTTCTGGTCGTCGTAGTTCCACTCCCCGCCGACGGGGTCGCCGTCGTCCATCAGGTAGCCCGTCTTCCGGCGCATGAACCGGTAGAAGTCCTCGTGGCGGTAGCGACCGCTCGACGGCGCCCACTCCTCGAACTCTTCCCGGGAGCACAGGAAGAGGTCGTTGTCGACCACGTCGATCGACCCGTCGAGGTCCTCGACGATCGACCGGAAGCGGTCGGCCGCGCCGTGACTCGGGGGCCGCATCATCGTGAGTTCGTCGCCCGGGTGGGCGTCGAAGTGGGTGGCCAGTCCCTCGCGGAAGCTCTCGGCCTGGTAGTAGTGGACCGTGCGGCCGTCAGCACGGAGTCGGTCACGGAAGTGACGCATCCCCGCGAACACGAGCGTGAGCTTGTGCGGGTGGTACGGCATCCGGCGAGCGAAGTCGTACGCCTCGACCATCACCACGGGGTCCTCGCGGCGGGCGAGCGGGCCGACCGACCGGTTCAACTGGTCGCCCAGGACCAGGATCGTCATACGAACGCCACGAGCGCGGGGGTGAAAAGCGGCCGGTCGGCGGTCAGTTCAGCAGGCGGTAGCGGTACTGCCGCACCAGGCGCACCCCCCGCGGGAGGAGGATGCGGAAGAACACCATCGCCCCCATCGTCGCCACGGGGACGACGACGTACGCGAGGAGGTCGGCCGCGAGGCCTCCGTCGGCGACCGCCGAGGCGGCCGTCCAGGCGACGGGGACGACCGCGCCGGCGGCGTACAGGTATGAGGGGTCCCACTGGCTGTGCCGGCGGGTCCACCAGACGAGCAAGCAGTACACCGACGGCAACAGCGCCAGTCCGAGGAGGACCGTCCCGCCGACGAGCGGGCTCACGCTCCCCGAGACCGCGCCGCTGACCAGCGCCGCCGGCCCCGTGATCCCGTAGCCGGCGTCGAGCGCGGCCGTCGGGCCCGAGACACGGACCGCCGCCGCCAGGCTGGCGACGGCGTCCGCGTTCGCGGCGTAGACGGCCACGAGCGCCCCGAGGTAGACGATGTCTGCGAGACCGACCAGCGGCCACCCGAACAGCCACCGGCCCCGGTCGCGGAGCCGCTCGGCCAGGGTCGGTCCGGCCTCGTCGTCGTCCTCGACGTACTCCTCGGGGATCGACGGCTCCGGGGACGGCGCCTCGGACTCCGGCTCCGTCTCGGGGGCGGTCTTCGGTCCGCGTGCGGTGCCTGCGCCGGACGCCGTCGGCGACTTCGACACCTCGACCGACCGGACCGCCCCGCCGGCGTCACCGGCGCCCGCGAGGTCCGACGGCGCCCCGTCTGCGTCGATCACGAAGCCGTCCATCGACGGCCCCTGGTCAGGTCCGACGGTCGTGCCCGCGCTCTCGCCCGTCTCGGAGGCCACACCGTCGACCGTGGCGTCGAAGTCGAACTCGAAGTCAAACTCGAACTCGGGATCGACCTCCGACTCGGCACCGCGACCGTCGGCGTCGGGGCCCGCGTCGGGCGTCCAGTCCGAGGCGGCGTCGGTGTCGGGTCCGCCGGCCGCGACCTCGCCGGGGTCGTCCGAGGGGACGGCATCACCGTCCTCGGCGGTCGCCCACGTCTCGACGGACGGGAGGCCGCTGATGCGCTCGCTGACGTAGGTCTCGTGTCCGAGGCGGTCGTAGGCGTCCCGTTCCTTCGGGTCGCCCAGCGTGTCGTAGGCCTTCTTCAGCGCGATGAACTGCGCCGGGGCGCGGGGGTCGTCGTTGCGATCGGGATGATACTCGCGGACGCGGCGCCTGAACGCCCGCTGGACGTCCTCCTGGGGGGCGTCAGGCGCCACCCCTAGGAGATCGTAGAAGTCCATCCCGTCGCTCATCCTGTGCTAATCGTCGGGACGGAGTCCAGGTTTATAATCTCCCCGGCGGCCGCACTAAAATTCCGTCAGTCGCGTCTGTCCGTGGCCGACGCTCTCGGCGGAGGAGCGCGTCGTCCGCGGGCCGTCGGCGTCGCCGGCACCGAACCCGTCCAGGCGTGCCTGCTCGCCGTCGGGAAACGCGAGATTCGACACGCGCACGCCGACCTTGCGGACCGCGCGGTCGGCGAACTCGGCGAAGAGGTCCAGTGCGACCTCCTCGACGAGCGCGGCGTCGGCGACGGCGCCCGGAAGGGAGCGCTCGCGGGTGTTCACCTCGAACGGTGGTTCGACGGCCTTGACGCCGATCGTCCGGTACGCCGCTCCCTTCCCGTCGGCGCGGTCGGCCACCGCTCGGGCGAGGGTGCGGACCCGCTCGCGCTTGCGCTCGGCGTCCTCGACGGCCTCGTCGAACGCCGACTCCCGGGAGAGACTCTTCGGGCGGCCGCGAGGCGTCACCTCGCGGTCGTCCTGTCCGCGGGCACGGCGGGCGATCACCCGGCCCCGCTCGCCGAACCGGTCGGCCAGGTCCGCGAGCGGGGCGTCGGCGAGGTCGCCGGCGGTCTCGATCCCCATCTCGCGCAACTGGCGGGCGCGGACGGGCCCGACGCCGTGGACCGCCTCGACCGGCAGCGGGGCGAAGAACTCCCGCACCTCGCCCGGTTCGACGACGACCAGACCGTCGGGCTTGTCGTGGTCGCTGGCCACCTTCGCGGCGCTCATCGTCGGGGCGACGCCGACGCTGGCGGTGACGCCCACCTCGCGGTCGATCCGCTCCTTGACGTGGCGGGCGAACCCCTCGACGACCGACCACTCGGTGCGCTCGGTGACATCGAGGTAGGCCTCGTCGATGCTCACCTCGCGGACCACGTCGGCACAGTCCTCCAGGACGGCCCGGACGTCCTCGCTGACGGACTCGTAGAACGCCATGTCGACCGGGCAGTAGTGTGCGGCGGGGTCGTCCGGGTCGGCGTCCTCGACCCGGGGCAACTGCTCCAGCGCGGTCGAGATCGCCTGGGCACTCTCTATACCGAACTCGCGGGCCTCGTAGCTCGCGGTGGCGACCGCCCCCGCGTCGTCACCGGGCTCGTAGCCCATCCCGACCACGACGGGGTCCCCCTCCAGGTCGGACTCGCGGAGCCGCTCGCAGGCGGCGTAGAAGCAGTCCATGTCCACGTGAACCACGATGCGCTCCCGGTCGTCGGGGTCGGGCGTGCCCGGGAGCCGTGGCTCGGCCATACCCACGCTGGGACGCGAGCGCGATTAAACCCGACGACACCACGGTGGAAGTGGACGGGGCGAACAGGCGACGCGTGGGGGCCGACACCCCCGTGCGGTGCGGGACCGGCGCGTCGCACACCCGCCTCGACCGGCCCCGGCGACCGTCAGCGCACGTGGGGTGTGGTCCCGGTATCACTCAAGAAGGTGTGGACGGGGGGCACAGGTGCGTGCTCGAAGTCTCCCGTCATACCTCCGGGACGGGCACGGACTCGTCGGCGGCGTCGCACCAGGAGTGGGCGGGCGACCAGTCCAGCAGGTCCCGGGCCTTCGCCGTCGCGTACGCCGAGGCGTCGCCCTCCACGGTGCAGTCCGCTGGCAGGCGGCCGTACTGCTCGCGCACCACCTCGCGGAGCGGGCGCCCCAGCGCGTTGTCGGCGGCGACGCAGTTGAACGCCTCGTGGCCGTCGAACTTGGCAGCCAGCGCCGCCGCGACCATCCCGGCCACGTCGCGGGCGTCGACGTACGACCAGAAGTTGCCCGCCCCCGCCGACGGGTCCTCGACGTAGGCGGGGTCGCGACAGGCGTACTCGCCGGGTGTCTGGATCCACGAGGGGCGCAGTGAGGCGACCGCCACCCCGTCACGGCGGGCGACCGTCGCGCCGATCTCCTCGGCGACGACCTTCGAGAGGCCGTAGGGGTCCTCCGGGCGCAGTGTGTGGGCCTCCGTCACCGGCAGGGCGTCGGGCAGCGGCGTCTCCTCGGCGAAGAAGAAACCGTACGCCCCGTCCGACGAGGCCTGGACGACGCGGGCGTCGACCCGCCCCGCCGCGGTGAGGACGTGGTGGGCGGCAAGCGTGTTGTTGCGGTACACCTCCACGCCGGGGTGGGTGCCGGCGACAGGGATCGCCGCCCAGTGGACGACGGCGTCCGGCCGGAGGTCGGTGATCACGTCCAGCGTGGCGCCGGCGTCGGTCAGGTCCAGCGCACGGTAGTCGACGGCGGGGTGGCCCGTCTCGGGGAGCCGGCGGTCGAGGCAGGTGACGGCGTGGTCCTCGGCGAGTCGGTCGAGGACCCACCGGCCCGTCTCGCCATGCCCGCCGGTCACGACGACGTCCATGGCCCGTCCGGGGGACCGCCGGGACAAGTAGGTACGGGGTCAGGATCAGGAGCCGACCGCGGCGGGCACCTCGACGCCGTCGAGCACCTCCTCAAGGACCGCCTCGCGGGTGGTCTCGCGTACCTGTGCCTCGGCGGTGAGGACGATCCGGTGCCCGAAGACGGACCGGGCGACCCGTTTTACGTCCTCGGGGGCGACGTAGTCCCGGCCGGCGACGACCGCGTGGGCGCGGGCCGCCTCGAACAGTCGCTGCACGCCCCGGGGGGAGACGCCGACCTCGACGCGGGGGTCATCGCGGGTGGCCCGCCCAAGGTCGACGACGTACGCCCGGACGCGGGGGTCGACCCGGACGGTCTCGGGGACCGCCTGGAGTCGGGGCACCTGGTCGCCGTCGATCACCCGCTCGACGGTCGGCGCCTGGACGGTGCGCTCGGCGCGGCGGTCGATCAGTTCGAGTTCGCCGTCGCGGTCGGGGTAGCCGATGGCGGTCTTGACGACGAAGCGGTCCCGCTGTGCCTCGGGCAACTCGAAGGTGCCCTCCTGCTCGACGGGGTTCTGGGTGGCGATGACGAAAAAGGGGTCCGGCAGCGCGTGCGTGGTGCCGTCGACGGTCACCTGGCCCTCGCCCATCGCCTCCAGCAGCGCCGCCTGGGTCTTCGGCGGGGCGCGGTTTATCTCGTCCGCGAGGACGACGTTCGCGAACACCGGGCCGGGACTGAACTCGAACTCGCCGTCGTGCTCGTCGTACACGTACGACCCGGTGATGTCGGCCGGCAGGAGATCCGGCGTGAACTGCACACGGTTGAACGACAACCCCAGCGCACGGGCCATCGACCGCGCCGTCAGGGTCTTGCCCGTGCCGGGAACGTCCTCGAGCAACACGTGGCCCCTGGCGAGTGCCCCCGTGAGCACCGTCTCCAGAAAGTCCCGGTCGGCGACGACCGCACCCGCGACGGCGTCGAGCACCCGGTCACACACCGCCGACGCCTCCTCGACGCTCATCGCCCGCTCGGTGTCCATCGATCGCCGGTTCGGGGGGGGTCGTTATGTGCCTTCTCCCCGGGCCCAGGCCTCCCGACGGCGAGCACCCGGTCGGGTCAGTCGTAGGTGAACACGACGCCGACCGCCTCGTGGGGGCGCTGGTCGAGCAGGCGGTAGGCGTCGGCGGCGTCATCGACCGGGAGGCGGTGACTGATCAACTGGTCGGCGTCGATCGCCGCGAGGCGGTCCCAGGCCACGTCCAGGCGGCGGTCGGCGTCCCACCGGCCCCGCAGTCGTGGGTCGATCGTCGACACCTGGCTGCTGACGAGTCGCACGCGACTGCGGTGAAATCGCCGTCCCAGGTCGAGCCCGACCCGCTTGCGCCCGTACCAGGAGCCGACGACCACCCGGCCGCTGTACCCCGTCGCGGCGATGGCCTGGTCGAGGGCGTCGGGACTGCCGGACAGTTCGTACGCGAGATCGACGCCGGCGGGGTCGCCCACTCCCTCGTACAGGCGCCTGACGGCGGGGTCGGTGCGGCGGTCGCCGTCGTCGGGGTCGTCGTCCGCCGCTCTCTCGCCGTTCCCGGCGTCCGCGAGGGGGAGCGGGTCGCCCTCGTGGCTCCCGTCGGTCGGGTCGAGCGTGGTGTCGGCACCGAGGTCGCGGGCCACCTGGCGGCGGCGCTCGTACAGGTCGACGCCGACGAGACGGTCGAGCGGGTGAGCGGCGAGAACGGCGGTGGTCAGCAGGCCGACGACGCCCTGGCCGAAGACGGCGACCCGCTCGCCGACCAGGGGCTCACCGTCCAGCGCGAAGTTGACCGCCGTCTCCGCGTTCGGCAGGAGGGCGGCGGTCGCCGCCGACTGGTCGGCCGGCACGGGGACCAGGTCGGCGGGGTCGGCGAGGAAGTGACTCTCGTGGGGGTGAAAGGCAAAGACGCGGCGGTCGCGCCAGCGCTCGTCGACGCCCTCGCCGAGGGCGGTCACGCGACCGACGGCAGCGTAGCCGTACGACAGCGGGAAGGAGAGGTCGCCTGACAGCGCCTCGATGGACTCGTCGGCGGCCATCGCCGCGGGCGCCTCGCCGCGGTAGACGAGCAGTTCCGTGCCGGGGCTGACCGCCGAGACGGTCGTCCGCACCCGGAGCTCACCCGGACCGGGGGCGGGCACCTGGAGCGGGTCGACCGCCACCTCGCGCTCGCCGACGAAGCGGACCCGCCGGCCGGCCGACTCGCTCGGTGACGCCGGGTCGTTGGGCCCGCCGCCGGACTCGTCGGCCCCGTCGTCGGCGTCGGGGGCGTCGGCCATCGGTCAGTCGCCCGCGGCGGGGTGGGCGGCGCCCTCGACCCGGGTACCGTCGTGGCGGCACACCTCCAGGGCGTGTTTCGCGGCCATGCCGGCGTCGTGGGGCGAGCGGCCGCTGCCGACGCCGACCTGCAGTTCCACGTCGGCGCTGTCGCGCATGTGCTCGATCGTCGCCTCGAAGTCCGCCTGGTCGAGGTCCGGGCAGATCGAGATGATGTTGTCCCCGCCGACGAAAAACGAGAGGGCGTCGTGTTCGGTGCGCATGTGCCGCATCAGGGCGAGGTACGCCTCCTGGATGCGCATGTAGGTGTCGAAGGCGTTCATCTGGTCGGTGTACTTGCCGGTGGCGTCGACCACGTCGAAGTGGGCGATCTGGACGTCGCCGTCGGTGCGCTCGCTCGGGGCGAGCGGGTCGCCCTGGAGCACCTCCGTGCGGTCGCCGTCCTGTGCGCTGCCGGCCGCCTGGATGTACGCGGTCGCCTCGCCCAGCGCGGCCACCGGACTCTCGTCGGCGGCCAGCCCCATCGAGACGGTCACCGGGTAGCGGTTCGAGACGGACTCCTGGATGCGGGCGTGGTCGGCGGTGTCCGTCCCGTTCGTCACCGCGATCATGTTGTCGAACCGGGTGTAGAACACGTAGCCGTCACGCGTCCCGACGAACTGCGCGAAGTCAGCGTACAGTCGCGCCTGCAGCGTCTGCAGGTCCACCTCCCTGCGGGGCTCAGGCGTCGTCGTCCAGGGACCGTAGTTGTCGATCTGGACGAGAGTGATCTGCGTCTGTGGCACACGGACCGAAGCCGCTCTCCGCTTATTACGCTTATCAAATCCAACAGTTGTAACGGCGGCGTGACGGGCGACAGTGTCCGGGGCAGGCGGCGGAAACCATTTAGCCGTCACGTCCCCTACTGTGTGGTATGTACGTTCGGGAGGCAAAGAACCGAGAGGAGGTCTGGCTGCTGGACCACATCGAGGCGATGGGCCTCGACGACACCGCCTTCCGGTCGCGGGACTACGTCGTCGCCGTCGACGAGGACTCCGGCGCAAAGGCCGGCTTCGGTCGCATCCGAGTCCACAGGCACGCCCCCGAGGGCGGCGACGACACGGAGCCCGAGGAGTACTGCGAGTTCACCAGCATCGGCGTCCTCGAGGGGTGGCGCGACCAGGGCGTCGCCGCTCACGTCCTCGAACGACTCGTGCGTCACGCCACCGACAGGGGGTTCGAGCGGGCGTACGCCCTCACCGACGAGCCCGCCTACCTCGCGCAGTTCGGCTTCCGGCGTGTCGACACGGGGGAGTTGCCCGCGCCGCTCGCCCAGCGCCTGGCCCAGAAGCGCGACGGGGTCGACCCGGACGCCGTGCCGGTCGTCCTCGACGTGACCCGCTTCCGGATGCCCGAGCGGCTCCGCGAGCGGTTCAAGGAGGCCGCCCGCCAGGAGCCGGAGCCGGAGGACCCCGAGACCGCCGAGGACTTCGGGATCGACCCCGACTCCGCGACCTACAAGTACGACACCGGGTGACAGTCCCGGGACGGGACAGCTCAGTGAGCGTCGTCCGGTCGGAGCCACGGCGCCGAGGTTAAGGGCCCGGACCAGGAACGACGGACGATGTTCGACCCCGAGGACCTCGACCGGATCCGCGAGGCCAAGGCCGACTGGGAGGCGGAGACGCTCGGCCCCACCCTCGACCGCTTCGGGGAGCGCAAGGAGCAGTTCACCACCGACACCGAGGGCCAGGACGTGCGGCGACTGTACACCCCCGACGACGTCGCCGACTTGGACTACGAGGAGGACCTCGGCTTCCCCGGTGAGGCGCCGTACACGCGTGGCGTCTACTCCACGATGTACCGCGGGCGGATGTGGACCATGCGCCAGTACGCCGGCATGGGCACCGCCGCCGAGACCAACGAGCGCTTTCACTACCTGCTGGACGAGGGGCAAACGGGGCTGTCGATGGCCTTTGATCTCCCCACGCAGATGGGGTACGACTCCGACTCCGCGATGGCCGAGGGCGAGGTCGGCAAAAGCGGCGTCGCCATCGACACCCTCGCGGACTTCGAGCGCGTGTTCGAGGGCATCCCGCTCGACGAGGTCTCCACCTCGATGACGATCAACGCCCCCGCCGCCGTGTTGCTCGCGATGTACGTCGCCGTCGGCGACCGCCAGGGCGTCGACCGCACCGAGCTCCGGGGGACCATCCAGAACGACGTGCTCAAGGAGTACATCGCCCGCAACACCTACATCTACCCGCCGGAGCCGTCGATGCGGCTCATCACCGACATCTTCGAGTTC
>CAYODS010000010.1:0-42874 GCA_964402765.1 uncultured Halobacteriales archaeon
CCATGTCGATCAGGTCGAGGCTGTGCATCCGCTCGGTCTCGACGTTGTCGTGGATGAGGACCTTCGACAGGTTCAGGCCCATGTCGAAGACGACGACGTTGTCGCCGGCCCGGACGGCGGTCATCTGCCGTCCGACCT
Organism: uncultured Halobacteriales archaeon; assembly: GCA_964402765.1. Lineage (GTDB taxonomy): Archaea > Halobacteriota > Halobacteria > Halobacteriales > SW-7-71-33 > SW-7-71-33. The sequence goes on from CAYODS010000010.1 coordinate 139, forward strand.
CCTCGTATCCACCGATGGTGGCGATTTCGATTTCCATGGTTGTCGAAAGCCGCGAGACTTCCGTACGGAACTGCCCGGGCACCGGCGGGACGACCGCGGCGTCTCTCGGCCGTCGGCCGCGCCCCCGCTGTCGGCCCGCGGCGTCTTGACACCCTTTCGACGGCCGCTGTTAAAAACTGCGTGGGTCGCGGTCGGTCGCTCCGCACTCCCCACGGTCCCCCGTGTGTGGCCGGGAGACCGTCCTCGCCGTCGCTCCTCGTCTTCGCGGCCGACCCCTCTCCGCCGGCGCCCTCACCGCCCCAGGCTTTAGTCCGTGCCCCGCCTCGGTGGGGGTGATGGCCGGTCGAGACACCCCGGATCTGGGTGGCGGCGGGCGGCAGGCCCTCGCGGCGTCGCTGGTCTGTGTCCTCGGCGGCATCGTCCTGTGGGTTGTGACCGGCGACGGCGTGTTCTTCGTCCGCGGCGCCCAGTTCGCCGTCGGACTGGTCATCCTCTCGCCCCTGATCGCCCTCCTCGCCGGGGCGGAGGACGACCAGCCCCCCTCGGCGGCGTGGTCCGCCGTCGGCGACGACGACCGGTTCGCCCGCACCGGCGCCGAGACCGCGCTGCCGCCCGACAGCGACGTGACCACACCCGTCTACGAGACACGGGTGGACGACCGGCCCATCACCGCCCGGATCGCCGGCGGCGACCCCGGCGACCCGGAGACGGTGACGACCACCGTCGAGACTCCCCTGCGGGCCGTCAGTCCCGGCGACGGCGTCGCGCTGGACGACACCGACGCCGTCGACGCCGTCGACTGGCTCCCCGGGGACCCCGCGGCCGACCTGCGTGACCACCTCGACGACGGCGCGAGCGTCACCGTCGACGACCGCCTCGGGGTCGTCCGCTGGGAGACCGACGGCGTCGTGACCGACGCGGACGACCTCGTCGCCGTCGCGACGGCCGTCGCCGGCCTGGCCGACGCGGTCGAGCGCCAGGCCAACGACGCAGAGCGCCAGCGGACCGTCGAGCGGACCTGACCGGCCACAGGTTTATCTCCTCGCCCCGGTGAGCCGTGTGTGATGTCGCGGACGCGGGGCCCGCTGTCGGTGCTGAAGTCCGCGGCGGCCGGCGGGGTCGTGTTGCTGACCGGACTGGTCGTCGTCGGCGGGCTGGTCGTCGGCGCCTGGGCGTTCGCCGGCGTCGCCGTCCTCGTCTGTGCGGCAGTCCTGTACATCATGGGGGTCCCGCTCTCCCCTGGCGACTCGCGAGGGGAGCCGCCGGACGCCGTCGACCGGTACCGGGCTCTCACCGACGACTCCGCGTTCACGCCCCGGGAGACGCCGGTCGACCGCGGGACCGTGTACGAGACCACCGTCGACGACCGACCAGTCACCGTCCGCCTGGTCGGTTCGGCGGGGGACGACTCCGCCCAGGCGACCACGCTGGTCGAGACCCCCACCGGGGTCGCCCGGCCCGGGACGGGGTTCGCGGTCGACCGCGTCGCCGACGACGCTCCGCTCCCCGCGGAGACCGCACGGCAGGTCCGCTCGGTACTCCGGGCGACGGGCGGCCGACTCCAGGTGGACGACCGCGTCGGCGTCGTCCGGTACGAGTGCGGCGAGGTGCTCGCCGACCCGGACGCTCTCCGGCGGGCCGCCGAGACGGTGACGGCGGTCGCCGGGGTCACAGAGGACCGCGCAGGTGACCGTGCCCCGGCGCGTGACCGGTCACTGGAGGTCGAGGACTCCGCTCGCGGCTGACCTCCCATCGCCCCCGCGGTGAGCGCGGTCAGTCGACGTCGCTCCCGCACCCCGGGCAGAAGGCCGGGTCGTCGAACCCCGTGAGGTCCTGTCCACAGTCCGGGCACTCGGTGTCGCCGCCGACGTACAGACTCGTCTCGTCGGTGGCCCCGTCGTCGGACCGCTCCCCGCCCGAGACTTCCCCGTCGCCGGACTCCCGGCCCCGGGTGCCGATCCGCGTGCGACCGACCCGGCGGCGCTCGGCGTCGCTCCCCCCGTCGCCCGGTCCCGTCCCCGTCCCGGCGTGGCTGGCGGCCCTGTCGAGGGCGTCGTCGACCCGCGCGAGGACGGCGCCGTCGACGCCGATCGCCGGGTCCGACCGCAGCGCCTGGACCCGCTCGCGGACGGCGTCCGGCCGGGCCACGCTGTCGGGGTCGTGCTCCAGCAGGGCGACCAGCAGGCCGACGGCGTTCTCCTGGACGCCGACGATGTCCGTCGCCAGCAGCGTCTCGACGTGCTCGCCCGCGCCGGCCCGCGCCACCGCGGCGGGGTCCGCCTGTGCGAGCAGGGTGACGGCGTAGACGGCGTTCTGCCGGGCGCCGGGCTCCGGGTCGTGCAGTCCCCTGACGAGCGCGTCGAGGTGGGGACGCACCCGGTCGGGGTCCTCCTCGCCGACGCGAGCGATCACGCCGGCGGCGAGGCCGCGGTGCTGACCCTGGGGGTCCGACAACGCCTCGCTCACCTCCCCCAGCGCCGGACTGACCGCACCCGGGTGGTGCTCGGCGACGGTGTACAGCAGTCCGAGCGCCTGGCCGCGGACCTGTGTCGCGCCGCCGCGCAGTTCGGTCGCGGCGGCGTCGACCGCCTCCGTCGCCCGGGCGGTGACGCCGACGAGTTCGGTCAGCGCCCGGAGCGCGTTGCCCCGCACGTCGGCGTCGGCGTCGGTCACCCGGGCCACCAGCGGGTCGACGTGCTCGGCGACGAGGGCCGGGTCGTGCTCGGCGAGTGCCGCCAGTCCACCCGTCGCGGCGGTGCGGGCAACGACGTCCTCGTCGTCGAGGTGGGCCCCGAGAACGCCGGCGTGTGGCCGGGCCGTGTCCGGGGCGTCCCGGGTGACGCCCCGCAGCGCGACCAGGGCGTTCGCCCGCACGACGGCGTCGTCGTCGTCCGCGGCGCCGGCGATCTCCGCGGCGACGGCGCCCGCGACCGACCCCGTCCGCTGTGCGGTCACGGCGAGCACCCGGGCGGCCGCCCGCCGGGTCGCCAGGTCGCCGTCCAGCGCCGTGGCCACCCGCTCGACGGGCACCGACTCGGGGTCGCGCTCCGTGCGTGCACTCGCCGGGACGACCCCCTTCGTGCCGCCGCCGGGGTCGACCTCGGTCAGCAGCGCCCGCAGGTCTTCGGCGTCCATGCCACCTCCATCGGCGTCCAGGGTCAAAATCACCGGGGCCGCACCCGTGGCCCGTCCCAGTAATTCCCCCCGTCTGTCCGCTCAGTCCTCGCTCTCCTCGCCGCTCGACCGGACGACGGTGCCACGCTCCTCCAGGTCGGCGTCGGGGTCGGCGGCCCGCACGGGGAGTCGACCCTCCGGCGGCGGCGAGGCGGGGAGGGTGTCGTCCTCGAACAACACGACCGAGACGTTGTCCTTGCCGCCGCGCTCGTTCGACAGCGCGACGTAGCGGTCGGCGGCGGCCGACGGCGACTCCGTCTCAAGCACCACGTCGCGGATCTCGTCGTCGGTCACGACGGCGTCGAGGACGCGCTGGCCGACCTCCTCGTCCCGGCCGGAGCCGACGTACTCCCGGTACAGCTCGAAGTGGTCCGTCTGGGCGTCGACGAGACCGTCACTGGTCAGAAGCACCACGTCCTCGCGGAACAGCGGCACGGTGTCGGTCTCGACCTGCTCTCGCGTCCGCTCGGCCACCGTCTCGGGGTCGTCGGTGCTCGACGCCCCGAGTGCGCGGGTGATCTCGTTGCCGTCCGGGTGGACGTGAGCCTCGACGGCGTCGATCTGGTCCTCCTCCTCCAGGCGGGTCACCTTCGCGTGGTCGCGGGTGAGGCGGGCGATCTCCTCGTGGACCTCGTTGACGACGTAGGCGCGGCTGTCGCCGAGCCAGCCGTAGTGCAGGCGGTCACCGTGGTAGACGCCGACGACGACCGTGGTGTACACGCCGTCGGTGTCGGTCGCGCGGGCGTACTTCGTTATCGCCCGGCCCGCCTCGGCGACCGCCTCGACGATCGCCGACTCCATCGCCTCGTCGTCCGGGCGGTCGCTCGACAGCGCCGGCACGTCGATACCGAACCCCTCCGGCCGGGTGAACTGCACGTCCTGCAGGTGGTAGCTCACCTCCTGGGCGACGACCTGGGTGGCGACGTAGGAGGCAACGTCCCCGGCGGACATCCCGCCGGCGCCGTCCGCGAGGACGAACACGCCCGCCTCGCGAGTCCGGTCCGCACGGTGTCGCCGCCCGTCCGCCTCGTCCGGGTACACCTCGGTTTCGGTGTCCTCGCCCTCGGTCGCCTGGCCGTCCCCGGTCGGGGGGTCGCCCGGTCCGCTGACCGTCGGGTCGGCGTCGTCGAGGTCGGCGTACACGGGGTCGAACCCCTCGCGGTGGCCGTCCTCGACGGTGACGACCGCGACGCTGTCCTCGTTGATGCCGTCCTGTTCGCGCTTCCTGTCGCCGACGTCGTGGGCTGTGGCGTGTCGCATTCAGATCACCTCCTCGAACGTGAACGTCACCCCGTACGAGGTGTCGACCAGCGCGATGAGGTCGCCGTCCGAGACCGGCAGCGTCTCCGGGGGCACCGTGCCGCCCTCGGTCGGGTCGTGGCCCTTCTTCTGCATCCGTCGACGACCGTTCTCGCACAGCACGTGCTCCCAGCCGCTGCCCCGCTGGACGTACGTGCCGTTGAGACTCCTGTCGTGCAGCACCCACCGCCCCCGGTCGTCCACGTCGAAGGCGACCTGCACCGCCGACACGTAGTCGCCCCTCGGGTCGTCGATCTGCACCGTCGCCGCCGGTCCCTCGGCCCCCCGACGACCGACGGTGTCACCCGGGCTGATCGCGTACCGGTCGCCCGTCTCGCGGTGCAGCAGACGGGCCTGCCGGGGCGGGTCCGGCTGTTTGTTCTCCAGGACGACCTGCAGGACACGGGCGTTGTTGTACCGCTCGTCGGGGTTCTCCTTCGTGGCGCGGGCGATTATCTCGTCGTTGTGCGACCGGCAGTCGGTGCCGAACTCGCTGGGCCCCTTCCCGTGTGGCCGGGGTGTCGTGCCCGACCCGACGCCCATCACGAGCATCAGGAACAGTTTGCCCAGCGAGTACACGTCCGACCAGGGCCCCTGCCGGAAGTGAGCCCGCTCCTCGACGGCCTCGGGTGGCTTCCACACCTCGTTGCGCTGGCCGATGACGGTGTCCTCGGGATCGTCCATGCGCTGGCCGCAGTTCGAGCAGACGTAGTCGTTCGTGCCCAGCGCGGTCCCGCAGTACGGGCAGGTCGGCTCGGCGTTGACGTCCGTGTCGTAGCTCTTGGCGGTGTTGAAGTCGATGAGCACCGGCGACCCGTCCGGCCGCAGCATCGCGTTGTCCGGCTTCAGGTCCCGGAAGATGATCTCGTTGGCGTGCAGGAAACCCATCGCGTCCGCGAGGGCGGCGGTCACCTCGCGGGCCTGTGACTCCGACAGCGTGACGCCGTCGTCGTCCAGCTCGTGGCCGTCGACCTTCTCGACGACGACCATCTGGGTGCCCCGCTCGGTGACCGCCTCCCGCAGGTCGATGATGTGCTCGTGCCCGCCGGCGTCACGCACCTGCCGGAGCACGCTCACCTCGTTGCCGAACAGTTCCTCGACCTTCCCCGGGGCGCGGTCGTAGTTGTCGCTCCCGTAGTAGATGTGCTTGACCGCCACCTCGTCGCCGGTCCGGCGGTCGACCGCCCGCCAGACGCGGGCGATGCCGCCGGTGCCCAGCTCGTCGCGGACCTCGTAGCGGCCGTCGATCACCGTCCCCGGTGACGGCGTCCACTGGTTCTGTTGTGCCATGTGTCGTCCGTGTGGTGTCGGTGTGTGGTGTGGGTGTGTCGGCGTGTGCGACCTGTCGGGCGGTCGGTGAGGGTGGGGGTCAGATCCGGTCGTCGTCCTCGTCGCGGACGATCGTGGTCTTCTGCTGTTCGGAGCGCCCGCCCTCGCGGACCCTGGTCACCTCCTCCTGCATCTCCTCGACGTCGTCGGCGGCGTCCTCGCCGTGTTTCTCCCGCAGCTTCGTCACCTGCTCCTCGGCGGCGTCCTCGTCGCCCTCCTCACCCAGCGTGGTGCGGATGCGGGTCTTGTCGAACTCGATCGACACCGCCTCGTTCTCGGTGCTGAGTTTGTCGTCGTCGGTGGTGTACTCGACGGCGAGTTCGCCGCTGGCGGTGCGACCACCGGCCTGCAACTCCATGTTCGCGAGCACGCGCTGTCCCACCTCGCCCTGCGGGGCGCGGATCTTGAACTGCACCTTCTGGGTCTGGCGGTCCAGCAGGTCCGGCAACCTGACGACGGCGACGTTGTCCTCGACGTACTCCACGTCGGCGGTCTGGGTCTGGGGCATCGCCCGGTACACCTCGGTGAACTCGACGCCGTCGGCGATGTCCATCCGCAACTGGGCGTCGGTGCCGACGACGGTCGACGCCTGCTCGACCGCCTCGCCGAAGAACGAGCCGATCTCGCTTGCCTCCTCGATGTGGCGCCACTGCCCGCGGGCGACGGTGCCAAGCGTGCGGATGGTCTCCTCCTCGTAGTCGGAGCCGACGCCGGCGGCACGGATGCGGATGCCCCGCTCGTCGATGTCCCGCGCCTGGCGGTCGAAGTCCTCCGGTCCGCGGCGGTTGTCCTTCCCGTCCGAGAGCAGCAGCACGCGCCGGGCCACGTCCTCGCCGGTGGGCAGGCCGGAGAGTTGCTCGGTCGCCAACTGCAGGCCCTCGTAGATGTCGGTGCCGCCGCCGGCAGTCATCCGCTCGACGTGCTCGGCGGCCCGGTCGCGACCGATCTCGCCGTAGCGTGCGGCCTCGAGCACTACCGACGCCGAGGAGTTGAACTCGACGATGCTGATGTAGTCGTCCTCGTCGAGGTAGCCCAGGACGAACTCCGCGCCCTCCTTCACACGGCGCATCTTCTCGCCGCTCATCGACCCGCTGGTGTCGATCACCAGGACGATCTCCCGGGTGACCTCGCTGGTCTGCATTCCCGGGTCGACGGTCACGTCCGCGATGAGGGGCCCGCCGACCGGCGGCAGGTACGGTCGGTTCACCTCCGTCGAGAGAGTGGCCTCCATGTCGGTCAGTACTCTTGTCGCGGGCATGAAACCTGCGGTGGTTACTCCAGGCGGATCGTCCCCGTCGCGACCTGCGAGAACTCCACCTCGTCGCCGTCCTCGACGGCCCGGCGCTCGTCCAACTCCAGGCGCTCGCCGTTGAGTCGCGTGCCGTTGCGCCCCTCGTTCACCAGGTAGAACGCCTCGCCCTCGCGCTCGAAGCGGACGTGCTCGCGGTGGATGTACTGCGCCTCGCTCTCGTCGCCGCCCGCCCGGACGTGTGCCGACCGGACCTTCCGGCCCACCGTGTCGCCGTCCTCCGCGGGGATCTCCGTCTCGCCCACCTCGACCACGACACGCCCGGGCGGCTCCCCACCCGCGTCGTCGGTCTCATCGGTCTCGTCCCCGTCGTCGCCCACGTCGCCGAGGTCCGTCCCGCAGTACGGGCAGGCGGCCCACTCCGCCTCCACCTCCTCCCCGCAGTCCGGGCAGGTCGGCTCCGTCTCGCCGCCGTCGTCCCCGGCGTCGAGGGCGGCCCCACAGGAGACGCAGTGGTCCATGTCCGGCACGCGCTCGCCACAGTCGGGACACTCGACCCGGTCCGACCCGTCCTCGGGCCCGTCCTCGACGGCGGGCGAGTCGCCGGTTCCGGGGTCGTCGTCCACGTCCGGGGTGTCCTCGACTGTCGGCGACTCGCTCCCGGGGCCGTCGTCTGACTCGCCCGCGTCCTCGGGTTCCCAGCGGTACTCGCCGCAGTCGGTGTTGGGACAGTAGCCGCCCGGCGCGGCGTCGGGGTCGAACGTCTCCCCACAGACCGGGCACTCCACGGAGTTGGGCGCCTCTGACATGCCCGGTAGTTGATACACTCGCGACTAAAGCGTTACCGCCACGCGCCCACAGGTCCGTCCCGCGGACCGAGCAGACCCCCGTGGTCACGAGGGGTCGAACCGCAGCGTCACCGGGTACGAGGGGTCGACGGGCGACAGTTCCACCGGCGCCCGCGCCCGCAGCGCCTCGTCTGGTCGCCCGTCCGCGACGCGGGGGTGGTCCTCGGCGCGCAGGCGCTCGTACCCCGCCTCACTGAGCAGGAGTCGGGGCTCCTCGCCGGTAGACTGGACGTAGGTGCCGTTGAGACTCCGGTCGCGGACTATCCAGGCGTCGTCCTCGCGGTCGAGGGCGAACTGCACCGGCGAGACGTACTGCCGTTCGTCGACGACACCCAGCGACGGCGTCGGGCCGTCCTCGCCGACGCGCCCGACGGTGTCGCCCGGCCGCACCGGGCAGGTCACGTCGGTCCCCACGTCGGTCAGGGTCGCCCGCGTCGGGTCCCCATCGCGGGCCTCCAGCAGCCCCGAGACGAGGGCCAGGCAGTCCCGGAAGCGGTCGCCCGGGTCGGCACGGGTCGCCAACTGGATCGCCGCCGCGGTCGCCTCGCTCACGTCCGCGCCGTGCCGTCGCAGGTCGACGCCGGTCGCGGGTGTCTCATCCGGGCCGACCCGCTGGCCGGTCGCGAGGTACACCAGCAGTTTCCCCACGCCGTACACGTCGGTGTGGGGGCCGGAGTCGGCGTCGTGGCCGTCGGGCACCTGCTCGGGCGCCTTGTACTCGTCGCGGTGAAACAGCGTGTCGTTCGGGCCGTCGGTGGACTCGGCGACGTTGAAGTCCACCAGCACCGGGCGCTCGCCGGGGCGCCAGAGCACGTTCTCCGGCTTGACGTCCAGGTAGACGTAGTCGTTGGCGTGCAGGAAGGCGAGCGCCCGCGTCACTGGCAGGCCCACCGCCCACAGCAGGTCGGCGCCGTGGCCCTGGTGGCGGCCAGAGAGCGCCGCCGGCAGCGGGTCCGCGTCGACGAACTCCGTGACGAGACACATCGGCTCCTCGCGGCGCCCGTCGACGAATCGCACCATCGAGGTGGGCTGGACGCCGCCCTCGAACGCCGACAGCGCGTCGTACGCCTGGCGGAACCGCCCTCGCACCACCTCGCTGTCGTTCGTGGCGTCCGGGCCGGTCTGGGGGAGTTTCACCGCCACCGTGTGGCCCGTCTCGCGGTCGACGCCGCGGTGGACGGCGGCGAACCCGCCGCTGCCCACCCGCTCGCCCACCTCGTAGCGGTCACACACCATCGCCGGTTCGCGCACGTCTCACGGGCGGGGCGACGGGCACAAATAGCCGTCGGGCGGTCCGGGCGAGTCCGTGACAGCAGTTATGCCGCTCTCGCCCGCAGTGAGTGTCATGAGTGGACCCTCGGGGGGCGCCCGCCGACGGTGGCGCACGGAACCGGGCGGGCAGGGACTCACACCGCCGACGGTGGTCGACGGCACCGTGTACGTCGCCTGCAGCATCACCACCGCCAACGGCCCGGGGTACGACGTACCCGACGAATTCTGCGTCACTGCCGTCGACGCCGAGACCGGCGGGGTGCGCTGGCGCCACGACTGGGACCTGGTCGGATCGCCGCCGACCGTCGTCGGCGACACCGTCTACGTCACCGCGGCGGAGTACGGTGCCGCCGGGCCGCGCTCGACGGTGGTCCGGGCGCTCGACGCCACGAACGGCGATCTGCGGTGGCAGTACGACGCCGACGCCCGCGTCGGCGGCGGCGGGCCAGTCGTCGTCGACGGCACGGTGTACGCGACGGTGGGACGCACCGACATCGGCGGTGACCGCCCACCACGCGTGCGGGTCGTCGCCCTCGACGCCGCGACGGGCGACCGCGAGTGGTCGCGAGCGATCGACCACGCCAGGCCCCGGGCGCCGGTCGTCAGCGACGGGCGGGTGCTCGCGCTCGTCACCGGGGAGTCTGACGCCCCGCCCCGTCTCGTCGCACTCGAGGCCGGCGGCGGCGTGGCGTGGCGCACCGCCCTGGGCGAGAACGAGCGACACGAGCGGGCACCCGCTGTCGCCGACGGCGTCGCACACGTCGGCCACGCGGAGGGGGTGACGGCGCTCTCGGCGGCGACGGGCGAGGTGCTGTGGCGCCACGAGGTGGGCGGACGGTGCGACCCGCCCACCGTCGACGACGGGCGGGTGTTCACCGCGACCGGTGCCCTGACCGACGAGGACACTCGCCACCTGGTCGCCCTCGACGCGGCGGACGGGTCGGGCGAGTGGCGTCGCGCCTACGGCGACGCCGGGACGACCTGTCTCACCGTCGCCGACGGAACGCTGTACGCCGGCGACCACGACGGGACGCTGTCCGCCGTCGACGCCGCCTCCGGCGACCGGGAGTGGACCGTCACAGACCCCGTCGAGTACTGCTGGCCCACCGTCGCCGACGGCGTCGCGTACCTCGCCGACGACCGGCACCTGTTCGCACTGCGGACCGACGGCGCGAACGACGCCTCGGACGCCCGCGCCTACCACCAGACTGAGGGCCATGCCGACACGAACGTCGCCACGGCGCTCACCGACCCCGCCGACCGCACGAGCGACACCCAGGTCTGGACGGGCGACACGGACGTGTACGACCCGGACGGGGACGCTGGTACCTGAGTCGTCTCCGACGAGGTGGGCGGACGGCCCCCGCGAGGTGTCCGTCGACGGGGACCAGGCGCCGACCTCGGCGACGGTGGCGGACTGTCGGGTCGGTCCCGTCTCGTCTGTCGAGGCCGGCCCCGGTGGTGATCCCACACCGTTATTTCACTCTATCGTACATTTTTGGTCTATGGGACTGCTCTCGGACGTCCTGGGTACTGGGCGGGAGCGGTGGCGCACCCGTCTGACTGACAGCGATAACGGACTGACGGAGGTGACCGTCGTCGACGACACCGCCCACGTCGCTACGGGGATCGCCGGCTACGACAGCGCCGTGTTCGCGGTGGACACGGTCGAGGGGGAGATGCGGTGGCGGTACGGGGGTGACCTCGACTACCGCACGCCGACGGTCGTCGGCGGCACCGTCTACGTCACCGGTGCCGATCGCGGCGACGGCGGGGCGGTGCTCGCACTCGACGCCGCGACTGGTGGGGTGCGGTGGCGTCACGCGGTCGACCTCCACTTTGTCGCGCCGCCGACCGTGGTCGACGACACGGTGTACGTCGTCGGCAGACACGGCGCGGACGACGGTGGCTTGGTGCTCGCGGTCGACGCCGCCACGGGCGACCCGCGGTGGGAGCGACGGTTCGGCGACGTCCAGGGAGTGTATCAGGGAGTCGTCGTCGACGGGACGGTGCTCGCGCCGCTGATGACCCACGCCGTGACGGCTCCTCGCCTCGTCAGCCTCGACGCCGACACCGGCCGCACACGGTGGGAACTCCCGTCGGACTCCGACGCCAGTACCCACGCCCGCGGACCGGTCGTGGTCGCTGACGGAGTCGTGTTCGTCCCCCACGGCGAGGGACTGTCCGCGGTGTCGGCAGACCGGGGAGACGTGCGGTGGACACACGGGGTCGACGGGGGATGTGCCTGGCCGACGGTCCACGACGGCACCGTGTTCGCCACGACACACGAGGGACACGGCGGGGACGGTGGGCACCTGGTCGCACTGGACGCAGACAGCGGACGCGGACAGTGGCGCCACGAGTACGGGGACGACGACGTGACCCTCGGCGCCACCGTCGCCGACGGTCGCCTGTACGTCGGGCGCTCGGACGGTGGCGTGTTCGCGCTGGACGCGACCACCGGCGACCGGCAGTGGCAGTTCGACGACGCGGACGCCGGCTCCGGCGTCACGGTCGCCGACGGAAGCGCCTACTTCACGACCGACACGCACCTCGTCGCGCTGTCGACCGACGGTGACGGCTCCGGCGCCGACGCCGCCGTCTACCACCAGACCAGAGGCCACCACGACTGGAGCGTCGCGACCGCCTCGCCGCCCGGGTGGCTCGACACCACGCTGTCGGGCGCCACCGGCGACACGCAGGTGTACGACCCCGACGCCGACTCCGCCTCCGGTGACACGCAGGTGTACGATCCCGACGCAGACTCCGCCTCCGGTGACACGCAGGTGTACGACCCCGACGCCGACTCCGCCTCCGGCGACACGCAGGTGTACGACCCGGACGACGGCGAGTGAGGGGTCAGTCCAGCGGCTGAACGGCGGTCCGGCCGTCGACGACCACCTGGAACTCGCCGTCGTACCGGCCGGTCTCGGCGCCGACGAACCGGTAGCGACGGCCCGCTCGCAGCCGCGGATGGCCGTGCCCGCTCCAGACGACGAACCGGGCCGTGCCGGCGCCGTCGGCGTCCCGAACCGTCCCTAGCTGGCCGACGCTGTCGCTGTCGCTCTCCCAGCGGTCGTCGACGACCACCTCCACGGTGACGCCCTCGCCGGTCGGCATCGCCGCCGCGGTGTCGAGCGAGTGCACCTCCAGTCGGCGCCCGCCGTCGTCGAGGACCGTGTCGTCGTCGCCGGCGAGTCCCAGCGGGGCCAGCAGGGGCCGGACTGCGGCCCGGAGCACCCGGACCACGAGCGGGGCGCGGTTCCGGCGGTCGAACTCGCGGGCGCGACGGGCGAGGCTCTCGTTGCCGGGGTGTTTCTCGGCGTGACAGCGCGGACACAGCGTCTGGAGGTTGTCCAGGGCGTGACTGCCGCCGTCGGACTTCGGGACGACGTGGTCGACGTCGAACCGGACGTCGTCGACGCGGGTGCTGCACAGCCCACACCCCTGGCAGACGTAGTCGTCGCGCCGGAGCACCTTCCGGCGGCGAGCGCGCCAGTCCGGCGGGTACTCCTCGCTCGTGTAGTCGTCGTACCGTGGCGAGTAGTCGGCGTCGCCACCGGTCATCACCACGCCGATCGACCGACGGGTGCAAAACGCCTGTGGCCCCGCGGCCCGGGCTGACCTTCAGGCTTAAGCCGTCGCCGTCCCTACAGTTTGTAGATGCCTGCAGGCGGCCCACGACAGTACCTGCGCGACCTGGCGGGCTCCGGGTGGCGGTTCGGCGCGTACGAACTCGCCCTCCCGTTCGTCGCCTACGTCGTCGCGGTGGGGGTGGACAGCGCGTTTGGGGGGGTGTTCGAACTGCTGCTGTCGCTGCTGCCGACGCTGGTCGGGCTCGCGGTCGTCCTCGTCGTCCTCGGTGCGATCGCCTCCGTCTGGGAGGAGTTGCTGGGACTGGGGGTGATCGTCGTCGTCGGAGTGGTGGTCGTCGCCGCCTTCTTCGCCGGCCTCGAACAGGTCGCCGGCAGCGGGACGGCCCAGACCGCGGGCTGGGTCGTCAACGGCGTCATCGAGGTGGTGTCGCTGCTGCTCACGCTGGTGCTCCTGGTGGCCCTGCTGGGGGCCGGACTGGTGATCGTCGGCGCGGCGGCGTTCCCGTTCTACACGGCGCTGGTCGGCTACGCCGACACCTACGAGTCGGTCGACCTCGGGTGGCCGGCGGCCTGGCTCGTGCCGCCGGCGCTGGCGCTTGTCGCCGGAGTGGCGTGGGCGACCGCCGCGGGGCTCTCACAGGTGGTGCTCGTCCTGCTGTTCCTGTCGGTCGGCTCGCTGGCCGTTCGGACTGGGCTGTTCGTCCGCGAGACGGCGCCGGACGCGACCGCCCGGGCGAAGACGCCCCGGGCGGCGTACAGCGGCTCGCTCGGGATCGGGCTCTTGACGTGGAGCATGCACCTCAACGACCCCGGGACCCTGCAGGACGTGCGCCCGGCGATCGAGACCGCCTACACCGCCGTCGTGGCCGTGACGCCGTTCGACCCCGCGGGGCAGGTGGCCGCGTTGACCGTTCTCGCGCCCGGCGTGGTCGCCGCCGTGGCCACGGTCGCGGCCCACGCCGTCTTCCGGCGCGTCGGCGCCCCCACGCCCGTCTCGACCGTGGCCGCCTGGCTCCCGGTCGGCTCCGGTGACGGTGCCACGACCGCCGGCGGGTCCGGGTCCGGCGGTGGCTCCTCGCGTGGCGCGACCGGCGGTGGCCGGTCGTCCACCGGCGGCTCCGGGGGTGGCTCCGGAACGGGCGGCGGTCGGGGCTCAACCGGCGGGGGCGGCCGTGCCGACTGGACGACGGTCAACAGCCCTGGGCGTGGCTACGGACTCGCGCTCGCGGTGGTCGAGGTTCGCGGCGAGGACCGCCTCTGTGTCGCGTTCCCGTACGACGAACCCGCGAACTCGGCGCTGCGGAACTCGACCGTCGACTGGCGCTTCTACGACCCGGACCGCGAGGCGTTCAGCCCGCTCGACGGCGTCGTCGGGCAGCGGTGCTGGTTCGCCGAGGACACGCTGCAGGCCCGCCGGGTCCTCGAAAGCGTGTTCGGGATCGACACCGGGTCCGCGCTCCCTCCGGTCGACGACCCCGACGCGACGGGCGACACCAGCGTCTACACCGGCGGTGACGACCCCGAGGGCGACGACGGGACGGGCGACACGAAGGTGTGGAACCCGGACGAGTGACCCGCGAGGTGGTCACTCCACCTCGTAGCGAACCAGGTCGCCCTCCTCGCAGTCCGGGCAGTCCTCGGGCACCTCCTCCCCGGGGTCGAGCGTCCGGCCACAGCGGCGGCACTCGTGGACGACCTCGGGGTCGGGATCACCCAGTCCGGTCGCCCGCCCGAGCAGTTCCGTGACGGTGTCCAGCACGTCGAAACCTCTCCTTCACCTGCAGATTAGCCTCGACCGATATAATGCCGTCGGCCACGACGCCGGGAATTTAAGACCGCGCTGTCAGTAGGCGTCCACCAACAGGGATGTTCGACGGACGGAGCGGGCAGAGCGGGAGTGAGCGACCGTGAGTGACGCGCTCGCGGCGCTGGTCGGCGAGTACAGCAAGCCGGTCATCGTCGTCTCGCTGGTGGTGATCCTCCTCCTCGGGGCCGGCGCCACGGGGGTGGAGCAGTCCTCCTCGCTCTCGCAGTTCGAGACCGACGGTCCGGAGGCGGCAGCGCTCGACTACGTGGAGACGAACCTCACCGCCGGCGACGGCAACACCACGACCGTCCAGGTGATCGTCCGCGACGACGACGGCAACGTCCTCTCGCGGGAGTCGCTGCTTCGCTCGCTCGAGTTCCAGCAGGCGCTGCGGGCCGACGAGCAGGTGAACGCCACGCTCGTCGAGGACCGTCCGGTGGTCGGCGTCTCGAACGTGGTCGCGGTCGCCGCCAACCGCACGGAGCGTGCGGCCAGTCTGCGGGCCGAGGCCGAGCGACTGCGCGAGCGCAACCAGACCTTCCAGCAGCGCCGGGAGGACCTCGCCGCCGACCGTGCGGCGCTGCAGGAGCGCCGCGCCACGCTGAACGGAACCAGCGACCGCCTCGCGCTGGCGCTGAACCAGACCGCCCGGCTCCAACGCCAGTACGAGGTGCTGAACCTGAGCCGGGAGGACCCTCGGGCGGCCCAGCGGATCGCCGAGGACCTGCCCGAGGGGGTGGTGCCGCCCGGGGAGGTCGACCGGGGGACGTACCGGCGGGAGGCCCAGGCGATCCGGGACAACCTCGCCGGGGTTCGCCAGCGAGCGGTCGCCAACCTCACGGGCGAGGAGACCGCCGCCTTCGACCGGTCGCTCGCCCGGGTCCGGGACCTCCAGGCCCAACTGTTCCAGCTCCGGGTCGCCCGCGTCAACGGGGAGATCGACGAGGCGACGTTCCGGGAGCGCCAGGCGGCGCTGCGGTCCGAGCTCCGCAACGCCACGAGGGCCGGTACGCGGGGGGTGCTCGCCGAGCGGATCGCGGCGATAGAGTCGGACGCCCAGGACCTGGAGGAGCGGGGTGCGGATCTGGAGGCGGCGTTCGAGGACCTGGAGGCGTCCTTCGCCGCTCTCCAGGAGCGCCGCCAGGCGCTGCGGACCGCCCCAGCGCCGTCGCTCGACCGGCAGATCGAGCAACTGCGCTCGATGAACGACTCCGAGGTGGAGTCGGTCGTCGCCACGGTCGTGAGCCGGGAGGGCGGTCGGGAGCGAGTGTTCCGGCTGCTGCCGACGGGGTACGACGCGGGGTCGACCACGGCCATCGCGCGGACGATGGTCGTCACCCAGCGCACCGAGGACGCGAGCACGGTGCAAGGGCCGGGTGGTCCCTCCGACCGGATCACCGACGCCCAGACGCGGATCGAGGCGATCGCCGCCGAGCGTGTCGAGGCCGGGGAGGAGTACGTCGTGTTCGGATTCGGGCTGATAAGCGACGAGATCGCACGCTCGCAGTCCGACAGTTTCCTGCTCGTGGGCCCGCTCGCGGTGCTGTTCGTCCTCGTCACCCTGCTGGTCGCCTACCGTGACCTGCTCGACATCGTCCTCGGACTCGCCGGCATCGGCTCGGTGCTCGCGATCACCTTCGGGGCGATGGGGTGGCTGGGGATCGACTTCAACCAGGTGCTCATCGCCGTGCCGGTCCTGCTCATCGGGCTGTCGATCGACTACGCAATCCACATCTTCATGCGCCACCGCGAGCAGCGTGGCCCCGAGGACCAACCGCGTGGGTCGATGCGGACGGCGCTCGCCGGCGTCGGGGTGGCGCTGCTGTGGGTGACGGCGACGACGGTCATCGGCTTCGCCTCGAACCTGATCAGCCCGCTGGGACCGATCCAGGACTTCGGCGTCGTGAGCTCGATCGGCATCGCGGGCGCGCTGCTGGTGTTCGGCGCGTTCGTCCCGGCGCTGAAGGTCGAACTCGACACGCTGCTGGAAGGTGCGGGCCTGGACCGGCGCAAGCGCGCCTTCGGCACCGGTGGTGGGACGCTGAGTTCGGTGCTGTCGGTCGGCGCGACGGCGGCCAGACGCGCCCCGACGGCGGTGATCGTCGTCGCGCTCCTGGTGACGGCGATCGCCGGGGCGGGCGGCAGCCAGGTGTCGACGAGTTTCGAGCAGTCGGACTTTCTGGCCTCCGAGCCGCCGACGTGGACGAAGGAGTTGCCCGAACCGTTCCGGCCGGGTGAGTACTCCACGAAGCAGAACCTGGAGTACGTGAACGAGAACTTCCGCCGCGAGGACGCCCGGTCGCAGGTGCTGCTGCGCGGCTCGGTCGCCACGCCCGGTGGGGTGGCGCAGATCGACGCCGTCGGGCGCCGCGCGGCCGACTCGCCGGTTGCCTTCGAACTCGCCACCGGCGAGGCAGCGGTCGAGGGGCCACTGGGGGAGATGCGGGCCGTCGCCGCCGAGAACGAGTCGTTCAACGCCACCTTCTCGGCCGCGGACACGGACGGCGACGGCGTCCCCGACCGGAACGTCCGGCAGGTGCTCGACGCCTTCTTTTCGACCGCGCCTGACCGCGCCTCGCGGGTGGTCCACCGGGTCCAGCGCGACGGGACGACCCAGTACGTCGCCGCCCGCGTCGTCGTCTCGGTGAAGGGTACCGCCGGCACGGACGCCGTGACCGAGGAGACGCGAGAGTGGGCCGCCGCCGGCGAGACGGGTGATCTCGAGGCGACCGCGACCGGGTCACAGGTGGTCAACCAGATCGTTCAGGACGACCTGCTGTCGACGGTGATCGAGAGCCTCGTGGTGTCGATCGTCGCCGTGTTCCTGTTCCTGATGGTCGCCTACCGGGTGACCGAGGGCAGCGCGTCGCTGGGGGCGGTGACGCTTCTGCCGGTGGTGCTGTCGGTCGCGTGGATCCTCGGGACGATGTTCGCCATCGGCCAGCCGTTCAACGTGCTCACGGGGACGATCACCTCCCTCACCGTCGGCCTGGGGGTGGCGTACTCGATCCACCTCTCCGAGCGGTACACGCTCGAACTCGACCGGCAGGGCGACGTGCACGGGGCGATGCACACCGCCGTCACCGGTACCGGCGGCGCCCTGCTGGGCTCGGCGGCGACGACCGTCGGCGGGTTCGGTACGCTGATCGTCGCCATCTTCCCCGCGCTCCAGCAGTTCGGCCTCATCACCGGGATCACGATCGTCTACGCCTTCCTCGCGAGCGTGCTCGTGCTGCCGAGTCTGCTCGTGGTGTGGACCACCTACCTCGGCCCGGACGTGGACGACATCGACCCGGACGACGCCGGCGGTCCGGATCGCAAGCCGACGACCGGGGCCACGCCGGGGGGGAGTGCCGGCGCGGGCACCGCCACGGGCGGGATCACCAGTCCGTCGGCCGCGAGCGGCACGGGCGCCGGGTCGGGATCGACTGCCGCTGCCGGCCAGCAGGCGTCTCCGGGCGCCGAGAGCGCGGGCGACGCCCCGGGCGCGGGCGGAGGCGCCGCCTCGACGGCAGACGACACCGCGACGGGACCGTCGACCGGCGGGACCGGACTCGCCTCCGACGAGGACGAGCCGAACTTCGAGCCCTCCTGGACGGAGAGCGACGCCTCACCGACCGCCGGCGACGCCGCGGTGGACGAGGACGACGGTGACACGACGGCGCGGCCGCCGGAGGGTGACACCGGCGAGTCCGGTGACGGCACCGGCGACTCGGCCGACACCGTCGAGCAGGCCCACACCGGACGCGACACCACTTCGGAGGCCGACGACTCGACGGAGCCAGTTGGGGAGTCGGAGCCGGCCGACGACGGTGGCGGGGCTGACGACGGTGAGCACGCCGACGAAGAGTCGACCGGCGACGACGGCGGCGGCCTGTTCGGCGGTGCCGCTGAGCCGGTTCCGCCCGCCGAGGAGGAGGACGAGGAGGACGCCTGAGCCCGGCCCGCGGTCTTCGGTCGGTGACCGGCCTCGTGGTCCCCCTCGACCGCCGCGTGGCGTTTGGTACTCCGAGAAGAGCGCGGGATGGCGTCAGCCCGAGTCCACGAGCCGGCCGGCGATGCGCTGTGCACCGCGAGCGGCGGCGGTGACGGGGTCGTCGGGCGACACCACGTCGATGTCGCGTTCGAGTTCGTCGCTGAGACGGCGCTCGATCTCCTCCTCGATGCCGCGGATCGACACCATCCCGCCGGTGAGGACGATGGGCTGCTCCAGCGCGGTGGTGTAGGTCTTCATGTAGTCGTTGGCGAGTTGCGGGAGGAACTCGTTGGCGACGGCCTCGACGACGTCGTCGACGTACTCGTCCAGGGCGTCCATCACGCTGTCCTCGATGGTGAACTCGTGGGCGCCGCCGCCGGGCTGCTGGATCACGTCGGTGAACGGCTCGAAGGAGACGAAGTCGGCGTACTGCTCCTTGTACTCCCGGGCGGTTGTACGGTCGACGTTCACCCGGCCCTGGGTCTCCTCCTCGACGTAGGTGGCGATGCGGCGGTCGACCTCGTTGCCCGTGACCGCGCCGGTGGCGAAGCGGTCGAGTTGCTCGCCGCGGCGATACGCGCAGGCCTCCAGGTTCGTCGAACCCATGTTCACCGCGACGAAGATGTCCTCGATCGCCTCCAGGCCGTCGCCCATCGCGGGGATCGACGAGCACAGCGACTCAGGGTACGACCGCATCATCGCGTCGCCCACGTCGCTGTTCTTTATTACCGACTCCAGATACGACAGCCCCTGCTCGTTCTCCAGGGCGGGGATGGCGTACACGACGGCGCTGTCCGGCGGGACGCCGTTCCCGGTGACGAAGTTCTGGAAGAACGCGGTCGCCATCTCGGCGCGGCGCTCGTCCTCCGGCAGCCCCGAGCGCAGCATGTACTCCACGCGGTCCGGATACTCGGTGGCGGCCTCCTCGCCGTACAGCACCACCTCCTCCCCGGTGAGGGCGTCCTCGTAGGTCGCCATGCAGGTCAGCGTCGTGTGACAGTCGACGCCACCCAGCGCGGGCACCGCCACCACCGTGCGGGTGCTGCCCAGTTTCACTCCGACCGGCGCCGGCGTGGACTCGTCCCCGAACTCACCCGTCTCTCGCAGCTGTGAGCGGATCGTGTCGGCGCTGGCCGAGCCGTCCACGTCGTCGTACTCCGTCGCGAGACTGCGGAGCTCGTCGTACGAGAGCTCCTCGAGGTCGACGAACTGTGCCGTCTGCGTCGCCGACGCGTCCTGATCGGTCGCCATACGCGGGGCTCTACTCGGACACACCACATAATAGCACGACTCCCGTGTCGGACGACTGACCGTTGAAATATCGACGGTTCACCCCGAAAACTACGACGGGGACGACCGCGGTCGTCCCGTGCCGGCCCCGTCACTCCGGGGCGTCCTCGCCGGCGTACAGCACGTCCGCGACCTGCTCGGACAGGCGACGGCTCTGGGCGTCCTCGTCGTCCTCCTCGAAGCCGAAGTCGATCGCCCTGGCCTTCGAGAGGTCGTCCTCGTCGGCGGTCTCCGTGTCCTCCTCCGGCGCGCGCTCGTCGTCCACCTCCACGGTCCCGGTGTCGCCGTCGGGCCCAGTGTACAGCGCCGCCACCGCCTCGGTGCTCGTCTCGACGGTCCACTCCTCGTCGGTCTCGTGGTCGTCCGGGTCCGCGCCGTCGACGGTCACCTGCTCGTCCGTCGGGACGCCGTCGAGCAGGCCGTCCTCCGGCGGGGCCGTCCCGTCGCCCGGGCCGGTCGGCTGGTCTCTGGTTATCCGCCTCGTCGCACCTCGCCTCGTCGCGGTCAGCGCCGCGGCGATCTCCGTCCGGGTGTCCTCACCAGGCTCGCCACTCGGGCCATCGATTCGGTCCGGTGACGCCGTCGAGTCGGGCGTCGCATCCGCTCCGCTCTCCGTCGACTCGCCCGTCGCCGACGTCTCCTCGCCCTCGATCAGGGCGGTGAGGGGGTCCTCCACCGATGTCCCGCCCGCGGACTCCGGCGACGCGTCCTCGGCGTCCCCGTCTACAGTCACCGCGTGCTCCTGCGTCTCCTCATCGTCTCCCGTGTGCTCGGCGCCGGCGTCGTCCGGGGGGAGGGCGTCGTCGCTCCGGGTCTTCGGCACTCCGTCCGGACCCGACTCGTCAGTCTCCACCGACTCCATCGACTCGTCCGTCGGCTCCGGCTCGTCCGCCCCTGAATCGTCAGTCTCCACCGGCTCCATCGACCCCTTCGTCTCGTCCGTCGGCTCCGGCTCCTCCGTCTCGTCCGGATCCGACGGTTCCAGGTCGACGGTGAAGGGGTTGGACCCACCGTCGTCTGAGCCCGCACTGGACTCCCCGTCGGCGCCGTCGGCTGCTGGACCCGACGCCGTGTCGGCGCTCGCCGCCGCGGTCGTCTCCGTGGTCACGTCCTCCGTGCTCGTCTCCGTCGGCGCGAGACTGTCGTCCGCCTCTGTCGCCGTGACCGGCTCCTCGGAGGGTGTGGTGTCTCCGGTCGTCGGTGCCGGTCCGTCGTCCGTCGTGGTTCCGTCGTCGACGTCCGGCACGGACACCCACGGGTCGTCGTCACCTGTGTCGTCCGCCGGTTCCTCGTCGTCGACCGACGGCACCGTCTCCCAGGGACCGCTCTCCCCGGTGTCCTCGCCCTCGACACCGGCGGTGTCGACGCTCGGTCCGTCTGGCGCCGCGTCGACCGCGTCCGACTCCTCGCTCGTCGCCTGTCCGGCGTCCGGCGTGGCGTCGACCGCGTCCGTCGTCCCCGCGTCGGACTCAGCGGCGTCGTCGGTGTCCTCGTCCACCCCGGCGATCGCCCTGAGCTCCCCCACGTCGTACTCGTTGGGGTCGACGCTCATACTTCTAGACTCGGGCGGCGGCGTCTTAATTCTTGCACCGGCGGTATCATCGTAGAGATCGCAAGACACCACGCCCTCCGGCAGTCTTCGTGTATAATTAAAGACACGCTACCGCTGAGAGCAGGCCCCGGTTTCTCGCCGGCGCGCGCCCCGCCCGCGAGGGCCCGCGTCGAGGCCCCTGACCGGGTGGTCGGGGGGTGACCGGTTTCAGTCGATCCGGTACCGGAGGAGCGCGGCGATCCCCCCGAGGTTGCCCAACTGCTGGCCGGGCGCGAACTCGCCGGAGAACACCGTCACGTCGCCGCCCTGCTGTTCGACGCGACGGATGAGGTCGTCCGGGTCGACGGCGGATCCGTCGTCGGCCTCGGTCTCGTCTCCGCCCTCGGTCTCGGTCCTCGTCCCCACCTCCGAGGCGGCCGACCCGCCGGCGGCGTCGGCGGCGGCGACCTGCTCGTCCGTGCCGACCGTGGCTCGTTCTGCGCGGCGGTCTCGGAGCCAGCGGTCGAGCACGAGCAGTCGCTCGACGGCGCCGTACTCCACCGCCGTCGCCACCGCGTCGGGTCCGTAGGCGACGGCGCCGTCGTCTGCGATCCGGGCGGTGAGTTCGTCGATGTACTCCGCCTCGCGGGCGACGCGGGTCTCCTGCTGGATGTCGTCGACGGCGCCGCGCTTGAGCACCTCGTGGACGCCCCGGTCGCCGACGCTGGCGGTGTCCACCACTGTCACCCGCTCCGCGATCTCCCGGGCCTCCTCCTCCAGGTGCGAGAGGAAGTCCTCCTTCGTGAATCCGGGGCCGGCGAGGACGACCGCGTCCACCTCCAGCGGGCGGAGGGTCTCGACCAGGCGAGTGAACAGTTCCGAGCGGTCCTGGGCGTACTCGCCCTTGCCCGTGGGCCCGGAGACGGAGGCGTACTCCTCGACGCCGTACTGGGCGACGGTGTGGACGTACGCCTGGGCCTCCTCGACGGTGACGACGGCCACGTCGGGGTTCTCGCTGGCGGCGACTGCCTCCTCGATGCGCTCGCGCTGATCGGGCTTGAACTCCTTCTCGACCTCGATCTCGGTCCGGGGCTCGACGTTCAGGGTGTGGTGGTGACCGAGCTGGTCCTCCCGGGAGCAGGCGACGATCTCCCCGCCCACCCGGAGCCGGTTGGCGAACTTCGCGAACTCCACGTCGTCGACCCGCAGGGTGACGTGCATCGGTTCGCGCTGCCCCCCCGTGTCCCGCAGGCGGTCGTCGTCGCGCTGGATGCGCCGGGTCGTGTCCCCCGACACGAGGTCGCCCGGTTCGACGACGTACTGCAGGTGCCACAGGTCGTCCAGACTCTCGGGCACGAGCGTCCACCGCTCGCGCCCCTCCTCGCCGGGTGCCCGGTCCTGAACGCGCATACTCCCGGTCCGGTCTCGCTCGTCAAGTGCCCTGCCATCCGCGAGTGTAACTGGTAGATTTATATAAATAAGTTTATATAATCTCGGGAGAACGTCTACGGATGGACACACAGCCACGGCAGACGACCCAGGCGACGGCCGAAGTGGAGGGGGACGGCCCCGCCAGCGAGCGTGCGGAGACGAGTCTGGGGCTCGATCCGAACGTCGCGGGCGCGGCGGCGTACGCGCTCGGGCTGTTGAGCGGTATGGTGGTCTTTCTGGTCGAGACGGAGAACCGGGAGGTCCGCTGGCACGGCGCCCAGAGTGCGGTGCTGTTTCTCGGGCTCGGGGTCGCGTACCTGACCCTGTCGACGGTGCTGTTCGTGCTCGCGGGGCTCGGCGGTGTCGTCGGGCTCGGCTTCGCGCTGGTCTCGCTGCTGGTGCCCCTGACCGGACTCGGTGTGCTCGCACTCTGGCTGTACCTGCTGGTCCGGACCTACCAGGGCCACACCGTCCGCGTCCCCGTCGCGGCCGGCGTGGCCGACAGCCTCGTCGACTGACCGACCCCGAACGACCCTCCTCTGCGGCGTGACGGCCACTCCCGCGACCCGAGTCACGACTCCGATGCCGGTGTCGAGCGCCGGTGACTCACCGTCGGCTCACCTACTCCTCGGCGATCCGCGACGTGCCCGGCGGCAGGAAGTGCTGGATGCGGTCGGGACTGGCGACCTTGCGGACGAAGCTCTCGTCCGCGAACCGCTCGCGGAACTCCCGGTAGATCCGCTTCGCCACGTCGCCCTGCGCGAAGCGACCGGGTTCGACCTGGGTAGTCGTCTCGGCGCGGTCCTCGATCGGTTCCGAAGGGCCGCCGATCACCCGCGTCGAGGGCTCACACTGCACGCCGACGGTCACGTCGACGGGCGTGTCCTCGAAGTATGTGCGGTCGCCCCGGATCGCGAACCCGCCGGTCGCGAGGTACTCCCCGCTCTCGGGGGTCTTCGTCACCTGGTCGTGGTCGACCATGTACACGTCGTCGCTGTACTGGCCGGCCTTCCACACCGAGGAGTAGGAGACGGCAAAGCGGGCCGCCTCGCGCTGACTGCGCTCGGGGATCGTCACGTCGCGGGCGGACTCGCTCG
Organism: uncultured Halobacteriales archaeon; assembly: GCA_964402765.1. Classification (GTDB taxonomy): domain Archaea; phylum Halobacteriota; class Halobacteria; order Halobacteriales; family SW-7-71-33; genus SW-7-71-33. The sequence goes on from CAYODS010000010.1 coordinate 24,038, forward strand.
GGTCGGCGGCCTTCAGCACCGTCGCCGGCCCGCCGTGTGACTGGACGTGCAGGAAACGGTCGCCGCTCTCGAGGTACTTCTCGACGAGTTCCTCGTTCTGCCCGGCGTCCCGGCCCCCGAGCACCAGGAAGCCGTCGCTCGTGCGGAACCAGCGAAAGCGCTCGTACCACTGCTCCTCCTGGCGGACCGGTACCGACGCCCGCGAGAGCCAGTCCACGTCCTCGTCGTCCTCGTTCTCGTCCTCTTCGTCCCGGTCCACGTCGCCGGACTCCCACCGCTCGCGGCGCTCCTCCACGGCGGCGAGTTGCTCACGGGTGTCCTCGATCGCGTCCTCGGCGCCCTCGGCCTTCTCCTCGATGCGCTTTGCCTCGCGGTAGAGGCGGTCGGCGTTGTGCTCGACGCCCTCCCCTGCGTCGAGTTCCACCCGGTGCTCGCCCAGGTCGACGGTCACCCGGCCCTCGCTGCCGTCGAGGTCGACGACCGCCTCGGCGGCGGGGATGCCGCGCTCGCGGCCTTCCGCGAGGCGGTCCTCGATCGCCGCCCACGAGCGGTCCTCGGCGCGGGCGGACTGCACCGTCGACAGCACCTCGTCCGCCAGGTCGTACCGCGCGTACAGCGCCTCGGCCTTCTCGCGGGTCCGCTCGGCCTGGGCGCGGTACTCCTCGATCGCCCCCTGCTGTTGCTCGATGATGCGCTCGAACTTGGCGATCTCCGACTCGAAGTCCGGCCGGTCGGGCGTGGCGTCGACCTCGTCGTCGGCCGCCCGCAGCGCCCGGAAGTACGTCGCCACCGCGTCGTCGAACCGGTCGTGCGCCCGCGCCGCGAGGCCGGACCGGTCGGGGTCGCCGGCGTCGTCGGCGTACTCCCGCAGCGGCACCGGCGTCACGTCCACGGGGTCGGCGGGGAGGGTGTCGCCCTGCTCGTCCCCGTCGTCGGCTCCATCCTCGTCGCCTTCCTCCGACCGGTGGTAGAGGTGGGGGTCGAGTCCGTCGCGGAGGTCCTCGTCCAGGCGGGTGACGGCGTCGTACAGCGCCCGGAGTCGCTCGTCGGTGGCCTCCGCGACGGGGACGGTCTTGCCGACGCCGGCGCGGGTACACAGTTCCTCGGCGTACAGGCCGCCGAAGTTCAACTGGGTGGCCAGCGTCCGCACCAGGTCGCTGTCGGAGTCCCGCATCGCGGCGGCGAAGGCGTCGTAGTCGAGCGCCAGCGGGTCGACGCGCTCGCCGGGGTACTCGTAGGGGGCGCCGGGGGCGACGGTGCGGGACTTCAGCCGCACCGTCTCCAGGCAGGCGATCGTCTCGCCGTTGCCGTCGAGGACGGCGACGTTGCCGTCGCCGAACAGTTCCGCGACGACGCTGGTGTCGCCGTCGGGTCGCTCGAAGTCCAGCCGCAGGACGCGGTCGAACCCGTACTGCTCGACGGACACGAGGTCGGCGCCCGAGATCCGATTCCGGAGTTTCGTGGCGAACTCCGGCGGGCGCTCGGGGGCCTGCGGGACGCGGTCCGGGGCGACGGTGTGGACCCCCTTCTCGCCGCCGACGAGGACGAACAGCTCGACCCGCCCGCGGTCGTAGTCTCGCAGTTTGAACCGCAGGCGACGGTCGTCGTAGAGGTAGACCTTGTCGACGACGCTCCCCTCGACGCGGAGCTCGCGGGTCAGCGCCCGGAGGTCCACGCTCGAAAGCTCCCGCTTTGGCTCCATGTCCCCGCCTGGCGGGTGGGCGTCTAATGGGTGTCGACTGCGCCGTCCCCGGTGCCGTCGTCGCGGTGGCCCCTGTACGGGTTCTTCAGCGGATCCCGGCCCCCACAATTAAGCCACGACCCGGCGTAGGCCCGTTCGATGCCCGAGTACCCACGCGGGGCGGTCGCCAACGTCGAGCGCCAGCAGGCCCACGCCAGGTTCGTCCGCGAGGTGGAACCGGACTACGTAGTGATGCGGATCACCCACGCCCGCCGGCTCATGAAGGACGACACCACCTTCGGGGAGTACTACCCCGACTCCGTCGACGTCGTGACGACGACGACGGTGCCGGACAACAAGCTCAATCTCCTCGGGTGGAACCGCGACGACGAGGACCTCCAGCGGTACAGCGAACTGGACATCGTCCGCGCCGTCGAGCCGGACTTCCACGTCCCGACGGACTACAGCATCTACGAGCAGATGGACGAGGACGAGCAACTGGAGTCGCTGCGCAGCTACGTCGAGGGGGTGCGGTACATGGCCGAACAGACTGCCGACAGCGACCTCGAACTGCTGCCGCTCGTGAAGGGGCGCACCCGCGAGCGCCGCGAGACGGTGTACGACCTGTTCGACGAACTCGACACCGACTACGTCTCCTTCTACGCGACGCCGTACTACACCGGCGGCCGTGGGCTGAAGCAGGGCGACCTCGTGGCCGACGTGGAGAAGGTGGCCGTCGAGTACGACGCCGACCTGTTCGTGATGGGGGCGCTGTCGCCGCGCACCCTGCGGCGGTTCCCGACGGACGTCGTCGCCGCCAGCGGACTGAACCAGTGGCGCAAGCGCTGCACCCCCCGGGAGTCCACGCCCGAGAAGATGCGGACCGCCTACCAGGCGCTGTCGGAGGAGGTCGACCAGGCACTCGCACACAACCCCTACGAGGAGCTAACCGACGACGCCGACGCCGAGGCCGACCCCGGGGCGGTCGAGGCCGAGGACGACTGACCGCCGCGGTGCGGGCGCCGCGGGCCCCGATCCCGGTCACCGGGGCAGGTTATTTTACCGGGCCCGTCGTACCCACGACCATGGCACATCTCGTCCTGATCGAGGACGGCGAGCAGGTGGGCTACGTCGACACCGAGGCCGGCGAGGGCGAGTACAACGGCCCGGACCCGGCGATGAAGGGACTGATCGACGACCAGGTGGGCAAGTACCTCGGCGGTCCCGAGGGTGAGCCGGGCGGCCCGGACGCCCACTTCGACGGCGAGGACCTAGAGGCGTACGTCCGGTCGCTGCCGGAGGAGTACGACCGCGTGAACTTCGTCGTCCGGGAGCGTGACCCGGACTTCGAGCCGCCGCGGTAATCCTACCGGGTGATCGGGACCGAACTCCGGAACGAGTCCCGGGGGAACAGTTATATTTCACGCCCGAGACGTGCCGACGAGATGGGGATCAACAAGCAGACGACGATCTCGGAGGGCGGCGAGGGCGGTGCCAGCGCCGGCGCTGCCGGCGGCGGCGCCTCCACGGCCAACTCAAACCGGCCGCCACAGCAGCGCCTGGAGGAAATCGAGAGCGCGGGCGACGGGTCCGTCCAGCAGGAGTACGGCCTGAGTGACGGCGACATGGAGTCGCTGAACGAGGCGCGGATCGACGAGGGGTTCTCCGACGGGACGAAGGGCGAAATAAAGGAGGGCCTCGCAAGCGGGATGTCGAACGGCGACCTGACCCAGGCACAGGTCGAGCGCCTTGAGTTCACGAAGTCGGTCGACGACTCCGACTTCGAGGGTGACATCGGCCTGAAGGTCAACAGCAACAACACTCCCTACGCCGGTGAGACCCAGACGGTCCGGGTCGCCACGGACGGTGCCGACGGGGGCCAGGTGCGCCGACTCGTCCAGCAGGAGGTCGCACCGGCGAACGGCATCGTCGACCGAGACAACGCCGCCGCCGAGGAGAACCGCGCGGTCGCCGTCGACGCCGACCGCGACGACGCGGACGTGTTCGACCGGGACGCCAGCGCGGTCAAGGCCGAGACCGGCAACGAGAATATGGAGCAGGGCCACGTCGGCGACCAGATCGCCGCGGCCAACTCCGACATCGAGACCTTCTACGAGAAGGAGACGTTCCTCGCCGGTGCCCGGAACAACCGCGGGGACGGCGTCGCCTCCACGATCGACTTCCGGAAGACGATGGTCGACGAGGTCGAGAGCGGCGAGGACAACACCGGCACCAACGTCTGGAACAACGCAAACGAGACCTACGCCGAGGTCGTCGGCAGTCGCGTCGAGCGCGGCAACGGGGACGCCATCGCCGACCACCACAAGGAGCAGATCGACATCCTGCACGCCGCCTCGGAGGACGTCGACGTGGTGAGCGAGTCGAACTTCGACGACGTGGCCGGCGACGGCGACGCCGTCTTCGACGAGGACAACCTCACCCAGGAGACCGTCGACCGCTGGAAGTTCCGGAAGATGAGCAACTTCAGCCAGGGAGCGGGCGTCTCCCGCAACCTCGTCGAGGACGTCCAGGAGTGGGCCCAGAACAACCTCCCCGAGTCCTGATCAGCGCTCGACGACCTCCGGGGTGCCGCTGAGCACGCCCCGGAGTCCGGACAGCGGCTCACCCACCAGCAGGCCGGACTCGGTGATCTCGAACTGCCGCAGCGTCCGCTCGAAGTCGCTGGTGCGTTTTTTCAGCACGCCGATCACCTTTTGGAGCTCGCCGTCGATCTCGACGTGTCGCAGGAACACCAGCGAGTCGGCGAGGTAGGAGATGTTCTCGTCGGTGGCGGTGAACTCCCCGGTCACCGAGGAGGTCTCGTCGATCAGCAGCGTGGTCACCCCGGCGTCTTTCAGGTACCGGCCCAGGGCGTGGAGCCGCCGGACGGTGCGGGCGGTGTCGTCGCCGGTGAGCCGGAACCCCGCGACGCCGTCAATCATGACGATGCCGGGGTCGTTCGCCTCGACCTCCGTGCGGACCCGATGGGCGAACTCCTGGGGCGTGGTCGTCAGTCCCTCGACCTCCTCGATCCGGAGGGTGCCGCGCTCGACCATCTCGTCGACCGGGATGCCGACCGCACGGGAGCGCTGCTCGAACGTCCGCCGGGTCTCCTCGAACAGGTAGACGACGGTGCGCTCGCCCCGCCCGGCGGCGGCGTTGGCGAACTGCGTGCCCAGCGTGGTCTTGCCCACCCCGGTCGGCCCGCTGATGATGTTGACGGTGCCGCGCTCGAAGCCGCCGTTCAGCAGGGCGTCTATCTCGTCGACGCCGGAGGACAGCGTTCCCGCCGGCACGTCGCGTGTCTCGCCAGCTGCCGGCGACAGTTCGGGGAACACGTGGACGCCGTCGCCGTCGATCCGGTAGGAGTGCTCGCCGCTCAGGGTTCCCGAGCCGCGGAACTTCGGCACCGAGAGGATGCCGTCGCCGCCCGACCGCTCCAACTGGATCGTCCCGTCGGTGATGAACTGCAGTTCCTCGGTCGGGGTGGCGCTGGTCTCCTGGGTGGTGAAAAGCACCGTCGCGCCCCCGTCGGTGAGATAGCGCATCAGGCCGACGACCTGCTTGCGGAACTGGTACTCGTCGGTGGTGAGGTAGCGCAGCTGGGTGAGCGGGTCCACGACGACCCGGTCGGGGGCGACCCGCTCGACGGCCTCGACGATACGCTCGGTCACGCCCTCCCGCTCGACGTCGGCGGCGGTGAACACGTCGTAGGAGGCGTCGTCGACGAACACGTCGGCGGAGGGACTCAGGTCGACGACCTCGATGGCGTCGATCGGCATCCCGAGCGCCGCGGCGTCGGCCCGCAGGTCCCCGGCGTCCTGTTCGAGGTTGACGAACAGCGTCGTCTCGTCGGCGGCCACGCCGGCGGAAAGAAAGTGCAGACATACAAGCGTCTTGCCCGCGCCGGCCGGCCCGCGAACCATGTAACTGCGCTCGGCGATCAGTCCGCCGTGCAACGCGTCGTCCAGGCCGTCGACCCCGGTCGAGACTCGTCTCCGGTCCATGCTACCTCTACGGGTGAGGGCGTGATATACGCGACGGGCACCGGCCGGGGCCCAACGGTGGAACGCTACCCCGTCCCGGGAGAGCCGCAGGCGTTAATTCGCTCTCAAACGAACATGGTGCGATGAGCTCCGAGCCGCCGACGGCGAGCGAGTGGGAGTCGGAGACGGACCGCCTCCTGCTGGTGCTCGAGGCGGGCCGGAACCGTGACCTGCTGTCGGAGTGGCTCGGGTCGTTCCCGGAGTACGAGGTGACGGTTGTCGGCCCCGGCGAGGAGGTCCCGCCGTACGACCTCTGTATCGTCCACGAGTCCGTCCTGCCCGCGGTCGAGTCGCTGCTGGCGGAGCGCAAGCGCGCCGCCGACCCCGTCCACCTGCCACACCTGCTGTTGCGACCCGCCGGGAACGGGGACCGCGACGCCGACTGGGGGCTGGTCGACGACGTGGTGGTGATGCCCGCAGAGCAACCGGCGCTGCGCCGGCGCGTCGAGAACCTGCTGCAGGCCCGCCGGGCGTCGCTGCGGCTCCGCGAGCGAGAGGACCAGTACCAGCGCCTGGTCGAACTCACGCCCGAGGGGATCCTCCTCGTGGACGACGGGACCGTCGTCTACGCGAACACGGCCGCCGTGGAACTGCTGCGGGTCGGGGACGCGAGTGACCTGTTCGACAGGCCGCTGCGGGAGTTCGTCGTCGACGACGACGAGGCGAGCCTGGGGCGGGCGCTCGCGGCCATCGAGGACGACGAGGACCCCTCCTCGTACACCGAGGTCCGCTTCGAGACCGCCGTGGGGACGGTCGTCCACACGAGCGTCGCCGGCGTCCGGGTCACCTACGAGGGCCGCCCGGTCACCCAACTCGTCGTGCGTGACCTCACCGAGCGGCGGGCCCGACAGCGCCAACTCGACCTGTTCGGTCGCGCCATCGACTCCGCGGCCCAGGGGATCACGATCGCCGACGCCCAGCAGGACGACGAGCCGCTCGTGTACGCCAACGACGCCTTCGAGCGGATCACCGGCTACGACAAGGACGAGGTGCTGGGGCGCAACTGTCGCTTCCTCCAGGGGGCGAACACCGACGAGGAGACCGTCGGCGAGATCCGGGCGGCGATCGACGCCCGCCGGCCGGTGTCGGTGGAGTTGCTGAACTACCGGAAGGACGGGACACCGTTCTGGAACCACCTCGACATCGTCCCCGTCGAGGACGACGGCGAGGTGTCACACTTTCTGGGCCTCCAGCGGGACATCACCGACCGCAAGGAGCGCGAACAGCGGGTGGCCGTCCTCGACCGCGTGCTGCGACACAACATCCGCAACCAGACCGGCGTCATCCGTGGGTACGCCGAACTGCTCGCCGGCGAGGACCGCGTCGGGACCGTCGCCGGGCAGATCCGGGACGCCGCCGACGACCTGCTGACGATAAGCGAACAGGTGCGTGCCTTCCGCAGCGTCGTCACCGGCGAGAAGGGTCAGATCGAGACCGTCGACCTGATCGAGACCCTGGAGGAGGCGGTCGACGGACTCCGCGCGGCGGGCGGCGCGATCGAGGTCACCGGCCCCGACGCCGTCACCGTCCGGGCGGACCCCACCCTGCCGGCCGCGCTGCGGGACCTGGTGGAACTGGCCGGTCGCAGCACCGACCCGGACGTGTCGATAGCGGTCACCGAGGCCGACGACCGTGCCGTCGTCGAACTCACCGACCGTGGCGGGGGGCTCTCGCCCGAGGACCTGCGCGTCGTCGCCGGGAGCACCGAGACCGCCCTCGATCACCTCCAGGGGATCGACCTCTGGCTCGTCCGCTGGTCCGTCGAGCAGTCCGACGGCGAGTTCGGCGTCGACCTCGACGGCGACCCGACGGTGCGACTGCGCTTCATCGAGGCCTGACCGCCGCCTGACGACACGAACGCCACGCCGTCGACTTTCTTTCGCCCGCCGCCGGGCGATCTCCACCCGAACGGGAGCCGTTTCCCGGCAGTACGAGAACGTCTCTCACAGTACTACTCCGGGACGACGGTGGCCCACTCGACCATGCGCCGGTAGACGGGGTCCGAGCGCAGTGCGTCGGCGTCACCCACCAGCACGAGTTCGCGCTTGGCCCGCGTCAGGGCGACGTTCACCCGGCGGTAGTCCTCGAAGATCGGCCCCGAGAGGTCGTCCGTGGCGACGAAGGAGACGACGACGACTTCCTCGCTGGAGCCCTGGAAGCGGTCGACGGTGTCCACGGTCACGTCCACCCGGCGACCGACCGTCGCAACCTGCGCCCGGTAGGGAGCGATCACGCCCACGTCGTTGGGGTCGACGCCCGCCGCGGTGAGGTCCTCGACCACCTCGGCCACCCGCTCGGCCTCCACGGCGTCGGTCCGCGTGCCGTCGTCGCCGCCCACGTCGATCAGGGTGACGCCGTCGAGGTACTCGGGGACGGCATCGGGGTCGACGCCGTCCAGGTCGGCCAGCGAGCGCCCGGCGACCTCGGCCGTGGCCGGTCGGAGGCGTCCGTCGTAGAACTCCCGGGAGGGAAAGGCCTGGATCCGCTGGGCCATGCGGTACTGGCGGTCCAGCGTCACCGCCGCGTCGGGGTGCTCGTCGCGCAACCGCTCGAACAGCGACCGGGAGAGGTCGTTCTCCGCCCGCACCACCGGCGGTAACTGGTCGTCGTCGCCGACCAGCACGAACCGGTCGGCGCGGTTCAGCGGGAGCAGGGTCTCGGGCTCCGTGATCTGGCCGGCCTCGTCCACGACGGCCACGTCGAACTCCAGTTCGCGCAGCACGCGGGAGCCACAGGCGGCGGTGGTGGCGGCGACGACGGGGGCCTCCCGCAGACGGTCGGCGAGTTCGGTGGGGTCGCCCCGAGAGTCGATCCGCACCGACTGCATGTCCTCGCGGACGCCGCTCTCGGTGCCAACCCGGACCACTTCGCCCGCCTCGGGGTCGAAGTCGTGGCCCTGCTCGCGCAGCGCTTCGAGGCAGTTGTCGACGGCGCGGTTGGTGAACGCCGAGATCAGCACGCGCTCGCCGCGCTCGACCAGCGCCCGCACGGTGCGGGCGATGGTGTACGTCTTGCCCGTCCCGGGCGGGCCCCGCACGAGCGCGAAGTCCGCCGCACCCACCGCCCGGCGGACGGCGGCGTCCTGGGCGTCGTTGTTGTCGACGAACGTCTCCTCCGGCTCCTCGAACTCGGGGTCGCGACGGCCGAACAGCACGTCCTTGCGGCGCTCGTCGCCCTGCAGCACCGTGTCGTGCAGCGCGGTCACCATCCGGTCGACGCTCAACTCCGAGGGGTACACGTCCACCCGGCGCAGGTCGAGCGGTTCGTCGGTCGTCACCACCACCTCCGAGGCGGAGAGGCGCTCGACGCGGGCGAGTTCGGCGGTGCCACGGACGGGGTGGCCGTCGCTGGCGAGCACCACGTCGCCCTCGCGGACCTTCGAGACCGCCGGCTCCCGGTCGCCGCCGGTCGGCCGGTCGGCGACCAGTTCCCACCGGCCCGTTTGCAGCTGGCGACGCTCGCGCGGGTCGAGGTCGACCAGCGCGCGGTCGTCAGCCGCCCGCTCCTCGGCGGACTGCTCCCACAGCTTGGCGTACTCCCGGTGGGTCTCGCAGCGCTCCTCCTCTACGAGACGGTAGAACCGCTCGAAGTAGTCCCGCTCCGCCTTTGGGACCGGCGTGCCGATCTGGCCGGCCTTCGACTCCTGGTCGAGGCGACCGGCGACCACCCGGCAGGTGTCCTGCTCGAAGCAGTACTCACAGACGGCGTCGGCCTCGTACCCCGTCGGGACGCGGCCGTCGAACTCGGCGGCGGCGATGCCGTTGCGCGCCCGGAGGACGAACTCCAGCAGGCCGGGGCCGATCGAGAACTCCTTGGCGGGCGAGAGGTCGCCGCTCTCCTCGCCGCGGTCGACGGCGGCGTTCTTCGTGTACAGCAGCGTCCCGGTGTCCGGCGGGACGCCGTGTTCCTCCATGATGAGCGCGTAGCAGGCGGCCTGGACCTTGTCGTGAAAGCGAGGTTCGCGGCTGGTGTTCTTGCCGGTCTTCAGCTCGACGGGCATCCCGCGGCGGACGGCGTCGGCCCGGCCCTTCAGTCCGTAGGTGGGGCTGATGAGCGTGCGCTCGGAGCGCCACTCGTCCTCGCCGGAGAGGGTGCCCTGGGCGAGCCACCCCTCGATGGCGGCGGCGTTCTCTCGCACGTCCTCCCGGACCGCCGCGGCCGACCTGCCGAGCAGGCCCAGTTCCAGCCCCACCTCCGCGACGCGGTCGGCGACCGCCTCCTCGAGGTCCCGCCCCCGCAGGAGGTCGCCGAACACCTCGTGGACGACGGTCCCCTTCACGACGGGGTAGTTCAGCGGGATCGCCGTGAGTTCGTTCAGGTAGTACATCCGTGGGCACTGCACCCACGACCGCACGTCGGTCACGTCGACGAGGTACTCCGGCTGGATCACCGCCCGCGATCCCCGTCCCGTCGAGAACTGCACCTCGCCGCGGAACGCCTCGACCTCGGCGTCGGTGACGAGCAGTTCCATCCCCTCGCTCAGGCGCTCGCCGGTCTCGGTCCAGTCGCCCCACAGCGTCACGGTGACGGCGTCGGTCGGCAGGCTGGCGTCCACCGCCACGGTCGCCTCGCCGGGGTCGTCGCCGTCGACCGCCAGTGGACGGACGAGCACCTCCACCAGTTCGCGCTGGCCGCCGGCGGTGGAGACGGACTCCACGCTCCCGGGGTCGAGCACGACGCCGCGCAGGTCGACCGACATCCAACCCCGCGAGTCGGTCGCCGGAAATAACGCTGACGGTCCACCCGCGAGGCGTCGTCCCTCAGCCGCCCTCGCTCCCGTCGTCCTCGGGTTCGAAGGTCAGCGTCCGGGTCGTCGTCTCCTCGCCCTCGACGGTGACCGTCATCGCCAGGGTGGCCGGGAGTTCGTTCGGGCGGACGACGGTGACGCTGTCGTCGACCTCGCCGACGAGGACCGCCAGGTCGCCGCCGTCGTCGGCCAGGTACACCTTCGTCCCGGCCTCGACCGACCGGTTCAGCGTCGTCTCCAGCGTGTCACGTCTGGTCTGTCCGTTGAGCGTGATCTCCAGGGTGACGTTCAGGCGCGTGTCCGGCCCCAGTGTCGTCCCGCCAGTCGGCCTGACGTAGACGTACCGGGCGCTCTCGGTCGCACCCTCGGCGGGTTCGGTGGCGATCTCGACCGACCAGCCCAGCGACCCGGGACAGGAGGCGCTCTCCACGGTCCGGGTCACGGTCCGGTCGCCGGTGTCGACCCCGATGGTCAGGTCACAGGTGGTGTCGCCGGTCGCCGGCCGCTCCCCGACCGACGCCGTCAGGTCCCCGTCGCCGCCGACGTACACCCGCTCGCCCGACGCGACGGACTCCTCCAGCGTGAGGATCTGACTGCCGCCCGACCCGGCGACGGTCACGTTGATCGCCGTGCCGGCGGGCAGGCTGGCGCCGCCCGTGGCCTGGACGTACACGGCGCCGTCGGCGCTGTCGACGACGATCGATCCGCTCCCGCCGCCCCCGCCGCCGAGGAAACCGAGACACCCCGCGGTCGCGACCAGGGCGAGCGTCGCCAGAAGCGCCAGTCGCCGCCTGCTCATACGTGCAACAGTCCGGGGGCGGTCAATAAACTCACTCATCGGCGCCGGCTGGTCGGCGCTCGGCTGCCCGCGAGCGACGTGCCGACCCGCGAAAGCGTTTTCTTTCACTCCCCTGACGGTGACACATGGAGATAGCTGTCCTGTCGGACACGCACGTCCCGGGCCAGGCGGAGGCGATCCCGGAGTCGTTTCGCGACCGGATCGTCGCCGCCGACCACACGATCCACGCCGGTGACTTCGGCTCACACGCCGCCCACGAGGCGATCCGCGACGCTGCTGGCGAGTTGACCGCCGTCTTCGGCAACGCCGACCCGAACGACGTCGACCTGCCGCGGGTAGCGGCCGTCGAACTCGGCGGACTCACCTTCGTCGTCGTCCACGGCATCGTCGACCTGGTCGAGCGCGCGGTGTCGAGTTCCGAGGGCGTCGTCACCAGCGACGCGGACTGGCGTGACGCCGTCGCCGGCGTCGCCCGGGCGCGGGCCGGCACCGACGGCGTCGTCGGCGTCGCTGGGCACTCCCACACGGTCGTGGACACCACCCACGAGGGCGTCCGCCTGCTCAACCCCGGCTCCGCGACCGGCGTGGGGCCGGCGGAGCGCCCGACGATGCTCACGGTGCAGGTGCTCGACGGGCGCACGTCGGTGACGGTGAACGAGGTCTAACGCCCTCGACTCGACAGGGCTTATGCCCGCCGGCGCGCAACCGGACGGCGATGGAGTACGCCGACCTCGTGGCCGTGTACGAGCGCCTGGCGGCGACCGACGCCGACACGGAGAAGCGGGCGATCCTCGCCGGGGCACTCGAAGACGCCGACGCGGCGGAGTTGCCGGTGCTGGTGAAACTGCTACAGGGGAACCTGTTCGCCGCCCACCAGAGTGACGACATCGGCGTCTCCTCCTCGCTCACCGCCGACGCCGTCGCGAAGGCCACCGGCGTCCCACCCGGGGAGATCGAGGAGGACTGGAAGGAGACGGGCGACCTCGGCGGCGCCGCAGAGCGCGCCGTCGAGAAGGCCCGCCAGCAGACGCTGTTCTCCGAGGCGCTCACCGTCGAGCGCGTCCACGAGGGCCTGCGCGCCCTGGCGGAGTACGAGGGGGAGGGCAGCGAGTCCCGGCGGGTGGACACGGTCGCCGGCCTGGTGTCGGACGCCGACCCGGCGGAGGCGAAGTACGTCGTCCGCACGGCGCTTGGCCACCTCCGCATCGGCGTGGGCGAGGGGACGGTGCGGGACGCGGTCGCCGACGCCTTTCTCGACGGGAGCGACGCGGCGGTCGAGGCGGTCGAGCGGGCCTACCAGGTGACGAACGACTACCGCCTCGTCGCCGAGACCGCACGCGACGAGGGCCGCGCCGGACTGGACGACCTCGACGTCGAGTTGTTCCGGCCGGTGGGGGCGATGCTCGCCGACGACAGCGACGGCCTGGCGGCGGGGATCGCGGACGTGGCCGAGGACCCGGCGGACGTGCTCGGGGAGGCCAAGTACGACGGCGCACGCGTCCAGATACACGGACAGGACGGCGAGATACGGGTGTTCACTCGCCGCCTGGAGGACGTGACCGAGCAGTTTCCCGACGTGGTCAGGGCGGTCGCGGCGGGTGTCGACGCCGACCGGTTCGTGCTCGACGGCGAGGTGGTGGGGTACGACCCCGACACGCGGGAGCCGGTGCCGTTCCAGACGTTCTCCCGGCGGATCAAGCGCAAGTACGACATCGCCGAGATGGTCGAGGCGATCCCCGTCGTCGTCCACCTGTTCGACTGCCTGTACCTCGACGGCGAGACCCTCCTTCAGGAGCCGCTGCGGGAGCGCCTGGACCGCCTGGACGCGGTGCTCGACCCCGTCGAGTACGAGATCCAGCGGGCCGACGGCGTTCGGTACGCCGACGGCGGCGAGGCGGCACTGCGGGACCTGTACGAGCGGACGCTGTCGGCGGGCCACGAGGGGGTGATGCTGAAGAACCTCGCGGCGGCCTACCAGCCCGGTCGGCGGGTGGGGTACATGACGAAGGTGAAACCGGTGATGGAGCCGCTGGACCTGGTCGTGACCCGGGCCCGGTACAGCGAGGGGCGGCGCTCCTCGATGCTTGGGCGCCTCTACCTCGCCTGCCGGGACGGCGACGACCTCCGGGAGGTGGGCCGGCTCTCGACCGGCTACACGGACTCAGAACTCGCCGATCTCACCGACCGACTCGAGGACCTGATCACCGAACGGGACGGTCGCGAGGTGGCCCTCGCGCCCGAGGTGGTTCTGGAGGTGGCCTACGAGGAGATCCAGGAGAGCCCGGAGTACGGCTCCGGATACGCACTGCGCTTTCCCCGGTTCGAGGGCGTGCGCGAGGACCTCGCGGTCGAGGACGCCGACACCATCGACCGCGTCGAGTCGCTGTACGACGACCAGTGACCGCGGGGGGTGTCGCCGGGTCTGAAACGCACCGAGGGTGTCTTTGGGCGGCCCGGCGAGGATCGACCGATGACGCGACGGACGCAGAATCGTCGCCGGGTGCTCGGTGCGCTCGCCTCGGTCGCCGTTGGCCTGACGGCGGGGTGTGCCGGCGGCGGCGACGGCGAGGACGGCGCCGGGGCCGACACGACGACGGAGACGACGACCGAGTCGACCACGACGACAACGACCACCGACACGACCGACACCACGACCCAGGAGGCGAGCGGGGACCTGCGACGCCGGGCGCGGGAACTGACAGGCACCCTCGCGGAGGGCGAGTTCCAGGCGGTGTCGGAGTCGTTCGTGCCCGAGGCTCGCGAACAGTTGCCGCCGGAGCGGCTCCGGAGCGCCTGGCAGACACAGACCGACGGGAAGGGCGCCTACCGGGGGATCGCGTCGGTCGAGCGGACGGCCGTCCGCGGGCAGACGGCGGTGCTCGTCCGGACAACCTTCGAGAGCGGTGCGCTCCGGGTGCTGTGGATATTCGCCGAGGGGGAACCGGCGGGGCTGTTGCTCCAGCAGCCCCAGGGAGCGTACGAGCCGCCCGGCTACGTCGACCGCGACGCCTTCGAGGAGACCGACCTCACGCTGTCCTCGCCGGCGTGTGACCTCGGGGCGACGCTGTCGCTGCCGAGCGGCACCGACGGCGTGCCCGCGGTGGTGCTGGTCCACGGCACCGGCCCGAGCGACCGCGACCTCACCGTCGGCCCGAACAAGCCGTTTCGCGACCTCGCCTGGGGGCTGGCCTCGCGTGGCGTTGGCGTGTTGCGGTACGACAAGCGGACCCTCTCGTGTGACGTGTCCCGCCGCGACCAGGTGACCCTCGACGACGTGACGACCGAGGACGCCGTCACCGCCGTCGAGCGCCTCCGCGACCACGACCGCGTGACCTGGGTCGGGGTCGTCGGCCACAGTCAGGGTGGCCTGGCCGCCCCGCGGATCGTCGACCGCTCCGGCGCCGAGGGAATGGCGCTTCTGGCCGCCCCGGCGGGAGACATCTGGCGACTCGTCCCCCGGCAGGTGCGACACGTCGCCGAACTCGACGGCGAGGTGACCGACGCCGAGACACGGCGGATCGACCGCGTCGAGGCGGCCGCCAGGCGGATCTCCGAGGGTGACTTCGAGCCGGACGAGGTCCTGCTCAACGCCAGCGGCCGGTACTGGGAGTCGTTCCGGTCGTACGACCAGACCGCCGTCGCGAGCGAACTCGACGTGTCCGCGTTCGCCGGGCAGGGCGGACGTGACTTCCAGGTGCCGCCGTCGGACCTCGACGCCTGGCGCGAGGCGCTCGGCACGGACGCCACCTACCGGGAGTACCCCTCGCTCGATCATCTCCTGTTCCCTGGTGAGGGGGAGTCCTCGCCACAGGACTACGTCCAGCCGAACAACCTCGCCCCGTCGGTCGTCGAGGACCTCGCCGGGTGGGTGAGCGACCGGTGAGCGGTCGCCACGGAAAGGACCAAACCGCCGGGCCGACTACCCCGTGACGTGACGGTCACGCTGCGCGACGGCGTCGTCGTCGAGGCCGAGGGCGTCGGCCGGGTGGTCGTCGACGCCGACGCCCCGGACGGTGACGTGAACGCCACGAGCCACGCTCACGGTGACCACCTGTTCGACGCCGAGTCGGCGCCCGCCGAGGTGGTCTGCTCGGAGACGACCGCCGCACTCGCCCGGGTCCGGCGACCGGAGGCCACGTTCGCCGTCGCGGACCACCCCCGCGTGGACCTGCTCGACGCCGGCCACGTCGCCGGCTCCCGGGCGGTGCGGGTCGAGGGCGAGGAGCGCACCTACCTCTACACCGGCGACGTGTCCCCGCGGGACCGCTCGTACCTCTCGGGGTTCGACCCCGTGCCGGCGGACGTGCTCGTGATCGAGGCGACGTACGGCCGACCGGCGTACGTGTTTCCCGACCAGGACGAACTCGAACGGCGGATCGTCGAGTGGCTGAACGACACGCTCGACCGCCCGGTTCTGCTGTTCGGCTACGCGCTGGGGCGGGCCCAGAAACTCCAGCGGCTCGTCGCCCGCTCGGACCGGTCGCGACTGCTCGTCTCGGAGGCGATCGCCGACCTGAACCGGGTGATCGAGGCCCACCTGGACGTGACCTTCGACGCCGAGGAGTACGACGCCCTCGACCCCGGACCGGGCGAGGCGGTCGTGTTGCCGAGTGGCTCGGCGCGGCTGGACTACGTCCAGCGCCTCGCGGAGGAGAACGACGCGCTCACCGCGGGGTTCTCGGGGTGGGCGGTCGACGACTCGTTCCGGTACCGCGGGGGGTACGACGAGGCGTTCGTCCTCTCGGACCACGCCGACTTCGAGGAACTGCTGGACATCGTCCGGGTGGTCGACCCCGAGCGGGTGTACACCCAGCACGGCTTCGTGGACGACCTGGCGCGTCACCTGACGGGCGAGGGGTACGACGCGCAGGCGCTGAAGGAGGACCAGACCTCCCTGGGGCAGTTCTGACCCCCGAGTGGGCGACGGCCCGCCGGCGCCAGCCCTCGACCGGGCGAGTTTTGTCCGCGACCGTCGACCGACGGGCATGAGCGCGTTCTTCGAGCGACTCGCCGAGCGGATCGATCGCGTCGACAGCGTGGTCTCCGTCGGTCTCGACCCCGACCCGGACCGACTGCCCGACGACGCCGCCGACCACGACATCCCGCGGTGGGCGTTCAACCGCCGGGTGATCGACGCCACCCACGAGCACGCGGCGGCGTTCAAGCCCAACGCCGCCTTCTACGAGGGCGAGCAGGGGTGGCGGGCGCTGCGGGAGACCGCCGCATACGCCGCCGGCAAGGACGTGCCGGTCCTGCTCGACGCCAAGCGAGCGGACGTCGGGGTGAGCGCCCGCCAGTACGCCGACGTGCTGGAGTGGGTGGACGCGGTCACGGTGAACCCGTACCTCGGCCGTGACGCCCTCTCGCCCTTCCTCTCGCGGACGGACGCCGGCGTGTTCGTGCTCTGTCGCACCTCGAACGCCGGCGGCGCGGACCTGCAGGACCTCGAACTCGCCTCCGGCGAGCCGCTGTACGAGCGCGTCGCCGCCCTCGCGGACGCCTGGAACGAGCACGGCAGCGTCGGGCTCGTGGTCGGCGCCACCGCGCCGGCGGAACTGGAGCGGGTGCGTGAGGTGATCGACGTGCCCTTTCTCGTGCCCGGCGTGGGCGCCCAGGGCGGCGACCTGGAGGCGGCCGTCGAGTACGGCCTGGCCGACCTCGACGCCGTCCCGGGGGCCGACTGGCGGGGGACGGGCGAACCGCCCCGGGTCGGTCTCGTCAACTCCTCGCGGGGGATCATCTTCGCCGGCGACGAGGCCAGGCGTGCGGAGACGATGGACGACTACGCGACGGCGGCGGGCGAGGCGGCGAAGCGACTCAAGCGGCGTATCAACCAGCACCGCTGAGTCGCGCGGACTCAGAACTGGTAGCGGTCCACGTCCGGGTGGTCGCCGTCCTCCCCGGCGCTCGATGGGTCGCCGACGCCCATCTCGGCGGCACACTCCACACAGACGCCGCGCTCGGCGTCGTGGTGGTCCCCACACACCAGTGTGCC
This sequence comes from uncultured Halobacteriales archaeon, assembly GCA_964402765.1. Taxonomy (GTDB): domain Archaea; phylum Halobacteriota; class Halobacteria; order Halobacteriales; family SW-7-71-33; genus SW-7-71-33. Next base: position 41,306 of record CAYODS010000010.1, read on the forward strand.
ACAGCGGTCACAGCGCCGTTCGGCGCTCGCGGACCCGCAGACCTGACAGATGCCACCCACGCTCATGCCCCCGATTGAATCCACGGACGCTTCAATCCTCGGCGGCGTCGCGGTCGTGAACCTTTATCAGCGTCGGCTCCAGTGTGCGGTCGTGACCCGGTCGACGCTGCTGGTCGCGGTCGGGGCCGTGCTGGGCGGGATCGCGGTCCTGATGACCGCACTCGCCGCCGCGTTCGAGCCGCTGCTGCTGTTCGTCGCCGTCCCCTTCGGTGTCGCGGGCTACCTCATCTGGTTCCAGGGCACCGGTCGTCTCGCCGCCCGCGTCCGCCGACGCGCGAACGCGACCGACCGTGCCCGTGCGGCCGCTGGCGACGCCGGACCGGGCAGCGGCGACGGTCCACGCTGGGCCGACCCGGGGGCCCAAGAGCGACGCGCCCGCGCCAGGCGCCGCGCGGCCCGGGCGAGCGTCGGCGCCGAGGGCCCGGACCGGCAGGCAGGCGTCGGCCGGGACGCGGGCGCCGGGCGGTCCCAGCCCACCGACCGGATGAGCGCCCGCGAGGCGCGGGACGTGCTCGGCGTGGACCCCGACGGTGACGAGGGCGCTGTCCGGCGGGCCTACCGCCGACGGGTGAAGGAGACCCACCCCGACAACGACGGCGACGAGGAGGCGTTCAAGCGCGTCACGGAGGCGTACGAGCGGCTCACGGAGTAGCCCGACGGTTGAACTGCGATGGCGCGACCACCCCCCGTGTGCGCTGACCAGCGACGCGGGGCGGTCCAGGCGGGAGCGTGGCACGCCGCCTCGCGAGTGACCGGGACGTGCCACCTGTTCGCACCGCGAGTGGGCCGACGGCCGCGCGGGCACCCGGCGCCGCCCGATCCGGGGCACTCCCGGGTGAGGGCCGGGGAAGGCTTTTGTCGCCCGCGTGCACGCGATCACCCATGGCCCCAGACCGAGCCGTGCTCGAGCGGGCCATCGAGCGCGGCGAGCGGCAGGGGGGAAGTGTCGAGTTCAAGGAACGGCTGGAGAAGTCCGTCCACCTAGCCGACGGCCGGCGCGAGAGCCTGGTCGCCCAACTCCGGCACCGCGTGCTCTCCGGTGACGGCGAGGCGACGTACGTCGTCGGCGTGACCGACGACGGTGGACTCGCCGGCATCCCCCGCGAGGAGTTCTCCGAGTCGATGGACGTGCTGTCGCTGCTGGCCGAGGAGGCCGACGCACACATCGACGACGTGGACACCTGGGGTGTCGACGACGGCATCGTCGGCGTGGCGACGATCCGCGAGGGCGCGGTGCTGGAGACCGACGACGAACACATCGTCGTCGGCACCGCCGGCCACGTCGACCACGGAAAGTCCACCCTGGTCGGCACGCTGGTCACCGGCCAGACCGACGACGGCGAGGGCGGCACCCGTGGGTACCTCGATGTCCAGCCACACGAGGTCGAGCGCGGTCTCTCGGCGGACCTCTCGTACGGCGTCTACGGCTTCGACGACGACGGTCCCGTGCGGATGGACAACCCCCACCGCAAGTCCGACCGGGCCCGCGTCGTCGAGGAGGCCGAGCGG
>CAYODS010000011.1:0-42364 GCA_964402765.1 uncultured Halobacteriales archaeon
AGATCGAGGTCTACCGCGCCGACGACGGCGGGGCGCGGTCCTCGACGTTCCACGGCCGGGACGTGTTCGCCCCCCTCGCGGCACTGGTCCACGACCACGGCGTCGCCACGCTGCGTGACCGCGGACTGCTCGCGCCCGCCGACCCCGTCTCGCTCTCCCTGCCCGAGGCCACGGTCGCGGCGGACCACGCGACCGGCGAGGTGCTCGTCGTCGACGACTTCGGCAACCTGATCACGAACGTCCCCGGCCACGCGCTGGACGGCGTCGAGCGCGTGGCCGTCCGCTCGACAGACGAGAGCGGCGACACCCTTGACGGCGAGCGCGTCGTCCCGGCGGTCGACACCTTCGGGGCGGTCGCGCCGGGCGAGGCCCTGGCGACCGTCGGCAGCCACGGCAACGTCGAGTTGGACGTGAACCAGGGCCGGGGCGACGAGCACTTCGGGCTGGCGGCCGGCGACGGCGTCGAGTTGCGGTTCGACTGACCTACAGCAGCCGCGAGAGAAAGCGCTGGCCCCGCTCGGTCGAGGGCGACTCGAAGAACGGCTCGGGGGCGGCCTGCTCGACGATCCGCCCGTCAGACATCAGCACGATCCGGTCGCCCACCTCGCGGGCGAACCCCATCTCGTGGGTGACCACGAGCATGGTCATCCCCTCGCTCGCCAGGTCCCGCATCACGTCAAGCACCTCGCCGACGAGTTCCGGATCCAGCGCGCTGGTCACCTCGTCGAACAGCATCACCTGGGGGTCCATGGCCAGCGCCCGCGCGATGGCGACCCGCTGTTGCTGGCCGCCGGACAGTTCCTCCGGGTACGACTCCGCCTGGTCGGCGATCCCGACCCGGTCGAGCAGGTCGTAGGCTCGCTGCTCGGCCGTCTCCTCGGACCGCCCGAGCACCCGCTTCGGGCCGATCGCGACGTTCTCGATGGCGGTCATGTGCGGAAAGAGGTTGAACGACTGGAACACCATCCCGACGCGACGGCGGATGCGGTTCACGTCGGCCTCTGGGCCCGTGATGGGGTCGCCGTCGATCCGGATCTCCCCGCCCTGGATCTCCTCCAGGCGGTTCGCACAGCGCAACAGCGTGGACTTGCCCGACCCCGAGGGGCCGATCACGACGACGAGTTCGCCGTTCTCGACCTGCAGGTCGACCGACCGCAGCACGTGGGTCTCGCCGAAGAACTTGTCCACGGCGTCGTACTCGACCAGCGGGCGCCCGCTCACGGCTCCCCCTCCTCGTCGCCCCGGCCCCGCAGCAGCGCCTTCACCTGGCCGCCCCGGGTCTGCCCGGTCGGGTCCGCCCGTCGCTCCAGGGCGTTGACGATCTGGCTCATCGACAGCGTGATCGCCAGGTAGAACAGACACACCCACACCAGCGGCGTCCACGGGTCGAAGGTGGCGGAGTTCACGTTGCGGAACACGCTCATTATCTCCGGCACCGCGATCACGGTGAGCAGGGAGGTGTCCTTCACGAGGATGATCTGGTCGTTGCCGATCGCCGCCAGCGCGTTGCGCCACGCCTGGGGCAGCACCACCTCCCGCAGCGCCATCACGCGGGACATCCCCAGCGAGCGGGCCGCCTCCATCTGGCCGTCGGGGACGGCGTCGATCCCCCCGCGGATCGCCTCGCCGACGTAGGCGGCGTGGTTCAGCGTCAGCCCGATGACGGCGGCGGGGATCGCCCACTCCTGGATCGGGAACTCCCCGGTCGCCCACAGGCGGGGCACGCCGAAGAAGATGAGGAACAACTGAAAGAGAAGCGGCGTCCCCCGGAAGAACTCCACGTACCCCTTCGTCACCCGGCTCGTGACCGGCGAGTTCGATATCCGGCCGAGCCCGACCAGCACCCCCGCCGTCACCGACAGCACGCTGGAGACGGCGACGATCCGCACGACCAGCCAGAACGCCTCGACGAAGCGCGGGAACACCGTCTCCAGCAACTCGAAGTCGACCTGCGTGCTCAGTATCCAGCCGACGAGCCCCACGACGACCAGGATGAACCCGACCGACAGCACCTCGCCCACCCGCCGTATCAGACCGTCACGCATCAGTATCCCCCCGTCCGCCGCCTCGCCGTCAACGTGCGCCTCGGCCATGTTTCAGTCTATGAGTCTCTCTCGAATGATGAAACTATCGTGGGTCCGCCGCCGGCTGGGGTGTGCCACGTGTGTGGACACTCGGTGGGTCACCCGCTCGGCCCGAAGTACTCACCGTAGATCTCGTCGTAGGTGCCGTCCTCCATGACCGCGGCGAGGGCGTCGTTGACCTCCTCGCGGAAGTCGTCGTCGTCCTGGCGGAAGGCGATACCGTACTCCTCGACGGTCAGCGTGAGGTAGTCCGGGGCGTTCTCGCCGGTGGCGGCGCCCTCGCCCTCGACGAACCGCACGTCGTCGTTCTGGGCGACGAACTCGGCGTTCACCGTGTTGTCGTTTATTACCGCGACGACCTGGTTGTTCAACAGGGCGTCGAAGGCGCCGGTGATCTGGTCGTAGCTCTGGATGGTCAACTCGCCGCCGAACTCCTCCTGGAGGCTCTCGGCGGCGCCTTCCCCGGTGGTCCCCTTCTGGACGCCGACGGTGCGCCCACGGAGGTCCTCCTGGCCCGTGATGTCGCTGTCCGAGAGGACGACGATGGTCTGGTAGGCGGTGAAGTACGGGTCCGAGAAGTCCACCCGCTCGGCGCGGTCCTCGGTTATCGTCATCGCCGACATGATCACCCGGAAGTTGCCGTTGTTCAGCGAGGAGATGATGCTGTCGAAGCTGGTCATCTGGAACTCCGGCTCCATCCCCAGCTCCTCGCCGAACACCGCATCGGCGATCTCCACGTCGAACCCGACGAGGTCACCCTCCTCGGTGCGGTACTCGAACGGCCGGTAGGGGATGTCCGACCCGATCGTGATCTCTCCGCCACCGCCGGTACACCCGGCCAGTGCGACTGCTCCCCCCGTGCCAAGCGCGGTCAGGTACGACCGCCGTGTCGACCGTCTGTCCTCGGTCATGGACACGACCGACCCCCCGCGGGTGTATTGGTATTCGGCGCCTACTCGCCGGATCTCGGCCGTACCGGACCGTCGTTCGGAAAAAGGGATGACTCGGTCGTCGCCGCGACCAGCGCGTGTCCGCGGTCGCTACTCGGTGGTGGTCACTCCGCCGCGATGACGTCGTCGATGCGGGCGATCATCGTGGCGGCCTCGGTGGCGGAGTCGACGGCCTCGTGCTTCACGGTGGCGGGGTCGACGACGCCGTCCTCGACGGGGTCGGCGATGGTGGTCTCGCCGTCGACGGTGACGAGGCCCGCACGGCCCGTCTCCTCGTGCTCGGCGCGCAGGTCGACCAGCGCGTCGATGGGGTCGATGCCGGCGTTCTCCGCCAGCGTGCGCGGGACGATGTCGACGGCGTCGGCGAAGGCCTCCACCGCGAGCTGCTGGCGGCCCTCGACGCCGGCGGCCTCGCGGCGGACCCGGTCGGCGATGGCGACCTCGGAGGCGCCCGCGCCGGGGACGACCTCGCCGGTCTCGACGGCGGCGGTGACGACGTTGATCGCGTCCGAGAGGGTGCGCTCCAGCTCGTCGACGACGTGCTCGGTGCCGCCGCGGACGAACACGGTCACCGCCTCGGCGGCGGCGCCGCCCTCGACGAAGGTGACGTCGTCGTCGCCGTAGGTCTCGGTGCGGACGCCGTCGGCGCCGCCGAGGTCCTCGGTCGCGAAGTCCTCAAGCGTGGCGACGCGGCTGGCGCCGGTCGCCCGGGCGATCGCCGTCGCGTCGTCGTCGTCGATGTCCCCGAAGGCGACGACGCCCTCGCCCTCCAGCAGGGAGGCGACGCGGTCGTCGACGTCCTCGGTGGTGAACAGCACGTCGACGTCGTGGGCCACGACCTCCTCGACCAGCTCGCGCAGCTCGCTCTCCTCGCTCTCCATCGCCGCGGAGAGCTGGTCCACCGAGGAGAGCTCGTACTCGACGTCGACGTCGCCGGTGCGGACGCCGAGCTCGACGTCCAGCACGGCGATCGTCGGGTCCTCGACGGAGCGGGCCATCGTCTCAAGCAGGGGCTCCTCGTCGAGGACGACGCCCTCGATCAGCTCCGTGGCGGAGGAGGAGGCGCCGACCTGTGTGGACAGCGCGATGCGGTCGTCGTCGACGCGGCCGTCGGTCTCGGCGCGGCGCACGGCCTCGACGACGGTCTCGGCCAGCCGGTCGGCGGTGATGCCGCCGGTGCCCTTACCCGTCATCGAGGACTCGGCCACCTGCTCCAGCAGGTCGTCGTCGACCTCGACGTCCAGGGCGATCTCGTCGACGGCCTCGCCCGCGATCTCGGCGGCGCGGTGGTACCCCTCGACGATCGTCGTCGGGTGGACGTCCTGCTCCAGCAGGTCCTCGGCCTGTGCGAGCAGGCGGCCGGCGAGCACCGACGCCGTCGTGGTGCCGTCGCCGATCTCGTCCTCCTGGGTCTCGGCGACCTCGACTATCATCTGGGCGGCGGGGTGCTCGATGTCCATCTCGTCGAGGATGGTGGCGCCGTCGTTCGTGATGACGACGTCACCCGAGTCCGAGACGAGCATCTTGTCCATCCCTCGCGGGCCCAGTGTGGTGCGGACGGACTCCGCGACCGCCTTGCCCGCCGCGATGTTCGACGTCTGTGCGTCCTTGCCGGAGGTGCGCTGGCTGTCCTCGCTCAGTACGAACAGCGGCTGACCTCCGAGCTGACCCTGTTGCTCTGCCATAGTCGTCCGTAAGTTCGTTAGCGGTTCTATATAAGTGTTTACGGTTCCGCCGCGATACCGCCGCTCCGACCCGTGTTGACGACTCCCATGGCGACGGACGACGGGGGTTTAAGTATCGTCGAGCGAGTGCGGCCACCGGTACGGAGAAGTGCCGGCGGGTGGTACGCCCGCCGGATGCTGGGCCTGGAGCACGAGTTCCGGGTGGTGGACGCCCACGTCAGTCTCGACGCCGGCGAGCACGCCGACGGCGAGTACGGTCCAGAGACACTCGAACGGGAGATCCACCAGGCGGGTATCGTCCGGTCGGTGGTGGCCCCGCCCGCCGGCGCGGACGGTCCGGAGGGGTACCTGGCGGCGAACAACGCCGTCGCCCGGGGCTGCGTGGACCGGCCGTTCGTCCCCTTTGCCCGGATAAACGGCGCCCGTGACCCCGACGACGGCCCGGGGGCGCGGCTGCGCAACCTCGCCACGCGCCGCGAGGACCACCACACCTCTCCGGCGGACGTCGAGCAGTACGCCTACGGCGACCGGTTCGAGGGGTTCGTCCTCGACCCCGTCGTCGACGGCCTCCCGGACGAGGCGGTGCTGGCGGCGCTCGCCGAGGTCGAGCGCCCGCTGCTGGTCCGGTGTGGCGAGCGGTTTCCCCCCGCTGCGGTCGAGCGTCACCTCCTGGGGCGCTCGCTGCCGGTGGTGCTCGTCCACGACGGCGCGGCGCCGCTGTCCCGCGAGGTGGCGGGGTCGGCGGTGGACGCGCTGGCCCGGCGCGACCGGCTCCACCTCGTCTCCAGTTGCCTGCGGCGGCGGGCGGTGCTGGAGCGGGTGCTCCGCGAGCACCCCGACCGGGTGATGTTTGGCTCCGGGGCGCCCGCCGTCCACCCGAACGTGTCGGTGATGGAGGTGCTCACGCTGGACGTGCCCGCGGACGCGATGCGGCGGGTGTTCGAGCGCAACCCCGCCCGGGTAGTGCCCGCCCTGTCGAGTGACTGATCAGTCGTCGCCGACCTCGCGCTCCCGCGTGGCGTCGGCCGCGGGCTCCTCCCGTTCCGCGGTCGGTGCCGACGACGGGTCGCCGTCGTCCCCGGGGACGCGGGTCTCCCACCACGAGACCGAGGCGAGTCGCTTCCCGCCGGGCAGTCCCCCGACGGCGCGGTCGAACGAGCGCAGCGGCGACGCCAGGGCGTTCGGGATCTTCCGGTACAGCCCGTACGGCAGCACGAAGTCGTGGTCGGCGCCGACGAGTTCGAGGTCCGCCCGCGAGACCAGCCCCTCGACCTCGCCGCGAGAGTACAGCCGCGACCCCATCGGCAGCAGCCAGTTGTACACCGACCGCGTGGACTTGTCGTTGAACGTGTCGAACACCACGCGATCGCGGCTCACACGCCGGAGTTCGCTGAGGAAGGCGGCAGGCGTGTCGGCCAGGTGGAAAAACCGCATCGCCAGCACGGCGTCGAAACTGTCGTCGGGGAACGGCAGGCGGGCGGCGTCGCCGCGCAGCCAGTCCACGCGGGTGTTCGCCGCCGCCGCCTTCCGGCGGCCCTGCCGCAACATCGGCAAGGAGATGTCCAGGCCGACCACGTTCGCGCCCCGCTCGGCGAGCATCACCGTGAACCGGCCCGTGCCACAGGCGATCTCCAGCACGTCCTTGTCCTCGACCGGGCCCAGCGCCGACAGCACCGCCTGCTTCTCGCGGCGGTCGATCAACTGGCCGCCCCGCGAGAAGCGCTTCTCCTCGTACTCCTCGGCGACCTCGTCGGCCTGGTACCACTCCCGCCCTTTCACACCTCTCGCCAGCGACGCGCGGAATAAAACAGTGCTGGATGCGCGCGACCACCGATCCCCCACCGCCCGGCCGAAGAGCTTTGTCCACTCCCACGAACCGATCAGCATGCCAACGTGTCGCGGCTGTGAGGGGGAGTTCGACGCCGCCGACCTCGTCCGGCACGAGCGCGGCGGGATGGTGGTCGTCCACTGCCCGGACTGCCAGTTCCGGATGGGCACCTGGCGCGACCCCGCCGCTCGCCCGGCCCGGGACCGCTGATCACGCCCGGGCGGTGCCGGTCAGGGGCCGCCTCGCGCCCTGCGGGCCGATGTGGGCACGGACCCGGACGCCGGGGACCGCTTCGCGCCCGGACGGTGCCGGACGGGGACCGCCGGTCACGCCTGGCCGGTGCCGGTCACCCGCAGCGGTTCGATCCGGATGATCACCCGTTCGCCCTCCTCCTCCTCGCGGTTGGGGTACTCCTCGACGCCCATGTACTGTTTCGCGAGGGCGTCGGCGTGGTCGTCGGCGCCCTCGGCGGTGACCTCCTCCACGCGCCCGCGCACGGAGACATACCGGTACGGATCGTCGGGGTCGATGACGCAGACGCCCACCAGCGGGTCGCGCTGGACGTTGCGCTCCTTCTGTCGGCCCCGCTCGGTGTTGACGAGCACGCGGTCCTCGCCGTCGCGCTCCTCGCGGTCGATCCAGACGACGGTCTGCTGGGGCGTGCCCGCAGGCATCACCGTCGCGAAGGTGGCGAAGTTCGGCTCGTCGAACAGGTCGTGAAACCGCTCCGGGATTGCCTCGGCCATGTCGCGGCGTTCGGAGGTGGCCGGCAAATGCGTGTCGCCGCCGGCGTCGCCGCTCTGGGTGTCGCCGGCGTCGGCACTGGTCGGCGCTGCGAAGACGGAGAACGAAGCCGCCTACAGGACCTCCTCGAAGTCCTTGTGGCCCTGGATGTCGACGCCCTCGTCGGTGATCTCCGCGAGGAACACGCCGTTACCGGAGCCGGTGTCGCGCTCGACGGCGCTCTTTATCGCGCGGGCGGCAGTCGTCTTCGCCGCCTCGTTCGAGAGGCCCTCCTCGTACTCCTGTTCGAGGGTGCCGTAGGCGAGTTGCAGGCCGGAGCCGGTAACGGTGTAGTCGTCGGCCATCACGCCGCCGGCGGGGTCGATCGAGAAGACGTGGCTCCCCTCGTCGTCGACGCCGCCGAGGATGGGGTTGATGGCGAAGAACGGTCCTCCGCGGGCGAAGTTGCCCGCGAGCGTGGACAGCGCCTCGATGGTCATGTCCTCGCCGCGGCGGGCCTCGTACAGGTCGACCTCCGCGCGGAGGTTCGAGATGAACGACTGGGCGCCGCCGACCGACCCGACGAGGGTCAGCGCCGCCGTCGGGTGGATCTGCTCGACCTTCTGGACGTTCTTGTTGGAGACGAAGCGACCGGCCAGCGAGGCGCGCATGTCCGTCGCGATGACGACGCCGTCGGCCGTCGTGAGACCGACCGTCGTCGTTCCGGTGCTGTTGACGTTCTCCAGGTCCTCCTCGTCGACGGGGCTCTCCAGCGTGCCCAACTCGGGTTCGAACGGCCCCAGGCCGCTCGAATCGAGACTGGGCGGGTCAGGCTGTCTCATCGACTCATCCTTGCGCCCCGGCATATAAAAGGGCGGCGCTCGGCCGGGCTACGACGACGCCTCGCGGGCGGCGTCCAGCGCCCCGCCGACCGTCGCGACCAGCCGGTGCATCGGCAGCGTCACGCCGAGGCGGCCGAGCGCCACCGCCAGTGGCAGCATCGCGATCCCAACGACGAGGGTCACCTGGTACAGTGCGAACAGCGTGTTGCGTCGGAGCCGGTCGATCATCGGCGATACCCTCGCCTGCCCGTCGGGATATATAAACCCGTCGCCCCTGGACGACTGGCGTCCGACGACGCTCCGCGGGACGATCCCGGTCCAGTCACCGTATTAAATCCCAGTTGTTCCCGACGAAACCGGAGTGGATCTCCTCCGGTCGCACGTATAAACTCGGGTAGGCGACTCACCGCCCACGGGGCTGATGGGGGCGGCCAACCCGAATAATACGCGTAACGTACGGATCGGTACCGCGGTCGCGCCGAACCGTAAGACCGTCACCCCTCGCGCACGAAGTGCCGGTATGAGCGACTACCTCGTCGGCATGGAGGCCGCGTGGCTGGTGCGTGAGGTGGGGTCGGTGGACGACGCGATCGGCGTCGCCGTCAGCGAGGCGGGGCGACGACTGAACGAGGCGGGTCTCGAGTACGTGGAACTGGAGGTCGGTGCCACGGGGTGCCCCGCCTGTGGCGAACCGTTCGACTCCGCGTTCGTCGCCGCCGGCACCGCCATCGTCGCCCTCACCCTGGAGATGGAGGTGTTCGACGCCGACGGCGAGGACCACGCCGCCCGCATCGCCAAGAGCGAGGTCGGCCCCGCGCTCCAGGACACCCCCATCGAGGTCGTCCACACCGCCGAACTCGAAGCGGACGACGAGTAGGCGGCCGCCGTCACCGTCCCGGAGCGGTACGCTTATTGATAACCGCGGGTAATCTCGGTCGTGCGACTCCCGACGCCGGAGGACCTGCGCGAGCGCCGGACCGAGCTCGAACTGACCCAGAGTGACCTCGCCGAGCGGGCGGGCGTCTCCCAGCCGCTCATCGCCCGCATCGAGGGCGGCGACGTCGACCCGCGGCTGTCGACGCTGCGGCAGATCGTCGAGGCGCTGGACGCCGTCGAGGGCGACGTGGTTCGGGCCCGGGACCTGATGAACGAGGCCGTCGCGGCGGTGTCGACGGACGACGCCGTCGCCCAGGCGGTCGACCTGATGGGCGAGCGTGGGTTCTCTCAGTTGCCGGTGATCGACGACGACACCCCCGAGGGGATGATCACGACCGCGGCGGTGCGTCACAGCGACGGTCCACCCTCGGAGTTGCCCGTCGCGGAGGTGATGGACCGTCGCTTCGCCACCGTCGAACCCGACGCCACGCTGGACGAGGTGGACGACCTCCTGGATCACTACCGTGCCGTCCTCGTCGTCGGAGACGGCGGCGTCGAGGGGATCATCACCGAGGCGGACCTCGCCACCCGGTTCTCCTGACGCCGTCTCCGGCCCCCCGACCGCCGAGACTTTTGTGCCGGCCCGTGACCTGTGCCCGTGCGACTCGTTCAGGTCACCGTCCCGGCGGGCAAGCGAGAGACGGTCCTCGCCGCCCTCGACGACGAGGGCGTCGACTACGTCGTCACCGACGAGACCAGCGGCCGGGAGTACACCGCCGTCGTCAGCGTGCCCCTGCCCACCGCCGGCGTCGAACCCGTCCTGGAGGCGATGCGGGAGGCCGGCGTCGAGCGCGACGCCTACACGGTCGTCCTGGCCGCCGAGACCGTCGAGTCCGAGCGGTTCGACCGGCTCGTCGAGCGCTACGAGGACGAGAGCGACGAGGACGCCGAGCGCATCGCCCGCGAGGAACTCCGCGCCCGCGCCCAGGATCTCGCCCCGTCGCTGCGGTCGTTCGTCCTGCTGACCGTGGTCAGTTCGCTCGTCGCCACGGCCGGTCTCCTGCTGAACTCGCCGGCGACCGTCGTCGGGTCGATGGTGATCGCCCCGCTGATCGGGCCCGCGATGGCACTCGGCGTCGGCACCGTCCTCGACGAGGACGACCTCGCCCGGCGTGGCGTCCGCCTGCAGGCCGTCGGTCTGGCGCTCACCGTCGCCTCCGCCGCGGCGTTCGCCGCGCTCGTCCGCTTCGGCGGGGTCGTCCCGCCCGGCCTCGACGTCGTCGCCGTCGACGAGATCGGCGAGCGGGTCGCCCCGGACGTGCTCACGCTGCCGATCGCTCTGGGGGCCGGCGTCGCCGGCGCCCACAGTCTTCGCTCGGGGGTCTCGACGGCGCTGGTGGGCGTGATGATCGCCGTCGCGCTCGTTCCCCCCGCCGCCGTCGTCGGCATCGGGATCGCCTGGGGGCTGCCCGCCGTCGCGCTGGGTGCCGCCGTCCTCGTCTCGGTCAACGTGCTGTCGATCAACCTGGCCGTGCTGGCGACGCTGTGGTACTCCGGCTACCGTCCCGACCGCCTGTTCCGGACCGACGAGGCCCGTGCCGCCACGCTGTGGCGGATCGCCACCCTCGCGGTCGCGATCGGTCTGCTGGCGCTCGTGCTCGGCGGCGTGACGCTCGTCTCCTACCAGCAGGGCGTCGCCGAGCAGACGGTCCGCGAGCAGACCCGCGCCGTCGTCGCCGACGTCGACGGCGTCGAGGTCGTCTCCACCTCGGTCACCTTCGCCCGTTTCGAACCCCGGCCCGAGCGCCTGTTCGACGCCGAGGTCGAGACGGTGACCGTCACCGTCACCCGGACCGACGAGGCCCGCACCCCGGGGCTTGCCGACCGTCTCGCCGACCGCCTCGCGGCCGCCACCGTCGGTGACGCCGTCACCGTCGAGGTGCGGTACGTCGCCGCCGACCGCACCACGACCCGGGCGACCCGGACCGCTCTCCCGTCGCCCGGGTCGCCGGTCCGTCCCGCGGTACCCGGCGCCGCCTGATCCCCCGATAGCCCCGGGAAACAGGCTTATCCCGCTGCCGTTCGCAGGGTGGTCATGGCTCTCGCGGCGTCGATCGACGCGGTGCGCGTCGCCGGCACTCCGGAGGGACCGGTGCCGGTGGTCGTGTTGAGCGTCGACGGCGAGGACGACGTCGTCCCGATCTTCATCGGCTTCGAGGAGGCCGCCAGCATCGCCCGCGGACTGGAGGCAACCCCCTCGCCGCGACCGTTCACCCACGACCTCACGCTCGACATCGTCGAGGAACTCGGCGGCCGGGTGGACCGCGTGGTCGTCGCCGCCGTCGAGGACAGCACCTACATCGCCGACCTCCACCTCGACACCCCCCGGGACGGCGTCGTCGTCGACGCCCGCCCGAGCGACTCGCTGGCACTCGCCGCCCGCACCAGCGCCCCCGTCGAGGTGACCGAGTCCGTCTTCGAGAACGGTCGCAAACCCCCCGAACAGTTCGCCGACCTCAAGCGACTCCGCGACGTCGAGGGACTGCCCGAGGAGTGAGATGACCGACGACCCGGACACCCCGTCGGGCACCGACGCCGACGTCCTGGACGACCTGTTCGCCGTCATCGAGGACCGCCTACGGCGCCGCCCCGACGGCTCGTACACCGCCTCGCTGGTCGACGGCGAGAAGGGCGAAGACGCCGCCCTGGAGAAGGTCGGCGAGGAGGCCGTCGAGGTCGTCCTCGCCGCCAAGAACGACGACGGCGACGCCCTGGCCGCCGAGAGCGCCGACCTCGTCTACCACCTGCTGGTCGTCATGGCGGCGAACGACCGCGACCTCGACGACCTGCGGGCGGAACTCCGCGAGCGTCGCTGACCGCAGTTCCCGGCGGAGACTCGCGCCCGCCCCGCCAGGTCAGGAGAGAACGGCGCCGACGGCCCCGCCGATCGCGCTGTCGACGGCGGTGATCGCCCCGACCAGCAGGACGGCGCCGGCGGCGCTGACGCCGGCGAGGGCGCCCATCGGCTGCAGCGTCAGCAGACTCAGCCCCGACGCGACGACCGCGAGGACGGCCGCGACCAGCGCCCACGACATCCCCGCGAGCAGGCCGTTCCAGGCTCCCTCGCCGGCACTGCCGGTCGTGACCACGCCGGCGGTGCCGCCGGCGACCAGTCCCGCCGCGAGACCGCCGAGTCCCGGTACCACCGAGAACACGATGCCCGCGACGATCCCCGCTACCGCTCCCGCTCCGACCGCGAACCAATCGGTCATGTATAACGACTGTTGGTTTCAGAATATAAGTCTGTCGCCGGGGCTGACTGGAGATCGGTGCCGTCCTCCCCGATCGGGTCAGGAGAGAACGGCACCGACGGCCCCGCCGATCGCGCTGTCGACGGCGAACACGAGCGAGACGACGGCGACCACGCCGGCGGTGCCGGCGCCGGCGAGGACGCCGAACGGCGCCCCGAGGGCGACGCTTGCGACCGAGACCAGCACGAACAGCGCCACCGCCAGCAGCAGACCGCCGAACGCACCGGCCAGCAGACCGTGCCACAGGCCGTTGCCGACGCTGCCGCCGGCGAGGTAGCCGGCGACCCCGCCGCCGATGAGGCCGGCGAACACGTGGCCCACGCCGGGCACCGCCGACGCCGCCACGCCGACGACGATCCCGGCCACGACACCGCCGAGCACCGCTGCCCAGTCGGTCATGCGTGCCCGTAGACGACCGTCGCGGTTCAATCTGTCGTCTCGTGAGGGACAGGTACCGCGGGTGGAGGGGAGCGCCTTTCCGTCCGTGTCTCGCAGGGCGGGTATGACATTCGAGGACTTGCCGTACGCCCCCGACGCCGAGGGGCTGATCGACCAGGCGTTCTCGCGGGCGGCGCGGTCCGGCCGGGCGAAGTCCGGCCGCGAGGCACAGGAGTCGATGGTCCGCACCGCCGGCAACGTCTGTTCCGACAACCTGGAGAACGTGGTCACCGGGTGGCCGGACTTCGACCGGATCGACCCCTTCTACTGCGATCTTGCCGCCGCTGTCGTCGATCTGGACGCCGTCCGCGAGGCGCTGGGCAACGTCGACTGGGCCGCCACGAAGACCGACGACATAAAGAGCGACTACTTGGAGCGGGTGCGCACCGCCGACGAGGACCTCGCCCGCGCCCACCGCAAGCAGGCCTTCGCCCGGCTCGCAGACGTGGTTCGCGACGTGGGCGACGACCTGGCGACGATCGACGCCGCCGCCGCCGAGCTGCGCCCGCTGCCCGACCTTCGCCCCGAAGAACCCGCGATCGTCGTCGCCGGCTACCCGAACGTCGGCAAGTCCTCGTTCGTCAACAGCGTCACCCGCGCCTCGAACGAGACGGCGAGTTACCCGTTCACGACCACGGGGGTGGCCGTCGGCCACGTCGAGCGTGACCACGTCCGCTACCAGGTCGTCGACACGCCCGGCCTGCTCGACCGCCCGGCCGCCGAGCGCAACGACGTCGAGGCCCAGGCGGTGTCCGCGCTCACCCACCTCGCCGACATCGTCCTGTTCGTGCTCGACGCCAGTCTGGACTGCGGCTACCCGCTGGACGTGCAGCGCGACCTCCTCGAAGACGTCCGCGAGCAGTTCGACGTGCCAGTCGTCACCGTCTGCAACAAGGCCGACCGCTCGCGAGAGGCCGACGCCGACCACTACATGTCCGTCACCGAGGACGACAACGTCGAGGCCGTACTGGAGGCGGCGATCGACGCCGTCGACCACGAGCCCGAACTGCCGTTCGAGGAGAACTGACCACGACTACAGGTCGGCCGCGCACTCACCGCAGAAGCGGAAGGCGGCGTCGTTCTCGGCGCCACACTCGGAGCAGCGAACGTGGGTGGGGCCCTCGTCCTCGTCGGTGGTCACGTTGTTCAGGCCCGACGGTGTCTCGGGCAGGTCGTACTCCTCTGGGTCGAACCCGCGCGACCCCTCCGCGGTCGGACTCGCCTCGTGTTCGGTCCAGTGCTCGCGGACGTCCAGCGTGGCGGGTTCCTCGTCGTCGTCCAGCGCGAAGTAGCGGCCGATCCACAGCACCAGCGGCACCTGGGCCAGCGGAAAGAGGACGGCCAGCGCGACGACCCACCACGACACCATACCCGCGGGTGGGCCGGCGGCGACTTATCGGTTTGGGACTACAGGGGATACTGCTCGACGGCCGTGTACGTCGGGCCGTCACCTTCCAGTCGACTCTCGGTCAGGTGGACCGCCTCGACGGTCGCCGTGCCGACGGTTGGCGACCGCTCGCGCACCACCCGTTGGACGTGTTCCTTCCCGCCACCGTGGGTCATCCGCGCCAGGGTGACGTGGGGCGTGAACTCGTGGTCCTCGGGGTCGACGCCGACCGCCGTCGTCTCCGCCTCGATCGCCTCGTGCAGCCGGGTCAGCGGTTCGATGCCGTCCTCGACGCCGAGGTACACCACCGAGATGTAGTCCAGCGACGGGAACACCCCCAGTCCCCCGTATGTCACCTCGAACGGCTCGACGCCGGCGCGGTCGACGCCACGCTCGACCGCCTCGGCGACCGTCTCGGCGCGCTCGACGCTCACCTCGCCGACGAACTTCACCGTGACGTGAGCCTGGTCCGGGTCGGTGACGTTCAGCCCCGCCGCCGGGCGCAGCGTCTCCTGGACGTCGGCGACCGCCCCCGTCAACCCGGCGGGCAGGTCGACACTGACGAACAGTCGCATACGCCGGGTTCGCCGCCGGTCGAGTTCAATCGCTCGAAAGGGGTGACCCCACCGACGTCCCCATCGGACAGCGGGTTGTCGCCTAATGGAGGGCTGACCACGCGAGATCGTGTGTGGGGTCGTCTCACGGTTCGTGCTGGCGGGTAAGTGTCTTCTGGGGATCTGAGCCCCCCGACCACACGCCGCAGCCGCCTCGCTTCCCGGTCCGGGCGCGGGTTTATGAGTCAGGGGGCGACCACCGCGGTCCATGGCCGCCGTCCTGACCGTCGCCGGCGACTGCACCGTTCGAGAGCGTGACGGCACTGACACCCGCGAGCGCCGGGGCCGGGTGGTCGTCCTGGTCAAGCCCGACGACACCGTCCTCGTCCACGACGCCGACGGCTACCAGCCCGTCGCCTGGCTCACCCGCGCCGACGGCGTCGCCTGGGAGCACGCTCCCGGTGACGACACCCCGACCCCCGCCGACGGCGACGGCCCCTCGCCGGCGGACGTGACCACCCCCGAGGACCCGTCGTTCGCGCTCACCGCCCGGAAGGACCGCCGGGTGCTGTTCGTCACCGCCCACGGGTCGGTGTCGGTCGCCCGCCACGACACCACGGCGGCCGGTCTCCCGGTGGGTGACTGCCGCTGTGGCGGCTCGCTCGTCCGGGCCGACGGTCGCGCCCGCTGTCTCGACTGCGGCGAGCGGTACGGACTCCCGCGTGACGCCACCGTCACCGAGGACGCCTGCGAGTGTGGCCTGCCCCGCATCGCCGTCGCCCGCGGCGAGCGGTTCGGCCTCTGTCTCGCCCGCGACTGCGAGCACTCCCGGTCGCTGGACGAGGCGGTCCGTGCGGCCTTCGACCGCGCCTGGGACTGCCCGGCGTGTGACGCCGACCTGCGGGTGATCCGCCGTGGCGGCCTCATGCTGGGGTGTGAGCGCTACCCCGACTGCGAGACGGGGTTCGCGCTGCCGGTCGGCACCGTCGATGGCACCTGTGACTGTGGGCTGCCCGTCTTCGAGACCGGCTCCGGTCGCCAGTGCGTCGATTCGACGTGTGACCGGCCGCTGCCGGACCCCGCTGACCCCGCCGTCACCCACCCCGAGGGAGAGGAAACGTGACGCCCGCGGGACCACAGCCTCTTTGTCCCGAGGCGTCCCCGCCGGCACATGGACGGACACCTCCGTGACGGCGTGGTCTACGCGGGCGACGACGCGCGTCACCGCTTCTACGACAGCCGCGGCTACGGGCGTCCGCTCACCGACGCCGAGCGCGAGGCCTGGGGGGCCTCGGGGCTGGCCCTCTCTCCGGTCGAGGCCGCTCACCTGCTCGGCCGCGGCGACCTCGAGGCCGTCCGGGCGGACGGCGAGCGACTCTCGTTCCGCGGGTTCCTCGCGAGCGAAGGCGCGACCACGCTGCTCGGCTACCTCGTCTACGCCGACCTGCGCGAGCGGGGCTTCTACCTCTCGCCCGCCCGCGACGGCTGGCCGAACACCGCCGGCTGGGACACGAGCGACACGGACTTCGTCGTCTACCCCCGCGGGAGCGGCCCCGGCGACGGCGACATCGCCCACCGCGTCCGCGTGGTCGGCGAGCGCACGCCCGTCGCCGTCGCCGACCTGCCGGGGGTGCTCGCCGTCGTCGACGAGGAGTCTGACGTCACCTACCTCCGGACGACCCGCCCGGACCTCGCCGGCACCGCCGAGGCCACTCCGCCCGCGGAGGCGTCCGGCGTCCTGCTCGCCGACCGCGCCGTCCTCTGGGACCCGCCCGCCGCGCTGTACCGCGACGCCTTCTACGGACAGCCGCTCCCCGGTCGCGACCCGGACGAGGCACTCCAGCTCTCACTCGTGGAGGCCGCCTCCCTCGTCGGCCGTGGGGCGGTCGCGCTCGACGCCGACGCCGACGACGGTGCCGCCGACCCGCCGGCGGTCCGGGGCCACGACCCGTCGCCGGCGTACGCCGCGACCGTCGCCCGCGGGCGCGCCGTGGAGGGCGATCGGTTCGACCGCCGGCTCCGGGTCTACGCCGCCCTCCGTGAGCGGGGCCTCGTCCCGAAGACCGGCTACAAGTTCGGCGCCGACTACCGCTCGTACGACGAGTTCGAGACCGTCGACGACCTCGCACACTCCGAGTACCTCGTCCGTGCGCTGCCACGCGACGCGACTCGAACCCCACGGGACCTCGCGCTGGACGTGCGCCTAGCCCACGGCGTCCGCAAGCGAATGACCTTCGCGCTGGTCGACGGGGGCGGCGCGGACGCGACCGTCGAGTGGCGCCTGGTCGAGCGGATGACGCCCTGACCGGACGCCTCCGCGCGCTACTCCTCGGCGGGCGTCCGGGCCGCGAGGACGAACGTCTCCGGCCGGGTGCGGGCCGTCTCGACGGTGAATCCCGCCTCGCGGTGGTGGGTGACGGCGTCGGCCAGCGCGAACCGCTCGTCGGTCGGCGGCCCACGCTCGCCGGTGCCCTCGCTGGTCCAGTCGACGACGGCGTGGACTCCGCCCGGCCGGAGCACGCGGCGCACCTCGGCGAGCGTCTCCCCGGCGGCGTACTCGTGGTAGGTCATCGTGGAGTAGGCGGCGTCAAGGGAGTCGTCGGGCACCGGCAGGTCCTCGACGCCGGCGGTGACCAGTTCCACGCCCTCTGGAACGCCCTTCTCGCGGTAGCGGTCGTGCATCCCCGACTGCACGTCGACGGCGTACAGGCGCTCGACGAAGGGAGCGACCTCGTCCGTGTAGAAGCCCGTCCCCGAGCCGAGGTCCGCGACGACGGCCGCCGGTGAGGGGTCCACCAGTCCGACCAGTTCCTCCCGCGAGCAGAAGCGGTACCGGGTGGGGTCCTCCAGCGCGTCGGCGTTCTCCAGCGGAAACGTGTGATAACCCATACGCCGCCTACGACACCACGCGTGATGAATGGCGCGGGGTCGGCGGTCGCTCGCGGGACTGGCCGTGACCGGCGACTACCGCAGCTCGGGTGCGACCTCCTCGCCCAGTCGCCGGACACAGCGCCGCATCGCCGCCGTGCCGGTGCCGGGGTGGTACGTGCGGAAGATGACGTGGACGTCGTCGCCCAGCGCCTCGCGGTACTCCTCCAGATCGGCGACGACCTGCTCGGGCGTACCGAAGATAGCCCGCTCCTTCATCGCCGCGCGCTCCTCTTCGTCGAGTTCGTCGACGGACTCCCCGGAGAAGATCTCCCGGTAGCGCCGCTGCAGCCAGAGGTAGCCGTCCCGCATCTGCTCCCAGGCGTCCTCGCGGGAGTCGCCGACGAAGCCGTGCTGGATGACGTAGGTGGTGTACTCGCCCGCCACGTCCTCCTCCGCGCGCAGCGACTGGATGTCCTCGTGGCGCAGGCGCACCCCCTTCACCGACAGCGAGGACGGTGCACACCACGCCGAGGCGTGGCGACCGGCCCGTCGCACCGCGGGTTTGGCCTTCCCGCCGAGCATCAGCGGCACGTCGCCCTCGGGCTTGGGCGTGACCGACACACCGGCCTCGGGGCCGATCGGGTGGAAGTCCGCGTCGTACTCGATCGGTCCGGGTGACCAGGCGTCTCTGAGCACCCCCAGGGTGTCCATGAGGCGGTCGACGCGCTCCTCGCGGGGGACGCCGAAGGCGTCGAACTCCCGGGGGTTGGAGCCGATCGCCAGCCCGAGACGCAGCCGCCCGTCCGACAGCAGGTCCAGCGTGGCGGCGTCCTCCGCCAGCCGCACCGGGTCGTACAGCGGTGCCAGCGCGATGCAGGTGCCGATCTCCAGGCTCTCGGTCTCGGCGGCGATCGCCCCCAGCGCGGGCATCGTGCCGGAGAGGTAGGCGTCGTCCTGGAAGTGGTGTTCGGACACCCACACCGAGTCCAGGCCGGCGTCGTCCGCCGTCGCCGCCAGCGTGGTCATCTCGTCGTAGATCGCCGACAGCGACCGGTCGCCGTCCGGTCGCCGCTGACAGGTGAACAGTCCCGTTCCGATCTCCATGGCCCCGCGATACGGGGCCGGCGGGTAAGTCGTTCCGGTCCGCGCCCCCGCTCGCACTCGCACCCGCAGTGGTCACCGTCGTCACCACGCCCGCGTCGCGGTCACTCCTCCAGGCGCCGCTGCCACTCCCGGACTCGCTCGGCGAGTGCAAGCGGCGCCGTCGCCTCGGGGTCTGCGTCGCGCAACTCCGCGAGGACCGCCTCGACGGTGGGGTCGACCGTCTCCTCGCCCTCGCCCTCGCCCTCGCCGTCGTCGTCCGGGGACTCGTCGCCTCCCTCCCCCCCGGCCCGGAGTTCGCCGCTGCCCACGTCGAACACGACCTGGCGGCTGCCCCCGCCGCCCGCCCCGCGGGCCTCGATGGCCTTCTCGCGGCGCAGGCGGTCGAGCACCTCCCGGGCGCGGCCGACGACCGGGTCCGGGACGCCAGCGAGGTCGGCGACGTGGACGCCGTACGACCGGTCGGCACGGCCCTCCCGCACCGTCCGCAGGAAGGTCACGTCGTCCTCGCCGTCGGGGTCGCCCGCGACGGCGACGTGGACGTTCTCGACGCGGGGGAGGTGGTCCGCCATCGCGGTGAGTTCGTGGTAGTGAGTCGCGAAGAGGGTGCGGGCCCGCACCTCGTTGTGGAGGTACTCCGTGGCGGCCCAGGCGATCGAGATGCCGTCGTAGGTGGCGGTGCCGCGGCCGACCTCGTCCAGTATCACGAGCGAGTCCTCGCTGGCGGCGTGGAGGATGTTCGACAGTTCCTCCATCTCGACCATGAACGTGGAGCGGCCGCCGGCGAGCTCGTCCAGTGCGCCCACGCGGGTGAAGATCCCGTCCACGAGTCCGACCGTCGCCGCCTCCGCGGGGACGAAACTGCCGACCTGCGCGAGGAGGGTGATCAGCGCGGTCTGGCGCATGTAGGTGGACTTGCCGGACATGTTCGGCCCCGTCACGATCAGGAAGGTACGCTCGTCGTCCAGGCGCACGTCGTTGGGGACGAACTCCGTCGTCTGTTCGACGACGGGGTGGCGCCCGGCGCGCACGTCGACGGTGTGGTCCGCCCGCAGCGTCGGGCGGGTCCAGTCGTTCTCGACGGCGTGCACCGCCAGGGAGGCCAGCGCGTCCACCACGGCCAGCGCCCGGCCCACGTCCTGCAACAACTCGGCGCGGGCGGCGACGGACTCCCGTACGGACTCGAACGCCTCCCGCTCCAGTTCCTCGCGTTGCTCCTCCAGGCGCAGCGCCTCTCGCTCTTTTTCCTCCAGTTCGGGTGTCGTGAACCGCTTTGAGTTCTTCAGCGTCTTCACCTGCTCGTAGCGGTCGGGGACGGCGTCGGCCTCGCTCTTGCCCACCTGGAGGTAGTAGCCGTCGGTCTTGTTGCGGCCGACGCTGAGGTGGGTGATGCCGGTGCGGGCGCTCTCGCGGTCCGCCAACTCGTCGAACCACTCCTGGATCGCCTCGTGACGCTCGACCACCGCGTCCAGTTCGGGGTCGTAACCGCGGGCGATCACCGCGCCGTCACCGACCGCGGCGCTCGGCTCCGGTGCCAGCGCCGTCGTCAGTTCCTGGCGCAGGTCGGCCGCCGCCTCGCGGTCCGGACGGTCGAGGATCGACGCCAGCGGCGACCCCGACAGTCGCCGGCGACGGTCCGCTCCGGTCGCCGACCCGCCCTCCGTGTCCCGGGTTCGGCCGCCGGTCCCCCCGACGCCGTGCGTCGGCGGGTCGTCGTCCGAGTCCGTCTCGTCGCCGCCGTCGTCAGTCTCGGCCCAGGCGTCCAGTCCCGGCGTCCCACCGCCGTCCGTCGCGGACCCGGTCTCGTCGCCGTCGTCGTCCGCGTCGGCGTCGAGACCGCGACGCCCGCCGTCGGTCGCGGTCTCCGGCGGCGCCGCCGGGTCGAGACCGACGACGCCCGCGAGGTCGGGCAGCGCGGCCAGCGTGTCCCGCACGGCGGCCAGGTCCCGTGGCCCGGCGCTCCCGCTCGTGGCGCGGGCGGCGAGTCGCTCCAGGTCGTAGACGTCGTCGAGGTGGTCTCGCACCCGCTCGCGGTCCATCGCCGCCTCGGTGAGCGCCCCGACGGCGTCGTGGCGCTCGGAAAGCGTCGCGCGGTCCCGCGTCGGGCGAGTGAGCCACTCCTTCAGGCGTCGCGCGCCAGGACTCGTCACCGTGTGATCGACGACGTCGAACAGCGTGGGGCCGTCGCCGGTCATCGGCTCGACCACCTCCAGGTTGCGCTGGGTGGTGGCGTCCAGGGTGACGTGGTCCTCACCGGCGAGCGGTTGCAGGCGGGTCATCGAGGCGAGCACGCCCGTGCCGGTCTCCTCGACGTAGTCGAGCACGGCGCCGGCGGCCCGCAGCGCCGCCCCGTCGTCCACGCCCTCGGGCGGCTCGCCGAACTGCTCGCGCACCCGGTGGGTCGCCCGACCCGGCTCGAAGGCGCGGGTCTCGTGCAGGGTGAGCGCGGCGTCGGTCCGGTCGCGCACCCGCGACAGCAACGCGTCGTCCGAGCGGACGTCCGGCCCCGGCAGCACCTCGGCGGGGTCGAACCGGTACAGTTCCGACAGCAGCGACTCGCGGGCGTCCTCGCCGGCCACCCCAGTGACGAGAAAGCGCCCCGTGGTCACGTCCGCGAACGCGAGTCCGAAGCCGTCGCCGACCTCGCCCGCCCGCACCACGCTCGCCAGGTAGCGGGCGTCGGCGTCGGTCGTCGACAGCAGCGTCCCCGGCGTCACCACGCGGGTCACCGAGCGGGCGTGACCGCCGGCGGTCTCGTGCTGGTCGGCGACCGCAACCCGGTAACCGCGCTCGACGAGTGCCTTCAGGTAGGGCGTGAGTTCGTCCACCGGCACGCCCGCCATCGGGTACGACTCCCCGCCGGACCCCTTCTCGGAGACCTTCAGGTCGAGTTCGTCCCCGACGGTCTCGGCACTGTCGCCGAAGAACTCGTAGAAGTCACCCACCTGCATCGCCAGCAGGTCCGCGCCGCTGTCCTCGAGCAGCGCGAGGTACTCCCCGACGATGCCCTCTGCCATACCGTCGGGTGGTGCGAGACCGAGTAAAGAACTGTGGATCTCGGCCTACTCCTCGCCGCGGGCCGTGAACACCGGCTCGTCGTCGATCGCCGGTGCCGCCTCGATCTCCGTGCCGGCCGCAGCCGTTCCGGACGTCTCGATCCCCGTCGTGCCCGTCTCGACACCAGTGTGCGCGGTCGCCGACCCGTCCCGGTCGTGGGCGGCGGTGACCGGCTCGTCCGAGTCGTCCCCCGACGACCCGACCAGCCCCAGGAGCGCCGCGCCGATCCAGTCACCCATTGCGTTAACTACAGCGACCGCCCTCGTTATAATACTTACCCTGATACTGTTCAAGTAAGACGGACCACGGGCTGCAACCGGCGCCGTGCCGGCGGTCAGAGCGGGGCCAGCAGTTCCCGCAGCGCCCCCGCGGGGTCGGCGGCGGCGGCCACGCCACTCGCCAGCAGGACGCCGCTCGCGCCCAACTCGCGGGCCGCGAGCACGTCCTCGCCGGTCGCGATACCGGCACCACACAGTGTCTCCACCTCGGGGTCGACCCGCTCGACGGCCCCGACGCTGTCCTCGACGACGGCGGGGTCGGCACGACTGACCGGCGTGTCACCGCCGATCAGTGCCGGCGGCTCGACGGCGACCGCGTCGGGGCCCAGGGCGGCGGCCGCCCCCGCCTGGGCCGGCGTGTTCGCACACACCACCGTCTCCAGGCCCGCTCGCTCCGCCGCCCGGAGACCGCCGTCGATCGCCGACAGCGTGAGCCGGCGCTCGGAGTGGTTCAGCAGCGTGCCGTCGGCGCCGGCCGCGGCGGCGGCCTCCGCGAGCGTTGTACCGGTGTGGCTGCCGTGCTCGACGGTGTCGACGTGCTGGGCCCAGACCTCGACGGGCGTGCCGTCGACCGCCCCGGCGACCGCCTCCAGGCGGGCGGTCTGTGGCGCGACGGCGACCCTGGCGTCGGTGGACACCTCCGTCGCCGCCCGCGCCACCGCGACGGGGTCGGCGTCGTACGCCTTCAGGTTCACCAGGACGAACATACCGGGGCGGCGAGCGGCCCCGACTAAAGACTGTCGAGAGCGGCCCTCACTCCCCGTCGGCCCTGCCAGGCGGCGCCGGCCCGATCGCCGCCGGGTCGACGCCGGTCAGCGTCGCGCTCACCCGCCAGAGGCGCCGCGCGAGGTCCGGGTCCCGGGCCGCCGGCGCCGGTCGCGTCCGCCGGCAGTCCACCCAGTAGTCGCCGTCGCCCGCCTCGCTCGTCACGCAGAGGTACACCGGCGTCGCCGCTCCCTCGGCGACGCTGGTGACGAACGGTCCCGTCAGGACGTCCGGCAGCGCCTCGACGGCGTCGGTCAGCACCTCGACCGGCCCGGGCATGTGCCGGGCGAACCCCGTCCCCGGGACGCCACCCGGATGCAGCGCGTCGGTCGTCACCGGCGACCCCGCCGCCCGCAGGCGGCGGTGCAACTCGCGGGTGAACAGCACGTTCGCCAGTTTCGACTGCCCGTACGCGGTCCACCCCGAGTGCGAGTCCACCGACCGGAAGGAATCGAAGTCGATCGTCGCCGGTCGGTGGGCGTCGGAGGAGACGGTCACAACGCGGCCCTCCGCGGCCGCCACCTGTGGAAACAGTTCGTGGGTCAGCAGGAACGGCGCGAGGTGGTTCACCGCGATCGTGGACTCGACGCCGTCCTCGGTCAGTTCGCCCGCCGGGAAGAACCCGCCGGCGTTGTTCACCAGCGCGTGCAGTTCGTCGTGGTCCGCACGCACCGCCCGAGCGAGGTCGCGCACCGCCGCCTGCGAGGCGAAGTCCGCGAGACACAACTCGGCGCTGCCGGCCGTCTCGGCGATGCGGTCGCGGACGGTCTCGCCCTTCTCGCGGTCCCGGCCGTGGACGATCACGTGGGCGCCGAGGCGACCGAGCGCGAGGGCGGTCGCCCGCCCGATCCCGTCGGTGGCGCCGGTGACGAGGACGGTCCGCCCGGAGAGGTCGGCGTCGGCGACCCCGGCGATCGCCTCGGGCCTGTCGCGGGTCACGGCGGCGGTAGCCGGGCGGGAGCGAAAAGCGACGCGGTCGGGTCAGTCCTTGCGCTCGACGACGTCACCGAGGGTGCGGGTGCCGGCGTCGGTGTCGGACTCCCACTCGGCGTCGCCCACGTCGCCGCCGGTGAGGTCGATGTCGAGGAAGCTCTCGAGTTCGCGCTGGACCTCGTCGCTGGGCAGCGTCTCGCCGCGTTCGAGTTTGCGGATGAGACTGGCCTTCTCGTTCAGTTCGTTCGCCAGGTCGGCCTGGCTCATCCCGCGGGACTCCCGGGCCGAGCGGATGCGGTCGCCGTAGTCCTGGACGACGTCGTCCATCTGATCGAACATGTCCGAGCGGCGCGAGGCGCCACCGCCACCGCCGCCCGACGACGAGGATCCCGACCCGGACCCGGACCCGGACCCCGACCCGGAGGAGCCGGAGCCCGAGTCGGTGGAGTACTTCGTCGAGGTCGAGGAGGAGTCGGCGGTCTTGACCTCGGTCCCGAAGGAGGCACACTGGTCACACACGTCGAGTTCGGCGCCCTCGACCTTGACCGTCTTCGGCGACGGGGTCTCGGTGCCGCACATCTCGCACTGGACCATGTCCACCCGTTGCGCGTCGACCCGGATAAATCGTGTGCCGCGTCGTCACGGCCGCGTCCCCTCGCCGGCCGCACCACACCCGCGCTCCCCCGACGGGACGGACCGCCGACCGCCCTCACCCGGTCAGGTCCGCCTCGACGTCGGCCCAGGTGCCGTCGCCGTTGTACGCCGCGATCACCGCGAGCACGTCCCGCGCCGAGAGGTCGGCACCGTCGTTGTACGCCGAGATCACCGCGAGCACCTCCCGGGGCTGGATGTCGCCGTCGCCGTTGCCGTCGTAGGGGTTCGCCACCGGCGTCTCGAACTCGACGACCCACCCCTCGTCCCCGACCGCGGAGGACACCTGCCCGACGCCGAGCAGGCGCCCGTCGCCCGCCGGCACCACGTCGAACAGGCGGCCGTCGCGGAGACCGGTGTCGATCGTGACGTTCCGGCGCACCAGACCGTCGGGGGAGACCCGCAGCACCCAGGGGTCGCCGGTCGCCCGCTTCCGGGGGGGCCGGACCGCGGACCCGGCGTACGCCGTCGGCTGACTGGCGTTGTACTGGCCGACGACGACCACGTCGCCGCTCGGGGTGCGCGTGATGCCGTGGAGGGCGTCGGCCCCGTCGCTGCCCGGCGTGAGTTGCCACCGCTGGGTGCCGCTCTCGTCGACGCCGACCAGCCACCCCGAGTGGCTGTCGCTGCCCGCCGCCCCGGTCTGTCCAGCGGCGACGTAGCCGCCGTCGACCGGCGTCACGGCCTCGAACAGGTTGTACTCGCCCGGGTCGAAGAAGTACGTCCAGTCGCGCTCGTCCCGGCGGTCGGTCTTGAACAGCCATCCATCCGCGATGAATCCGTCTCTCGCGGCGGCGCCGTAGTAGCCGCCGGCCGCCACGAACTCGCCGTCCGGCGCCGGCGTGACGTCGGTGAGCCAGTCCGCCCGGATCGACGGCTGCTGCTCAAAGGAGACATCGGTCAGGTCCCCGTCGACGACCGCCACCCGGCCGTCCCAGTTGTCCGTGGTGTCGCCACTGTGGGCGCCGACGGCGACGTAGTCCTCACCGTCCCGGACGACGCCCTGGAACGTGTTGCCGTCGGACTCGCCGAACACCAGGCGGTCACCGAGCGTGCCGTCCGCGGCGATCTCCACGCCCACCGCGTCGACCGGGTACGACGCCCGGGTCTGCCCGAGCGCGAAGAAGCCGCCCCCGGTCGTGACCACGTCGAACAGCCGGTTCGGGCTGGTGGTCTGCTCGACCACCTGCGCGAACCGCCGGTCGCCGCCGCCGTCGACGCCGACCGCCCAGGAGCCGGCGGCGTCGGCGTCCTCGGTGTCGATCGTCCCCACCGCGGCCGCGTCCCCGTCGCTCTGTCGCGCGACGGCCTTGAGGTGGCCGCCGGTGCCCGTCCCGGGCGTGAACCGCCGCGAGAAGGTGACCGTCGGTTCGCCGTCCGACTGCCCGATGGCGCCCGTCGCTCCGTCGTCGGCGCTCGCCCGTCCGACGGACGACCCCGCGAGTCCGACGCCGAGTCCGGCCAACAGCGTCCGGCGGTCGACGGTCGCGTCCGCGTCCGCGTCTCCGTCCCCGCTCATCGTCGCCTCCGTCGGTCGCCGCCTCGGCTCCCGTGTGCGATCCACCACGGTGGTCGCCTCGCTCGCGGTGCCGGTGCCGCCGTCGCTCGTGGCGGTCGGCCATGCATCGTTGCACACGGCGGCCAGGAGACACATAACGGTACTGGCGACCCCGGCGACTCCGGCAGCGACACGGGTGGGGCGCGCGACGGGCGGGCGTGACGGGAGCGGTCGGCATTTACGCCGGCGGCCGCAAAGAGAGCCATGAGCACGCCGGACGCCGACCCTCTCGCCCGGAACCGACTGGACGAGGAGGCCAGTCCGTACCTGCAGCAACACGCCGACAACCCGGTCAACTGGCAGCCCTGGGACGACCGGGCGCTGCGGGCGGCCCGCGAGCGCGACCGGCCGATCTTCCTGTCGGTCGGCTACGCCGCCTGTCACTGGTGTCACGTCATGGAGGAACAGAGCTTCCAGGACCCCGAGGTCGCCGCCGTCCTCAACGAGCAGTTCGTCCCGATCAAGGTCGACCGCGAGGAGCGGCCCGACCTGGACAGCGTCTACCAGACCGTCTGCCAGTCGGTCACCGGCACGGGCGGGTGGCCGCTGTCGGTGTGGCTCACTCCCGACGGCGATCCATTCTACGTCGGCACCTACTTCCCGCCCGAGAGCCGCGGCGGTCGCCCCGGGTTCGGCGACGTGCTGGAGCAGATCGCCGACTCCTGGGCGGACCCCGAGGACCGCTCGGCGATGGAGGACCGCGCCGAGGAGTGGACCGCCGCCGCCCGCGACGAACTGGAGGACGTCGACGTCGGCACGGGCGACGCGGGCACCGGGTCGCCGCTGACCCAGGTGGCCGACGCCCTCGTGCGGACCGCCGACCGCGAGCACGGCGGCTTCTCCCGGCGCGGCCCGAAGTTCCCCAGTCCCTGGCGGGTCCAGGCGCTCCTGACGGCCCACGAGCGCACCGGCACCGACGCCTACCGCGAGGTGGCCACCGAGACGCTCGACGCCATGCACGAGGGCGGCACCTACGACCACCTCGGCGGCGGCTTCCACCGCTACGCGACCGACCGCACCTGGACCGTGCCACACTTCGAGAAGATGCTGTACGACAACGCCGAACTCGTCCGCGCCTACCTCGCGGGCTATCAGGTCACCGGCGAGTCCCGCTACGCCACGGTCGCCCGGGAGACCCTGGCCTTTCTGGAGCGGGAGTTGACCCACCCCGACGGCGGCCTGTACGGCACCCTCGACGCCCGGAGCCGACCACCCGAGGGCGGCGACCCCGAGGAGGGTGCCTTCTACGTCTGGACGCCCGACGCGGCCGCGGACGCTCTCGCCGAGGACGCCGACCTGTTCCGGGCCCGCTTCGGCGTCACCGACGCCGGCAACTTCGAGGGGAAGACGGTGCTCGCGCTGGACGCCACCGTCGAGGAACTCACCGAGCAGTTCGACGACTCGCCCGCGGCGATCCGGGCGCGACTCGACGCCGTCACCGAGGCGGCGTTCGAGGCCCGCGCCGAGCGCCCCCGGCCGGCCCGCGACGAGAAGGTGCTCGCGGGGTGGAACGGCCTTGCGATCGGGGCGTACGCGGAGGCGGCCCGCGTCCTCGGCGACGACCGCTACGCCGACCTGGCCCGGGACGCCCTCGGGTTCGTTCGGGAGCACCTGTTCGACCCCGAGACGGGCCGCCTGCGACGCCGTTACGCCGAGGACGAGGACGGCCCGGACGTGGCCGGCGAGGGGTACCTGGAGGACTACGCCTACCTCGCCCGCGGCGCACTCGCGCTGTACGGCGTCACCGGCGAGCACGACCACCTCGCTCTCGCGATGGACTGCGCCGAGACGGTCGTCGCGGAGTTCCACGACGACGACCGCGGCACGCTGTACTTCACCCCCGAGAGCGGCGAGACGCTCGTCACCCGCCCGCAGGAACTGCGCGACCAGTCCACGCCGTCCAGTCTCGCGGTCGCCGTCGACGTGCTCGCCGCGCTGGATCACTTCCGGCCGGACGACCGCTTCGAGTCCGTCGTCGAGTCCGTCCTCCGGACCCACGCCGACCGCGTCGAGTCCCGCCCCACCGAGCACGTCAGCCTCGCGCTGTCGACCGACCGCGCCCTCACCGGCCACACCGAGGTGACCGTCGCCGGCGACCGCGTCCCGCGGGCGTGGCACGACCGCCTCGCCGACCGGTACCTGCCGGACCTGCTGCTTGCCCCCCGGCCGCCGACCACTGACGGTCTGCAAGAGTGGCTGGACGACCTCGGACTGGCCGCGGCAGGCCCGATATGGGCCGACCGCGACGCCCGCGACGGCCCCACGATCTACGTCTGTCGCTCCTTTACTTGCTCGCCGCCACAGACCGAGATCGACGCCGCGATGGAGTGGCTGGACGACCTCGCGCCCGGCGGCGCCGAGGATTGATCCGCCGGCGTCACCGACGCCGCGCTCGCGGTCTCCCGCCGGTCTCGTCGGCCAGCGGCAGCGACTCGAACCGGTCGGCGGCCAGTCGCGCCACTGCCTCGGACTTGGGTTTGTCGTCGAGGGCGGCGAGGTACGCGTCTCTCGCGGCCGCCCCGTCGGCCACGGGGACGTACCGGACGGTCGTGCCGCCCGGTCCGACCCGGAGGAGGGCGTAGCCCTGCGGGAACGAGCACAGCGGCGGCACGACGAGTTCCCGGACCACCTCGCCGGCCCGGGCGACCGTCGGGACGTGGAGGTGGGCCGACAGGTACAGCGGCGCCTCGGCGGCGGTCATCGTCTCGCGCAGGGCGTCGCCGTCTCGCAGCGGCACCGACGAGCGCCACCGTCCGACCGGCAGGTCGTCGTCGTCGGCGCCCGCAAGCGGGTGGTGGCCGACGACCAGCGGCGTCCCGGTCTCGGGCAGCGTCTCCGCCAGCCAGGACAGCGCCGGCGGGGAGACCGCCCCCTCGTGGCCGTCGAACAGCGACCCGTCGGGCGCCGAGGCGGTGTCCAGCCCGACCAGGTCGACGCCGCCGACCCGCGTGTGGAAGGGGAGTCCGTCAGGCGTGAACCGCCGCTCGAACTCGCCGACTGGCGGCGTCTCGTGTGGGTCCGCGGCCATCGGCACGTCGTGGTTGCCCGGGACGGCGAACGTCGGCGGCGCGAGGTCGCCGAGCAGGTCGTGGACCCGCTCGAAGTCCGCCGGGTGGCCGTTCTCGGTGAGGTCGCCCGCGACGACGACGCCGTCCACGTCCCGCCGGTTCACGTCCGCGACCGCCGTCCGCAGGCGGCGTTCGGTCTCGTGGAACTGCTTCCAGGAGCCGACCTTCCGCGTCGAGAGGTGCGGGTCGGCAAGCACCGCGATCGTCGTCGGCGTCGCACACCGCGGGCGGGCGAACCGCGCCAGCAGCGGCCCCGCCTCGTCTCCCCGCCGTCGCTCGACCCCGGTCGACGCCACCTCGCGCTCGCTCATCACTCTCCCTGTCGGCGTCCACGGTGTTAAACTGCGCTAATTTATATATATTCGACTCCCGCAGGTATATAGTCGAGACGCGGGCAGCGTTGCGGGAGGCGCCACCGGTTTCAGTGCGCGCCGCCTACCCAGGAGCAGTGAAGGAGAGCGTCTTGGAGACGATCGGCTCGCCGCTGGTGCGGGTCGGGTCGCCGGAGGGGGCGACCGTGGCGGCGAAACTGGAGTCTCACAACCCGGGGGGGTCGGCGAAGGACCGGCCCGCGGTCGCGATGCTGCGGGCCGCAGAGCGGGCGGGCCACCTGGCGGACGGCGACCGCGTTGTCGAGCCCACCAGCGGCAACACCGGCATCGGCCTGGCGATGGCGTGTGCCGCCCTGGGCTACGACCTCACGGTCGTGATGCCCGAATCGAAGTCCGAGGAGCGACGCCGCCTGATGCGGGCCTACGGCGCCGATATCCATCTGGTGGAGGGCGAGATGACCGACGCCCGCGCCCGCGCCGACGCCATCGCCGAGGAGACCGGCGCCGTCCAGCTCCAGCAGTTCGAGAACCCCGCGAACCCCGAGGCGCACTACGAGGGGACCGGCGCGGAGATCGTACAGCAGGTGGACGACCGCGAGGTCGACGCCCTCGTCGCCGGCGTCGGCACCGGCGGCACGATAAGCGGTGTCGGCCGTCGCCTGCGGGAGGCGTTTCCCGACGTTGAGATCGTCGCCGTCGAGCCCGCCGCCAACCCGGTGCTGTCGACCGGCGAACCCGGAGCGGACTCCTACCAGGGGATGGGCCCCGGCTTCGTCAGCGAGAACACCGACCGCGAGCTGATCGACCGCGTCGAGACGGTCCCGCTGGCCGACGCCGAGGCCGAGTGTCGCCGACTGGCCCGCGAGGAGGGCATTCTGGTCGGCCAGTCCTCGGGGGCGTCGTCGCTGGCCGCCCGCCGGGTCGCCACCGAGATCGCCCGGCCGGAACTGGAGTGCCCGCCCGCCCCGGAGGTCGAGGCCGACACCGACCCCGACGACCCAGCCGGCGCCGCCGGCGACGCCGACCCCGCCGAGGCCGAGGGGGTCGCCCGGGAGTCCGTCGGCACCGACGGCGGCTACGACGACTGCCCGCTGGTCGTCACCGTGTTCTGGGACAGCGGCGAGCGCTACCTCACGACCGGCACGTTCGACGCCGAGTGACCGGCCCTGCGCCTCGTCAGCCCGGTCACCGCTCCCCGTCGGGCCCGTCACCGCCCGCCGTGTCGCCCGTCTCCGTCCTCGTCGCGTCCGCGCCGACCTCGTCGGTGCCCCGACGCCGCAGTCGCGTCACCTCCGCCCCGAGCGCGTCTCGCTTCAGCAGGACGAACCCCACCAGTATGAGCAGGAAGCCGACGACGGTGTACGGTGACGGTCGCTCTCCGAGCCAGACCAGCCCCGTCGCCGCGGCCGCGACGGGCGCGGCGTAGGACACGAGGTTGATCTCGATGGGGCCGAGCCGGTCGAGCAGCGTGAAGTAGACCAGAAAGCCGATCGAGCTAGCGACGACGGCCAGGTAGGCGAGCGACAGGACCGCCTCGCCGGTCCACTCGACGGACCGCACGGACTCGCCCAGCCCGACGCTTGCGGCGTGCATCATCACGGCGCCCAACAGCATCGACCACGCCTCCATCGTCTCGATCGGCAGGTCGGTGTCGATCCGCCGGGTGAGCACGCTGCCCAGCGCGAACGACGCCACCGCCAGGAACACCAGCGACAGCGAGACGGTCCGGGCGTTGAACAGGTCGTTCGGGTCGGGATTGCTGAGGACGCCCACCCCCAGAAAGCCGACCAGCAGCCCGACCCCGCCGACGAGGGTGAGCCGCTCGTCCGGCAGGAAGGCGCGGGCGAAGCCGGTGGTCAGGATCGGCGAGAGACTCACCACGATGGCGGCGGCGGCGCTCGTGGTGCCCTGCTCGCCGACGAACAGGAGGGCGTGGTAGGCGGCGATCATCAGCGAGCCGCTGACGAGGACGACCTGCCACTCGCCGTGCCCACGGGGGCGCAGGCGGTCCGTCGCGAACGCCGCGTAGCCGAGCATCACGACGCCGGCGATGTCGAACCGGAACGCGGCGAACAGCACCGGCGGGAAGTACGCCAGCCCGGCCTTGATGCCGGTGAAGGCGGTCCCCCAGACGGCCGCCAGCGCGAGAAACAGCAGCGCGTTCTTGAACCGCATCACCGACCCACCTCCGGGCTGCGGTGCCTACCCCCCGCTCCAGGGCGGCCGCGGCGTGTCGCCTCGCTCCGGTCGACGGTCGCCGGCCCGTTCACGTCGGGAGCGGGGTGGCGGCGGGCTTGAGTGCGTCGGTCGCGGCTACCTGATCGCGTACGCCCGGCCAGGAGGGCCATCGCTGCCGTCCGGTGCCCGCTCCGTGACGTACACCGTGTCCCCGACCGGGCGGGGCGCCGAGGTCACCCAGCCGTCGAGATCGAGCGTCCAGACGCGCTCGCCGTCCCGGGTGAGGGCGTACAGCCGGGTGTCGACCGACCCGACGACCACACGGTCGCCGATCACGCTCGGACAGC
This sequence comes from uncultured Halobacteriales archaeon, assembly GCA_964402765.1. GTDB lineage: Archaea > Halobacteriota > Halobacteria > Halobacteriales > SW-7-71-33 > SW-7-71-33. Next base: position 31,818 of record CAYODS010000011.1, read on the forward strand.
CAGTGATCCGGCGACCGGTGTCGTACCGCCACAGTCGCTCGCCCGTCGTCGCCTCGACGGCGTGCAGGTTGGTGTCGTGACTGCCGACGTACAGCGCGTTCCGTCGCGGGTCGATCGCCGGCCCGGACATGACGTAGTTGCCGGTCTCGTACCGCCAGTCGACTGACCCGTCGGCGAGGTCGACGCGGTAGAGGTAGTCGTCCCAGGAGCCGACGAACGCGGCGCCGTCGTACACCGCGACGGGCCCCTTCACGTCGTCGCCGGTTCGGACCGCCCACGCCGGTTCGCCGTCCGAGAGCCGCCAGGCGTACACGCCGCCGTCGTTCGACCCGACGACCACGCGGTCCGCCTCGGGTGCCAGCGCACACGTCGAGTGAGGGTGGTCCGTCGGCCGGGTCAGGTCGCGCTCGGGCTCGCCGGTGCGGGCGTCGACCGCAAAGAGGCTGCCGTCGGGGTCGTCGTACTCGACGGCGATGTACACCCGGCCGCCGCGGTACGCCGGCGAGGAGCCGATGGCGTCGCCCAGCCGCACCCGCCAGCGGCGCTCGCCCGTCTCGCGGTCCAGCGCGTACAGCGCCCCGTCGTAGGCACCGACGTAGACGGTGTCGCCGGCGACCGTCGGCGTGCCGTGGATGCCCCGGGCGGGCGCCTCTGTGTCGGCGCGCCACAGCTGCTGGCCGTCCGGTTCGAAGGCGTACACCGCGCCGTCGTCGCCGGGGACCACGACGGCGTCGGAGTCCTCGTCCGGCCGCAGCGGCACGGCGCTTGCCTTCGCGGCGCTGTGGTCGCCCGTGTTCAGCGGGTGCGACCACGCCGCTGTCGGGTCCGACGGCGTCGAGTGCTCCGGGTAGTAGCCCAGGCGGGCCAGGCCGCCACGGAACGTGGTGGTCGCGCCGGTGGGGTCCGCCGGCCCCGCCGGCCCGGGTTCGACCGAGTCTGGTGGGCGGTACGACACCGCCGCCGAGCAGCCAGCGAGCGCGGTCAGTGCCGCCGTCCCGGTCGCCCCGACTGCACGAAGCAGGTCGCGACGTGAACCTCGGGTCACGCCGCCGGCGACGACGGCCGCGAACAGGTGTCTTTCGGTGTCTCTCAGACGTGCAGTAGTTGACGATCGGTCAGACGGTGTGGAGGGTCAGAAAGTCCCCGTCGCGCTGCAGTCGCAGTCAGCGAGGCACTACGCGCCTCCAGCAGCCGGGCGGCAGAGCCGCCCGGCGACAGCGAGCCGCCGGGGGCTCTCTGGCTGTTCAACCACGCTCGCTTCCTGTCTGATCAGCACCGCTCTCAGCCGGCGAACTCCGCCTCCGTCACCCGAACGACGACGGTCTCCTCGACCTCCCGGAGGTCGTACGATGGGCGGTCGCGGTCGTCGTCGTCCTCCTCGTCCCCGCCGTCACCCCTGCTCGCGTCGTCCGGCCCGCTCTCCTCGACGCTCGGGGTCCCGGGCGAGACGGGGGCGGTGGCGTCCGGGTCGGCCTCGTGGTCGCGGTCCGCGGCGTCGGACCGGCGGACGTACATCGGCTCGACGAGGCGGCCGTCGTCGACGCCGTACACCGTCAGCAGGTCGCCCCTCTCCTCGGGGGCCACCTCGCCGTCGCGAACCGCCGTCGCGAGGTCACGGGAGAGGTACTCCTCTCCGTCGATGGAGGGTTCGCGGACGAAGGCGGCACTGACGAAGCGAGCGAGGTACCAGTCGAGGTCGTTCAGCAGGGCGACCGCCGCCCCGAGACTCACCGTCTCCACCGCGAGGGTGTTCTCGTACGGCTGGCCGGGGTCGTAGGTGGCGAGTGCCTCCCGGGCTGTCTCGCGGGAGAGCAACTCGTACTGGAGGTTCACGTCCCCCTCGCCGACCAGACAGACCCGCGTCACGCGTCCGACTCGACGGCGAGCGCGGCTAAGCGTTTCGCCGCCGTCCGACGGGCGACAGACTACACGTCGTACTCCGCGAGGACCGAGGTCTGGTCTGCGTTCGGCGGGGCGTAGACGACGGTCAGTGTCTCGCCGCTCACGTCGCCGCTCGAGAGCGTGTCGTCCACGCCCGACCCCGGAGTCCCCGGGGAGAACCCGCCGCTGTCGGCGATGACGTACTCGTCGCCCGCGGTCACTGCCGAGCCCCAGGTCGAGGTGTCGCCCGCGATCTGGAACTCGACGGTGTCGGCCTCGAAGCGCTCGCCGCCCGCGTGGCTCGCGCCGACGGCGTCGGGGTCGCCGTCGCCGTCGTCGTCGTAGGTCTCGAACTCGAAGTTCGCCTGTGGCGTCGCCTGTGTGCCCGTGCCGATCCCGAGCACGAGCGCCCCGATGATAGCCGCCAGGATCACCGTGATCGCCACCATCAGGATGACGCCGATCACCGGTGACACCGCCCGGTCGTCCCCGAGTAGCTCCCTCACTTGCATGGATATCCAGGTAAAACGTGCACACTTCAGTGCTCCGACGGTCCTCGTCGCCTGATAACGCCTCAGGTGTTGGGCCCACTCCAGGTCGCGAGCACCGCCGACTGCCCCCCGCTGGCCCAGACGACCTGGAACGTCTTATCCTCGATCTCGGTGAGAGACAGCGGTGGTCCGTTCGGTGGCTCGACGAGCACCGAGTCGCCCGCCACCACGTCGTCACCGCCGTCGCCGAGGTCGGCCCAGGAGTAGCGGTCCGCCGGACCGAGCGACCCACCGGCGTCTTTGACCTGCACGCTCGCCGTGACGTAGAGGTCGTCGTTCGGGACCGCGTCACCACCGGTGTGGGTCACCTGTAGCTCGTCGGGATTGCTGGCCGACGGCCCTTCTTTGAACTTCTCGAACTCGAAGGTCGCCTGCGGCGTCTCCTGCGTGCTGGCGCCGATCCCCAGCACGAACGCCCCGATCACCGCCGCCAGGATCACCGTGATCGCCACCATCAGGATGACGCCGATCACGGGCGACACGGCCTGCTCGTCCGCCGGTGGAACTGTCACCCCCATCCCCTTGATTGCCCAGGGCGCCGCGGAGTATGAGGGTGTCGAGTGGTTTCGCGCGCCGAGAACGCCGGTGCGGGCGCCCGCCGTCCGCTCAGAACGTATTCAGGTCGCCCGCGATGACGCGGTCGGTGATCGAGGTCACGTCGGCGAGTTCCTCGTCGACGATCTCCCGGATCGCGGGGCGGACGTCGCCGACGGCGACGCCGTCCTCGGTGACGACGTGGGCGTCGGCGACGTGTGGCTGGTCGATCGGCCGGCCGATCTGGCTGAGCAGGCGCACCCGCAGGTCGCGGATGCCGTCGACCTCCTCGACGACCGAGTGGGCGGTCTCGGTGGCGAGGAGGTTGTAGATCTTGCCGATGTGGTTGACGGGGTTCTTCCCGCTGGTGGCCTCCATCGACATCGACCGGTTGGGCGTGATGAGGCCGTTGGCGCGGTTGCCCCGACCGACGGAGCCGTCGTCACCCTGCTCGGCGCTCGTGCCGGTGACGGTGAGGTATACGGAGCCGGCGTCGATGTCGTCGGCGGTGTTTACGTACACGTCGACCGAGCGGTCGGTGTGCTCGGCGGCCACGTCACGGACGAACGACTCGACGTCCTCCAGCACGGCGCGGTACCCGTCGAGGTCGTCGACGTACTCGTCGATGACGGCAGCCGCCACGGTCAGATCGAGGTGGTCGCCCTCGCGCTTGCCCATCACCTTCACGTCCGGGCCGACGGGCTCGAGCGAGTGGTTGATCCGGCGCTCGGTCTCCAGCACCACCCGCTCGGTGTCCGACAGCGGGGCGTGCCCGACGCCGAAGGAGGTGTCGTTGGCCATCGGCACGCCCGAGCGACCGAACACGCCCTGCAGGTCGCCCGACCCCTCGCCGAACTCCACGTCGACGACGACGTCACGGCCGAACTCCAGGCGGGGGACGTGCCCGGCGAGGTACTCCCGGGCGGCGTCGATCGCCACCGTCTCGGTTGGGATGCGGACGCCGTCGTACTCCTTCGTCGCCCGGCCGACGACGGTGAGGCTGATCGGCCGGATCACCTCGCCGCCGCCGAAGGCCGGCGCCGACTCGCCGGCGACGAGCTGGGCCTCGTCGGTGTTGAAGTGGAGGTACCGGCCCACCCGCTCGCGGTAGGTCCGGGCCAGCGCCCGCGAGACGGCCTCGGCCACGCCGTCACAGATGGAGTCCGGGTGGCCGATCCCCTTTCGCTCGACGATCTCTATCTCCTGGTCCTCGACTGCGGGCGCCGCGGCGTCCTGCACCCGCACGTTCCGCTCGGTCATCGCACATCGCTTCCCGGTCGCCGGTTCTATAACTTGTGGAAACAGCGCGCCGGCGTTTGATTACCACAGCGCATTACTGGAGGACTCACCTCTCCAGCAGCAGGCCGAGGTAGGAGGTGCGGATGCCCTCGTCGGGGTCCAGATCGAGTCGGCGGAGGAGAGCGACCATGTCGTCGCGAGCGTCGGGCACCGCCGCCTCGCGCTCGACGGTGGTCTCGACCTCGACGAACGTGCCGAGGTCCGTGACGGCGTCCAGCGTGACGTGACCCGCCGGAAGGGCGTACCGCTCGCGGGCCTTCTCGACCGTCGCGGCCGGTTCGTAGCGCAACCCCTGGAGGAGGGCGTCGGTCGCGGCGCCGTCGCCCACCGTCGTCTCGTGCTCGACGCGGGTCTTTGATTCCTCGTCGACCTTCGGGCCCTTGTAGGTCAACTCGACGGTCGCCCACTCCTCTGGGTCGTCGACGCTGTCGGCGGTCACGGGCGGGTCGGCGGGCGTCTCCCGGCGGACCCGGAGTGCCTCGTCCGTCTCGGCGAACGAGCGGTCGGGGGCGTCGTAGTAGGTGTCGACCTGCCGGACGACCCGCTCGCGTTCGGCGTCCATGTCGGCGAGTCGCTCGCGCACCGGCCCGTGGTCGGCGCGGACCTTCAGTTCGACCTCGTACATACCGGGCGGGAACGCGCCGCTCGAATAGCCCTGTCGGTCCGGGCCACGAAACGCACATCCTTTATCCCCCGACCCGGTACGAGCGGTCATGACCGACGACGATCACGACCACGACCACGAGGGAGAGGACCACGATCACGACCACGACCACGACCACGAGGGAGAGGACCACGACCACGACCACGAGGGAGAGGACCACGATCACGAGGGAGAGGACCACGATCACGACCACGACCACGAGGGAGAGGGCGACGCCCCGGAGGACGGTCTCCAGCGCGGCGACTTCGTGCGCCTCTCGTACACGGCCTACACAGCGGAGACGGACCAGCTCGTGGACACCACCGACGAGTCAGTCGCCGAGGAGGAGGGCGTCGACACCGAGGGCCAGTCGTTCGGCCCGCGGACGATCGTCCTCGGTGAGGGTGGGCTGTTCGACCCCGTCGAGGACGACGTCGTCGGCCGCGAGGTCGGTGACACGGCGACGGTGACCGTCCCGGCGGCGGAGGCCTTCGGCGAGCACGACGCCGACGAGGTTCGCACGATAAGCGTCGAGAAACTCCCCGAGGACGACCGCTACCCCGGCGCAAACGTCCAGATCGACGGCGAGCAGGGCTTCGTCGAGACCGTCATCGGCGGCCGCGCTCGCGTCGACTTCAACCACCCACTCGCCGGCGAGGACGTCGAGTACGAGTACGAGGTCCTGGAGCAGGTCGAGGACCGCATCGAGCAGGCGAAGGGCCTGTTCTCGATGTACGTCGACGTCGACCTGGAGATGTGGATCCAGACCGACGAGGTCGAGGAGGAGGTCACCGTCACCCCCGACGAGGACGAGGACGCTGACGACGAGGAGGCCGAAGCGGACGGCGAGGACGCGGACGAGGACGACGAGGAGCCCCCCGAACCCCGCACCGAGACCCAGACCGTCGAGAAGGAGACGCTGTACATCGAGGCCACCCCGCAGCTGACGATGAACCAGCAGTGGATGTTCTCCAAACAGCAGGTGGCCCGCCAGGTGATGGAGAAACTCGACCTGGACCGGGTCATCGTCCAGGAGACAATCGAGTACACCGGCGGCATGGGCGGCATGATGGGCGGCATGGGCGGTATGATGGGCGGCATGGGCGGCGGCGAGGGCGAGGCCGACGTCGAGGAGATCGTCGAGGAACTGGAGTGACGGCGTAGCGCTCGCCCGCGGTCACCCGCCGCCGTAGACGTACACCCGCTCGTCGTACCGCTCGCCCGCGATCCGCGTCTGTTCCGTGCGGTCGTACGCGAACCCGAGACTGCGGTAGAACGCTCGACCGGTGTCGTTGTCCGCGAGCACCATCGCCTCGATCCGCTCGACATCTTTCGACCGGAGGCGCTCGACGGTGGTCTCCACCAGTTCCGTCCCGAGCTCGGTCCGCCGCCGGTCGGGGTGGACGTACACCCGGAGGATGGCCGCCTCGTCCTCGGCCGGCCCGACGACGGCGTGGGCGAACCCGACCACCTCGCGGGTGTCGCTGGCGCCGGCGCCGTCGCCGCCACCGTCACCGTCGTCCCGGGCCACGAGCACGACGGTGTCGTCGGCGTCGATCGCCGCCCGGACCCGGTCGGGGTCGTACCACTCCGCGACGGTCTCGTCGGCGGTCTCGCGGGTGAGGGGGTAGTCGGCCCGCCAGGCCGCCCGTGCCACGCGCAGGACCGTCTCTGCGTCCTCGGGTCGAGCGGCGTGTATTACCATGTGGGTCGTTGGCACGCTGCACACGAGAAGGTTTCGCGGCGCGTCGCGGGGATCGCGAGGGTTGAAGTCACTCGCCGGTCGATAACCGACGATGACCGACGGCGAGACCGCCATCCGGCCGCTCGACGACCGCACCGTCGAGCGGATCGCCGCTGGCGAGGTGGTCGAGCGGCCCGCCTCGGCGGTGAAGGAACTCGTCGAGAACAGCATCGACGCCGACGCCTCGCAGGTGGCCGTCGCCGTCGAGGGCGACGGCACCGACCTCCTGCGGGTGCGCGACGACGGCCACGGCATGACCGAGGCCGACGTCCGGGCCGCCGTCCGCGAGCACACCACCTCGAAGATCGACGACATCGACGACCTGGAGCGCGGCGTCGGAACGCTCGGGTTCCGGGGTGAGGCGCTGCACACCGTCGGGGCCGTCTCCCGGATGGCGATCGAGACGAAACCCCGGGGAGCGACCGCGGCGGGCACCCGCCTGGAGTACGAGGGCGGCGAGGTGGTCGGCGTCGAGCCCACCGGTTGCCCGGCGGGGACGACGGTGACGGTGCGGGACCTGTTCTACAACACCCCCGCCCGCCGGAAGTACCTCAAGCGCGAGGCGACGGAGTTCGCCCACGTCAGCCGCGTGGTCTCCCGGTACGCGCTTGCCAACCCGGACGTGGCCGTCGAACTCGAACACGACGGCCGAGAGACCTTCGCCACGCCCGGCCAGGGCGACCTCCAGGCCGCGGTCATGTCGGTGTACGGCCGCGAGGTGGCGGAGTCGATGGTGCCCGTCGTCGGCGGCGACCCGCCCGCCGTCGCCGACGACCTCGACGGTCTGCGGCCGCCGGGCGCCGACCTGTCGGTCGATCCCGACACCGAGGCGCCGGCAGAGGGGATCGCGGGCTACGTGAGCCACCCCGAGACCACCCGCAGCAGCGGCGACTACGTCGCCACCTTCGTCGACGGCCGGTACGTCCGCTCCCCGACCGTGCGTGACGCCGTCGTGGAGGCCTACGGCGGCCAACTCGCCGGCGACCGTTACCCCTTCGCCGTCCTCTTTCTCTCGACGGCACCGGGCAGCGTCGACGTGAACGTCCACCCCCGCAAGACCGAGGTGCGCTTCGACGACGACGACGCCGTGCGCCGCAGCGTCCGCGACGCCGTCCGGGCCGCCCTCCTGGATCACGGCCTGGTGCGGTCCTCGGCCCCCCGTGGCCGCTCGGCGCCGGACGAGACCAGCGTCTCGCCGGCCGGTGACGGCGCGAGCGGCGACACGACCCCCGCCGGTGCCAGGGGTGACCGCGGCGCCACCGCCCGCGACGACCGGACCGCCAGCGACCCCGACCGTTCCTCCCGTGACGGGAGCGCCCCCCACCAGGACGCCGGGGACCAGCCCGACCACTCCCCGGAGCGCCGGGACAGTCCCGACACGCCGGGCGGGCACGGCCGGTCGCGGCCGGCGGCGGCCGGCACCAGTCCCGACACCGAGGACCACGAGGAACGTGCCTCCACGGAGCCGGCGGGTGACCCGGACACCGACGCCGACGCGCCCCGGCAGACCTCGCTGTCGGCGGCCGGGGACGACCCCGAGGGCGACTCGCGCTCGGACCCGTCCGGCGAGCGGTTTGCGGGGGCGAGCGAGCAGCGCACCCTCTCGGGCGACGCCGCGGCGCCCGACCACGGCGGCGACCGCCTGCCGGCGATGCGCGTTCTGGGGCAACTGGACGACACCTACCTCGTCGGCGAGACCGACGACGGACTGGTGCTCGTGGACCAGCACGCCGCCGACGAGCGCGTCAACTACGAGCGCCTGCGCGAGCGCCTCGCGGACCCCGACCGCCAGCGACTGGCGTCGCCGGTCACGGTGCCGGTCACGGCGGCGGAGGCGGCGACGGCGGCGGCGAGCGAGGCGCTCGAACGGCTGGGCTTCGAGTTCACCGTCGAGGACGCGGGTGACCGCCGCCTCCGCGTGACGGCGGTGCCGGCGGTGATCGACGCCGCTGCCGCGCCCGAACTGCTGCGGGAGGCACTCGCGGACGTGGTCGACGGCGTCGACCCTGGGGCGTCGGTGGAGGCGGCGGTCGACGCCGTTCTCGCGGACCTGGCGTGCTACCCGTCGGTGACGGGCAACACGTCGCTCACCGAGGGACGGGTGACCGACCTGCTGTCGGCGCTCGAGGACTGCGAGAACCCCTACGCCTGTCCGCACGGTCGGCCGACGGTGGTGCGGGTCGACGCCGCCGAGATCGAGGCCCGCTTCGAGCGGGACTACCCGGGTCACGGCGGCTGACACCCGACGACCTCGCTCGGACGGTCGGTGCGGGCCGTCAGCGACGGAGACCGGGTGTCGTCAGTTCGCGAGGCGGTCCGCCTGCATTTATGAAGGAGCGGTCGCCACCTCCAGTATGGACGAGCGAGGTCGACAGCACGGCCGGCGCCGGGAGGGGTCGGCGTGAGCGAACTGGTCACGTTCGGCGAGGGAGTGCTCCGTCTCACCCCGCCTCGCGGCGAGCGTCTGGAGAGCGCCCGCGAGTTCGAGGCCCGGGCGGCGGGGTCGGCGCCGGCGACCGCGGTCGCCGCCGACCGGCTCGGTGCCGACGCCACCTGGATGTCGAAGTTACCGGACACGCCGCTGGGCCACCGCGTCGAGCGCGGACTCCGTGGGAAGGGCATCGAGACCCAACTCGTCTGGAGCGACGACGGTCGCCAGGGCACCTACTACGTGGAACAGGCCGGCCAGCCCCGCGGCGTCGACGTGCAGTACGACCTGTCGAACACCGCCTTCGCCACCGTCGACGCGAACGAGTTCGAACTCGAACTCGTCCGGGACGCCCGCGGCTTCTACGTCACCGGCATCACCCCGGCGGTGTCCGGCGCCGCGCGGGAGGCGACGGCGAACCTGCTCGGCGTCGCCCGCCAGTCGGGGACGACCGTCGCCCTGGACGTGAACTACCGCTCGCGGATGTGGCCGACCGACCACGCCCGCGAGACCCTCGAACAGCTGTTCCCGGCCGTCGACGTGCTCGTCGTCGCCGCCCGCGACGCCCGGAACGTGCTCGGCTACGAGGGCGAGGACCCCCCCTCGATCGCCCACCGGATCGCCGCTGACTACGACTTCACGACCGTCGTCGTCACCCGCGGGGACCGCGGGGCGATCGCCTGGCACGACAGTGTCGTCCACGACCACGAGGGGTACGAGACGGACACGCTCGACCCCATCGGCGCGGGCGACGCCTTCTCCGGCGCCTTCGTCGCCCGCCGGCTGAAGGGCGACGACATCCGCGACGCCCTGGACTACGCCACCGCCACCGCCGCCCTGAAACACACCGTCCCCGGCGACGTGGCGACGGTCACCCGCGACGAGGTCGAGGCCGTCATCGAGGGCGACGTCGAGGCCGTCTCGCGCTGACGGTCCGTTCCGGAGGTCTTTACCGCGAGCCGCACAACGGGCGGGTGATGAAGACGATAAAGGACAGCGTCCACGACCACATCACGGTCGAGGGCGTCGCCCGGGACCTGCTGGACACGCCGGCGGTGCAGCGCCTGCGCCGGGTGCGCCAGCTCGGGACGGTCAACCTCGTCTACCCCTCCGCGAACCACACCCGCTTCGAGCACTCGCTGGGGGTCTACCACCTCTCCTGTGAGGCGATCGGCCACCTCGACGCCGTCGACGACCGCTCGCGCCAGGCCCGCCGGGTGAAGGCCGCCGCCCTCCTGCACGACGTGGGTCACGGCCCGTTCAGTCATAACCTGGAGGACCTGATCCACCGCCGCACCGGCAAGTACCACGACGACGTCCACGAGTTGCTCGACGACGGCGCCGTCGGCGAGACGCTTCGCTCCTACGACCTCTCGCCCGGGCGGATCGCCGACCTCGTCGCCGGCGAGGGTCGCCTGGGACAACTCGTCTCCGGCGAACTCGACGTCGACCGGATGGACTACCTGG